>JACOYE010000005.1 GCA_016182045.1 Candidatus Microgenomates bacterium
TTGGTTCTCCAAAAATGAATACTGGTGGGGGTAAGCTTAAGATGCCCTTTTAAATTATTGAAAACAAAGTTTTCAAACAAAAACCCAGTGGTGTCAAACGCACCATGACTAAATTGATTGGCTGCGAAGTTACGCAGTCCCAGATCAACAAAATAATAGATGGGGCTTTTGGTTATCTCCTTCCTCGTATTTTTAAAATAGGGGGTGACTTTGGTAATAATATAGGTTTTTTCCAGATACCAGAGATAATCTTTCACAGTTTGAACTGAAAGCCCCAAAGTATTAGAAAGCTCTGCCAGATTAACTAAATTGCCTATTTGAGAGGCAAGTACTCTAAGTAAAGCTGTTAAACTTTCTGTTTTTCGTAGTTTCAAAAGGATTGACATATCCTTTTCCAAATAACCCGAGAATTATGAAAGTCAAGTTATGTTTTAGTACGAGAAATAATCAACTTCAGTCTATCTTTTAACAGCGGGGGGGCTGGCAATATTTTCCGGTTTAGGCAAATCCAAAACTTTTGGTAATTTTTCCTGTTGCAGAGGGCCTTCCTCTTTGGCTGTAGGAACACCCAACTGCCCGGAGGAGGTAGCAGTTTGAGTTTGAGAACGTAAATCATTTAATAAACTGTTAGCCACCTCAAAGTCCTGGCTGTTTTTATCTATCAGAACCAAGGCTCTCTCCGCAGCCCCGATGGCAGCCTTAAGGTCGCCTTTATCCCTTAAAGCTACGGATAAGTTATAGTAGCCGTTGGCAAAGTCCGGTTTTAAATTAATGGCATCCGTAAAAAGCCTTACCGCCATATCATAGTTTTTACCGGCATAATAAATTCCTCCTGCGCTCAGCCGTAGCTGGGGATTTAAAGGATCCAGTAAGATAGCTTTGCCGTAAGCATCCAAAGAAAAAGCCAGGGCATTTTGTGCCACCCCGGAAATCTGCCGGTAAATATTAGCCAAAATTTCCCAATTGACCGGATTTTTGGGGGAAAGACTGACTGCCATTTTTCCCTCATTTACTGCCTGGGAGAGCAGTTGCTGGATATTAATTTTATCCTGGTCGGTTAAAGATCCGGCAGGTGAGGTTTCTGTAGGTCCTTTGGCCTGGATAAGAGCAGAAGCCAGGGCAAAGCTGGTTTGGGCCAAGCCTATTCTGTATAAGTCGCTTTGAGGGTTGAGTTTTTCCGCTATTACCAGCCGGTTATAAGCATCTATGGCTTTATTTTGAGTATCAGCATTTAAAGCTTGCCGGTGATGAAAATCAGCCAAAGCAAGCTTGCCCCCGGAATAGAAAGCAGCCAGGACCAAAGCAGAAACAACAATAAAAAGGGAAGAGGGGAGGATGTCAAGTTTTACCATCTCCAGAGAGCCTGTTATTTTAGAAAATACGGCGCTGACTGCTTTGGATTTGCTTTCCAAAGATAAGATCATAAAGCAGGCTAAAACAGTTAAGCCTACTACCCAGACAGCCAGAGTGGCAGCATGCAGCCCGATGACAATTAAAAATAATAATCCTGAAACAGCCAGGCCTAGACGATAGTGATTATTGATGGCAACAGATATAGTCCGATATAGTGTAGACATATAGAAAGCTGTCAGTAAAAGCAGGGCAGTTATTCCCAACCCCCCCAAAGTGGCCAAAGTTTGCAAATATTCATTAAAGGCTGAGTCAAAGCGGATATCCCAGAATTTGGTTTGATTAAGCCTGACCGGTTTATAAGAATTAAAATCAAACATAAAAGTGGAAGGGCCGGAACCCCAGATGGGTGAATCCCTGAAGGTTGAGATGGCTATTTTCCAGGAACCTACCAGCCCAAGCTGCGGTTCCCTGGGGAATGATTTGGCCAAATTATAAAGAGGGTTTTGGGCTTTACCAATGGGGGGAACAAAGGATAAGGTTAGTATTAAACCTACCAGCACTAAGCTTGCCCCCAGTAAGGCCGGACCGGGTTGTTGTAAGAAGGTGCGCGAACTGCCCAAAGACGGTTTTAAAATAAGTGAGGTTAAACTAACTGCTAAAACTGCTGCCAAATATGTAGCCCCGGTTCCGGTTAAAGCTATGGTTACTCCAAAAATAGTCACGGCTAAAAAATTCAAAACCAAATCCTGCCTTTGGCGGGCAGTTAAAAGCCCTATTAAAGGAAAGGGTAGAAGCATAGCCAGTATGGCAGTAGTGGTAAAAGAGGAACCGGTGGGGGTGAAATTAGTGCCGTGTACCCAGGGTGAGGGAAGAAGTTTAAGGCCGGTGTAAGAGAGCAAACTTACTACGGAGGCAAGCACTGCTCCAATCAGTAGAAAATTAATTAAAATTTTAACATCTTTTAAATTTTTCAAATTTTGAGTCAGCAGAAAATAGAAAAGGACATAAGAAATAATGGCTGCCAGGCTGGTGTGGATTCTGGAAGCGTGGCCCAGCAAAGAACCAAAGGGAGCGCTGCTGAAGATAGTGGAGACTATTCCTGCCAGTAAAAGTAAAATTAAAGGAAGATCCAGGGGAGTTTGGATGAAAAAAACCTTTTCCGACAGGGCAAATCTTAAAGTGGTGACAATAAGGCCTATGCCAATAAAAATAATCAGTATTAAAAACTTGGGAGTGTCATAAAATTCAGTGGTTAAATTCCAAAATAAAAGCAAGGTAGCAAAGATTACCACCATCAAAGAGGTTTTAAAGATTTGATTCAAGAGTCCTAAGATATTTTCTTTCATCCTATATCCAGTCTAGCCCGGGACTGCTGCAAAATAAACTATGATTATCCATATCAGTCTATTAACTTTATAGTCAGTTTCCTAATATAATAATGTAACTATCATGGTGTCCCCGTAGAGGGTCCGTATCTGGCCCCACCGCTGTTATATATTGTTCTTACCTGCACTGCCGTTAAGGCGTAGTTGAAGATTTTAACATCATCAATCTGGCCGTTTAAGTAGCTGGTAGCAGTATACGATCT
>JACOYE010000012.1 GCA_016182045.1 Candidatus Microgenomates bacterium
CAGAATTTTACCTTGTAAATCCTCATGATCTGCATAAACTCCGGAATCAATTACTGCCACAAAGGTAGAAGAATTACCTTGGGAAATATCCCAGGCAGCTGGGACTCCAATCTGTGGTGCAGATTCACCGCTATAAAATTTAATGCTGGGGTTGAGATTCCACTGGGCAGTAGTAAAAGCCGGATCATTTGGTTCAATCAGCTCTTTCCCGATAAAGTTTGGTTCTGCATATTCTATCCTGGGATTTCTATTTAAAGCCTTAATTACTTTATCCTTGGCTTTTTCCGGAACTTTGGCTACTATTACCTCAATATTGGGGATGGTATCAATCTTAGTTAATCCATAAGCTTTTAAGGTATTATCCTTTATTTTGTCAGCTACTCCGCTTTTAAATTTCAAAAGTATTTCATCAGGAACCTGGGGAGCTGGTTCTTGTTGGGGAAAAGAGCGGAAAATAACCTGTCTCTAAAAGTAGCTGATGAGGAAATAAGAATAAACAGGATTATTCCTAAAGCTGCCAGTAATATTAAAAGTAAGGGAGGAATAATACCTGCCTCGCTCGCCTCGCTGCGAAACGGGCCGGCAGGCGGGCCTTTTTGGGAAGTGGGTAGTTTAATAAATGGCATATTATTATGGTGATAGCTGAACCACATCCAGGGGAGTTTCAGACATCTGGACAAGCTTACCGCCTTTTGGTTTTTTCTGATAAACCTTGACTGTATAAGTGCCAGCTTCAGCAGTACCAAATGTAAAGCTCAAAGAACCAGAAGTACTGGTAAATCTGGTGTAAACATAGGTTGACTTGGGAGTTAAGATATTAATATAAGCATCGGCTGAAGGATAATACCCAGAACCAGAAGCAGAAACTAAGCTTCCACAACATTCTGCAGGATTGGGATCTAAAGTAAGAGTGGCAGAAAAACTTTTTTGTGGAGGAGTTGCTTCAGAGGTAGGTTTTGGGTAGAGGGTTCCAAAAAGGTTTCCAAGAGGAGCAGTTTGGGCAAATATGATAAATGCTAAAAGTCCTAAGGCTGCAATAAGCAAAAAAATTATTGATGAAAATCCTTGTTGTTTTTTGAACATGCTATATTTTAGTATGCACATACTTTGTCTGCGTCTGTCAAGTGCCCCCAAAATTTCTAAAAGCGGTGAGCTTTGCGAGTTTTATGGTGTGGTTCTTTGGCCAGTGTCCCCAGATATACACCCATAGCTATCAATGATGCTCCTATCATAAATGATAAGGAAATTCTTTCTGCCAAAATGAAAACAGCTAAGGCTGCCGCTACAAATGGCTCAATGTATTGAAAAAGATCTGCTCTAATTACATTAGTTCTAGCAAGTCCCCACTCAAAAAGAAAATAGGCAGAGATTGAAGATAGCATGGTCATATATAAAAGACCTAAAATTCCCAAAATGGTGATATTTGCACTCCAACTGGGATTTTGGATATACTCTGAGGCAGCCGGAATGAAAAAGGTTACAGCACCTGTTAAAAATGCTATGGCAGTAATGGTCAGTGTGGAGTATTTTTTTAGCATCTGCTCGGAAAATACGGCCCCCCCCACAAATGATAATGCAGCCAGGATGATTAAAATATTACCCAAAACCGTTTCCGAGGAATAAGTTCCGCTGATAATTTGAGGTAAGCCAATAATAACCAAAGCTCCCGCAAGTCCCATTAAAACTCCCAATAAGTTAATCAAATATATTTTCTCTTTTAAATAAAGCCATCCCAAAAGCACACTGGATATGGGGATAATCAGGGTTAGGACAGAAGCATTAATGGCAGTAGTTCTGACTATTCCTTCAAAGAAAAAGGCGATATTTAAGGTAATAATAAATATACCAATTGCCAAAAGCTTAGGAAGATCTTCCTTTTTAACACTAATTTTTTTTCTTTGCGCCCAAACAAAAGGGGCCAGCAGTAAACAGGCCAGAGAAAATCTTAGAAAAGCCAAAGATGATGGTGGAAATTCCTGTAAAGTAATTTTGGCCACCACAAAAGTGGCTCCCCAGATCAGGTGAGCCACCACTAAGGCTATGTATGGAAAAGGTTTGGACAGAATTTGAGAAGACATTATTTAAGTATAAAGGGTAGGTCAGATTAATTCCAGGAGTCTGTCCAAACCAAAGGAAAAACCAACAGCAGGGATGTCTTTCTTGGCCCTTCGACTTCGCTCAGGGTAAATAAACATGCCTATTAAGTTATCATATCTGCCACCGGCACCAACAGATAAGGAGGTTGGATTTTGATCTAGTTTGAGCTCAAAAATAGCGCCGGTGTAATAATCCAAACCGCGAGCTAGTGTTGGGTCGAATTTGAAATCAATACCCATCTCTAAAGAATATTTTTCTTTTAAGATATTAAATAATTGCTCAAGATTTTCAGTGGGTTTTTGGGATCTGATTTCATTAACTGTCTCCTTAGCCTTATCCGGTGATAGTCCACCACTAACTAACTCACTTATCACATCTTCCTCGCCGATTTTATTGATTTTATCTATAGCTCTGACTGCTTCAGAAGGAAGTGAGGCAAAATTGGCTCTGTCATTAATGAGCATAACTGCATCTTCAAAGCCTAAATCTTTCATGCATTTAATGGTTACTGCCACAATCAAGGCATCTTCTTTGGGATCAGATGAACCCACGCTATCAAAATCAAATTGGGTGAATTCACGCCACCTGCCTTTTTGGGGATTTTCACCGCGGAAGACCTGGCCAATTTGGTATCTTCTGAATGGTAGGGGAGGGTTGTAGGCTGCCACATACCGTGCAAGCGGAACAGTTAAGTCATAGCGTAATGCCAGTTTTCTGCCGCCTCTATCTGTGAACTCATAAATTAACCTTTCTTCCTCCCCGTATTTACCCTTTAGCGTATCTGCAAACTCTATGGTAGGGGTTTCAATGGGGACAAAGCCATAGCCTTCCAGGACGCTGACAATAATATTTATTGCCTCACGTCTTTTCTTGGCCATATCGGGTTTTATATCCCTAAACCCCTTTGGTGTTGGCGGTGCTTTAAGCATACTGTTTAATAATATCATAGCAGTGTACAGACTGCATTTTCCTATGGGTTACCGCAGGCCTGCCCTGAGCGAACCTGTGGTGATCGTAGCCGAACCAGTCGAAGGGTGTGGTTAGAGGATTAGCTTATTATCCAGTCTAACCCACGGTCCACCCAGGTTCTTTTCTCCTCACCAGTTGTTGTCAAATTATACAGACGCATTAATACTCTATGTATATAAACCGGGGTGATAAGCTTTTGTGGGGGAGTTAGTCTTTTAATCCAAGACCTGCGACGTTCAAGTCTGAGTTCTACTTGACTGGGAGTAATCTCGTCTCTGATTAATGAACCTTGGTTTTTTCTGATTGCTTTCTCATAAGCTAAAGCACGCAAAAAATCGTAAAAATTCCATTTGCTATCTGGACTGTCCGAAATAATATAATCATGAGCCAATTCTTTAAAAAAAGTAGTGTCCCCATTAAAAGCATGTTGTAATGACTCAAAATCTTTTGTGCCAGTTATACTATGCCAAATCTCAGCTATAGGATTCATATCTTCCTCCGATTGCCCAGTTAAGGTTATATTTGTACCTATTAGAACCTGTCCAATGTGTTGGATATTTTGTCGAATGGTTCCAGGGAACTTTCTTTCAAAAATTCTACCCAAAATACTGAGAGGATCTTCGGGATCAATATTGAACATTGTTCCAAGCAATATTTCTGGCATAACTTTATCTCATAGTGTAGCAAACTATTTTAAAAAAGTCCAACAAATGAAGTCTCTTCACCCATCAAAGCCTGCTGCTCAGTATTCAGTATTATGTGACAACAAACTTGTTTTTCTTTTTTTAAAGTTGTAGAGTAGTTTTACTTATGGTCAAAAGTGCAATCATTTTGGCTGGGGGGAAAGGGGAAAGGTTAAGACCTTATACCAATGACCGGCCCAAACCCATGGTGGAAGTTGCCGGCAGACCAATTTTGGCCTATCAGCTGGAGCAGCTTAAAAAAGCAGGGATTGAGGAGGTAGTTTTTGCTTGTAGTTATCAAAGAGAAGCTTTGCAGAAACATCTGAATTCTGGAGAAAAGTATGGAATTAAAGCCCTTTTTTCTGTGGAAGAAACTCCCTTGGGAAGGGGTGGTGGTATCAAAAAGGCCATGAGGGAGTTGCCAGATGGTTGGGAAAATGTGCTGATAACAAATGGAGACAATCTTTGGAAATTGGATGTTTTGGGTTTGATCAAAAAGCATCAGGAAAAAAATGCCATAGCCACGATAGTGGTAGTCCCCCTAAAAAGCCCTTATGGAGTGGTAGAATTTAATCAGCATGATGAAATTTTAGGATTTAAAGAAAAGCCCATTCTGCCACACTGGATTAATGCCGGAGTTTATATTTTTTCCAAAGAAATAGAACTACTACTTCCTGATGAAGGGGATCATGAGATAGAAACCTTCCCCAAACTGCCATCAGAAAGATTTATAGTTTTCAAAAGTACGGATTATTGGAGAGGTGTGGATACAGTTAAAGATCTAACTGAGGCTGAAAAAGAAGTAGCGGAGATTTTTCAAATATCCTGATTACTTTTTCTTCCCAGAAGGTGTGGCTGATTTGGTGGTAACTTGAGCAGAGGGGGTGGCCACCTTTTTGAGTTTTATGATTCCGCCTTGGGAAATAACATAAACAAATCTTGCCACATATATTTCATTTTTATTTTTGCTACCTACCACGATCACAAAATCGTTAAGCTTAATCTTTATATCAGGTTTGAAATTGACTGACACCGCCACATTTTTTAGTTCCCTGGTTTTTAAGGTAACAAGACTATCGGAGATAGAGATAACTTGGCCCCAAAGGTAAGTTGGTAGTTGGTCCGCCAGCTGGTGGATGGTAGTTGGTAGTAAGATAACCTTTTTGGCTGTTAAGACTCCTGTTTCATCAATGTCACCCAAAGCGGCCACAAAATCTTCTTCTGCCAAAGTTTTCAAAGACAATTTCTTGTTTTTGACATTACCTTCATAAATTGTATCTTGATTTAGAGTGACAATCTTTGGCCCGCCTCTGGTGGCTAAAGTTAAAGAAGTTTCAGATTTGGCTTTTAAGTTCCCTATGTAGGCCTTATTTTGCAATTTCCTGTTAACCTCAAGTTTTAATTTGGCAGCCTTAGAAGCAATCTCTTTTTTCAGCTCCTCTAATTTAGCCTTGATGTTAGCTGAGGGAGTGGAATCAGCAGCATGAGCAGTGGACAGGGTACAGGTTACAGTGAACAGGAAAGATAATATTAAACTGTAACCTAAAACCTGAAACCTGTAACATTTTCTCATAGTTTCTCCTTTGAGTAAAAGACTGTCCTCTCATCTGATCTTGAATCTCCTGTTATATCAAAAACTACTGCCGTAATGATATTTAGCCCTTGATCCAATTTAATTACAGTGGAAAAATTACCATCTGGTGAGGATTTTATGACCAAATCCTGGGAGAGGGTGGAGATTAAAACTTCTGTTGAGGGAGCGGTTTTACCGGAAACTATGATTGATGAATCAAAGCTTAACATATCCCTATCCGGCTGTTCCAGGTCTAATCTTAAGCTTTTTGGTGGGCTGGTAACAGGACCCTTACTTAGAGAGTAAGATTTTTCTAAACCGTTGACATTTAAGTAGTAATTAAGACCAAAGATAAAAATTAGACCCAAGAGGAGAATTAATAATTGAGACAAGATGAAGGTTTTGATGGAAAGGCGCCTGGACATATTGGATATATTAATTATATCTTGTCCCCAGGTCAAATGTTATGTTAATATCCCACTTGTCATGGACATTTATTGGGGTGGACAAGCCCTGTTTAGACTGAAAGGCAAAAATGCTACTGTCATAATTGATCCTTTAGATTCTGAATTCACTGGATTAAAACTGCCAAAAGATTTGTCAGCAGATGTGGTGTTATCTTCTCATGATCATGGAGATC
This sequence comes from Candidatus Microgenomates bacterium, assembly GCA_016182045.1. GTDB lineage: Bacteria > Patescibacteriota > Microgenomatia > Daviesbacterales > UBA10151 > JACOYE01. Next base: position 5,963 of record JACOYE010000012.1, read on the forward strand.
ATAACAATACTGGCGCTGTGAGTGGTTTGAATGGAGGGACACCGATGGTATTTAAAGATCCCGGAGAGTATGAAGTAAAAGGGGTGGTGATTACCGGCATTTCCTCATTTCATGATAATAGTGAGGGATCTCAGCGGGGATCAAATACCATTTTCCACCTCATGTTTGATGGATTGGATATTGTGCATTTAGGCGATTTAGGTCAATTTAAATTGTCGGAAGAACAAGTGGTTCAAATTGGCCAGACAGATATTTTGTTTATTCCGGTGGGTTCTGTTTATACCATTGATGGCAATGTGGCCTCAGATATAGTTTCTCAACTGGAGCCAAAAATTATTATCCCCATGCATTACAAGATAGAGGGATTAAAATTTGAACTGGAGGGGGTGGAGAAATTCTTAAAAGAGATGGGGGCCGAGGGTGTGATGGTACAGCCTAAGTTGTCCATAACCAAAGAAAGGTTACCTGAAGAACCGATGGTGGTGGTGTTAAGTAATTGAAAATTTATGGCACAGCCAGTAACCAAACTTCCTCCACAAAATATAGATGCTGAACAATCCCTACTGGGATCACTTCTGATAGATAAAGATGCCATAGTCAGAGTTTCAGAAATTTTGTATCCGCAAAACTTTTATAGAAGCGAACAGCATGGGGCGATCTACTCGGCCATTCAAGATTTATTTGAAAGACGTGAGCCAATAGATTTGGTCACTTTGACAGAGGAGCTGAAGAAAAAAGGGGTTTATGATCGGGTGGGGGGTTCCGCTTACCTGACCACTCTGGTGAATATAGTTCCCACCTCTGCACATATTGAACATTACGCCAAGATCATTAAAGAGCATGCCATCAGAAGAGCGTTGATATCTCAGGCCACCCAACTTATTGAAAAAGCTTATGATGAATCAGAGACTGTTGAGCAAGTTTTGGAAGATGCGGAAGCCGGAATTTTTTCTTTGTCTCAACAGCATGTTTCCAGAGACTTTTTACCTGTCAAAGATGCCTTAACCCAGTCTTTTGATAGATTGGATGAACTGCAAAAGTCTTCCGGTAAACTACGGGGTGTGCCCACAGGCTTTAGAGACTTGGATAATAAGTTGGCCGGCATGCAGGATTCAAATTTGTTGATTTTGGCTTCACGCCCTGGACAAGGTAAAACTTCCATGGCCTTAAATATAGCCCAGTATGTGGCTACTGTGGCAGGACTACCGGTGGGGATTTTCTCTTTGGAGATGTCTCAGGAAGAACTGGTGGATAGGTTGCTGGTGGGTCAGGCTGACATAGATGCCTGGAAACTGAAAACCGGCAGGTTAGATGAGAAGGACTTTGACAAGTTATCTTTGGCCATGGGGGAATTGGCTGAGGCCCCCCTTTTTATAGACGATACTCCGGGAATTACCATTTCCGAGATGAGAACTAAAGCCAGGAGACTTCAGATTGAACATGGATTAAAATTTTTGATTGTAGATTATCTACAGCTTATCAAGGGCAGGAATTTGGAAAATAGGGTGCAGGAGGTGTCTGAAATTTCTCAAAACTTAAAAAATTTGGCAAGAGAGCTAAAAATTCCGGTTTTAGCTATTTCACAACTCTCCCGTGCCGTTGAACAAAGAGGTACCAGAAAACCGCAGTTGGCGGATTTAAGGGAATCCGGCGCTATTGAACAAGATGCGGATGTGGTGATGTTTCTTTATCGAGAAGATCCGGAAAAGCAGGATTTGGTGACTTTGGATATTCAAAAACACAGAAACGGTCCAACAGGAGAGATTACTTTATTCTTCAGAGCTGACCGAACCAAGTTTTATGGCATGGAGAAGGGAAGAGGTAGGCCTCCTAAGGAAGCTGAAGGGAAAGAGATGGCTCAGGCTGCTTGAGAAAGATAAGAATAATAAAATTTATTGACCTTTTTTTCAAAATCAGATAGTGTGCCGTTATTGACTATTTTAAGATTGGCAAACTTACCCAAAATTAGGATTTTTTCCTCAGCTTTGGATTTTTCCTCTGCCATAAATTGGTCAAAAGTAAGCCCCACCTCTCCCACCTTTTCTGATCTTTTCTTTAGCCTTTGGTATCTTAGTTTCTGATCAGCCGTGATATAGATTAGGATATGATGATCCATCCTTTTAACTAACTCCAGCTCCGTCTCACGTCTAATCCCGTCCAAGATAATTACCTCAGCAGTATCACCTTCTGCCGAGAATTTGGCAGCATTAGCCAAAGCGGTTTCTCCGAAAGTGGCGTTCATTGCAATAGACAGTTTTTGTAAGTTGGTTCTGGTTATAGGAAGATCCCAGATTATTAAAGTTTGAGCCAAAATATCAGAAAAGCGGATTTGGCGGATAGTTAGCCTCTCGCCGTCATTGCGAGGCGAAGCCGAAGCAATCTCCTTCAAAAAATTTACAAACGTCTGTTTCCCACTCCCTTTTTCACCAATCAAGCCTAAAACTTTTTTCATAAGTACCGAGGGAGGGATTTGAACCCTCATGATCTTGCGATCACGCGCTTTTGAGGCGCGCATGTCTACCGTTCCATCACCTCGGCTTATTAGCTTGAATTATATCAGAGATTTAGAGTAAACTCGATATTATGCAAAATAAGCAAAGCTTGCGATCTAAAGATCTAAGACACAGACTTCCAGCTCATGTTAAGCCTGAGAGATATAAAATTATCTTGATGCCTGATTTGGAACAATTTAGCTTTGAGGGGGAAGAAACAATTTATTTGACTTTGGAAAAAAGTACCGAACAGATTACGCTTCATTCTGTTGAGCTAAAAATTGAGTCTGTGGAATGGGTCCACAAGGGAAGAGAAAATTGGGCAGGTAAAATCTCTTACAACCCCAAAAGAGAAACGGTCACTTTTACATTTCCTAAAAGTTTGGAAAAAGGAAGGGGAGAACTGAAGCTCAAATTTAAGGGAATATTAAATGATAAAATGCGCGGCTTTTACAGAAGTAAGTATGTTTTAGATGGAGTAGATAAGCACTTGGCCACCACCCAGTTTGAAGCAACTGATGCCCGCCGAGCTTTTCCCTGTTTTGACGAGCCCTCACAAAAAGCCATCTTTGATGTGACTTTGATGATTTCCTCCCACACTGTGGCAATTTCAAATACCGTGGAGTCAGTGGTGAGGGAACATGAGAGCGGCTTGAAAATTGTGGAATTTGAACCAACCCCGAAAATGTCGACTTATCTCTTAGCCTTTATTGTGGGGGAATTTGAGAATATCGAAGGTCGTACCAAAGATGGGGCACTAATTAGAGTATTCACCACTCCAGGTAAAAAAGATCAAGCCAGATTTGCTTTGGATGTGGCCATAAAATCTTTGGAATTTTATGAGGATTACTTTAAAATCCCATACCCTCTGCCGGTTTTGGATTTAATTGCCATTCCTGATTTTGCGGCCGGGGCCATGGAAAATTGGGGGGCCATCACTTACCGTGAATCAACCATTTTGGTGGAACCTGAAAAATCATCAGTTGCAAATAAACAATGGGTGGCCTTGGTGATTGCTCATGAGCTGGCTCACCAGTGGTTTGGTAATTTGGTGACCATGGAGTGGTGGACACATCTTTGGTTAAATGAAGGCTTTGCCTCATTTATTGAGTATTTGGTCATTGATGCAATTTTTCCCCAGTGGGATATCTGGACCCAGTTTGTGGCAACTGAGATGGGCACAGCATATTCTTTGGATGCATTGAAAAATACCCACCCGATTGAGGTTAAGGTGGGGCATCCGGCCGAGATTTCAGAAATATTTGATAAGGTCAGTTATTCCAAAGGAGCTTCAATTTTAAGAATGCTCCATGAGTATTTGGGAGGGGAGGTTTTCCAAAAGGGCTTGCAACACTATCTAAAAAAACACTCATATGCCAATGCAAAAACTGAGGATTTGTGGGTAGCTTTAGAAGAGGTTTCAGGGAAACCTGTGACAGAGGTAATGACAAACTGGACCTCAAAAGCAGGGCATCCATTAATAAATATAAAGGAAAAAGGAAAAAGTAAAAAACTTCAGTTAACACAAGACAGATTTTTTTCTTCTCCACTCTCTAAAAAGCAAATAAAGGATAGTACAATTTGGTCAATTCCTTTAAATGGGACGTTAATGGATAAGAAGACTATGATTATCACTGATAGGGGAGAAAAATTAAATAAAGGGGAAACTAGTTTTGTTAGAGTTGATTATCCACACAAGTACTTTAAAGAATTGGAAAAAGATGTCAGGAGTGGCAAACTGCCTGCTCCGGACAGATTAGGGTTAATTAGGGACACTTTTAGTTTGGTCCAATCCGGACAAAGCCCGACCACTTTAGCTTTGGAGCTGGCTAAAAGTTATGCTAATGAGGAAGACTACACGGTCTGGGCAGAGTTGACAAACCATCTTAGTAAGTTAGACTCACTTTTGGCATATGAAAGTTTTCATAACAATTATAAAACTTATAACAGATATATTTATAAAAAGATTGTGGCAAAAATGGGCTGGCAGAAAAAGGCTGGTGAGAAACATACAGATGCACTTTTGAGAGGAATGGTTTTATATAAACTGGGCAGTTTTGGGGATGAGGAAACTGTTAATATGGCAAAGAAGCTGTGGACAGGTGGGGAATATGTGGATCCAGATTTAAGAGGACTAGTTTATAATCTGGTGGCAGAAAATGGGGGCAAGGATGAATGGAATCAACTAGTCAAGATGTATAAAGATGAGGATAATCAACAGGAAAAGGAGAGAATTGGAAGGGCTTTGGGACAATTTAAAGTTAAAACTTTACTAAAAAAGACCTTGGATTTTGCCATTTCCAAGCATGTCAGATATCAAAATTCACTTCAGATAATAGCTGTTGTTTGGAGTAATCCTTATGGCAGATATTTAGCCTGGGAATTTGTAAAGGCCCACTGGAAATTATTAAAAGAAAGATATGCGGGAGGGCATTATTTTACCAGAGTTTTTACCCCGGCTGGAGATTTTACCAAAATATCTGATGCAAAAGACATAGAGACCTTCATTAAGAAAAACCCAGTCCCAGAAGCCAAAAGAACAATTGCCCAGGTTTTAGAACAAATTTATTCCAATGTGGAATGGTTAAAAAGGGACAGGGAAAAAATTAGCAAGTTTCTAGTTGGGAAATCTGAATCTAGTAGGGAATTGTCTTGAATACGGACATTTTAATAAATATCATTTAGTAATCTTTTAAAGCTACAACTTTTACTTCTGAAGATTTTCCCTGATGTTTCACATTCTCTGTAACCAAAAATCAGATGTATGTAACATTAACTTCTCGATCGAGAAGTTAATGAAAATTAAGTTAATTCCAGAAGACCCTTTTTAAAATCAATTGTCAGCTTAAAGTATTTAAGAAAAGATAAACCTAAAAGTCCATCAGAAGATATTTCAGAAAAGAAACGCACCCTTTATCTCACCAGTATATATAGTGGCTATTCTTGTCTTAAAACTTCAGCCAAAACCCAGGTATTCTTAAATTTTTTCTTCACTTCAGAAATTTTCATACAAATTCACTTTACCATATTTTTATGATAGAATTCTAGATCAATATGGCATTAAATGTCACTGATTTAAGAAATGGAACTGTTTTTAAGGAAGGGAATAATATTTTTCAGGTCCTTTCCTATGATCATGTTAAGATGGGCAGGGGATCTGGGAATGTTAAGGTCAAGGTTAAAAATTTAAAGACGGGGTCCATTACTGAAAAGTCTTTTATGACCGGGGCCAGAGTGGATGAGGCTGAGGTAGAAAAGAAAAAAGCTCAATTTTTATACAGGGAGGGGGATCCGCCAGCTGGCGGATTTAATTTCATGGATCCTTCCTCTTTTGAACAATTTTCCATCCCTTCTCAAGCTTTAGGCGATCAGGTTAAATATTTAAAAGAGGGACTGGAAGTAACATTGATAGTTTCTGAGGATGAAGCATTAGGGTTGGAGCTTCCCATGAGCCTGGTTTATGAAATAGCTGAAACTGGACCCGGGGAAAAAGGCAATACTGTTTCTAATGTTTTTAAAGAAGCGACCCTAGATAATGGTCTGGTAGTTAAAGTACCTATGTTTATTGGTGTTGGGGAAAAGGTTAAAGTTGATACCAGGAGTGGGGAATATGTGGAGAGGGTTAAATAAGATTTGACAATAGATGATGGAAGATGGAAGATAGTATTTTGAGGATAGAAGATTGAAGATGGATTTCTAACTTCCATTTTCTACCTTCTACCACCATCTTCTATTCTCTACCATCTATCGTCTAAGAATATGGCCAAAAGGATAACCAAAGTTTTAATACCTGCTGCTGGGTTTGGGACAAGATTCCTTCCTCAAACCAAGGCTATGCCCAAGGAAATGCTGCCGATTGTAGATAAACCTGTGATCCAATATGTGGTGGAGGAGGTGGTAGCATCCGGGGTAGATAACATAATTATTGTGACCGGAGCCACCAAAAGAGCCATTGAGGATCATTTTGATGAGCCTAATGAAGATTTGGTGCAGAATTTAACAAATGGCAAAAAAGAAGAGCTTCTGGAGCAAATAAATAGAATCTCCAACATGGCCAATTTTATTTATGTCAGACAAAAAGGCCCTTATGGTAACGGCACCCCTGTTTTAGCAGGAGAACCGGTTATTGAAGATGAGCCATTTGCTGTTGTTTGGGGGGATGAATTTATTTTGGCTGATCCTCCAAGGCTTAAGCAGATGATTGAAGTACACGAAAAATATGGAGGCATGGTCATCTCAGGTATGAGGATTGAGCAAAAAGAGGATTTAAAAAGATATGGAGTGATGGATATAGAACCGGTTGAAGGTAATGTTTTTAAGGTAAAAAGAATCGTGGAAAAACCGGATCCGCCGGAAGCGCCATCTAACTTGGCTGCAATTGGGGCCTATATTTTGCCTCCGGAAATTTTTACTGCTTTAAAGAGTATAAAACCTGGTAAAGGGGGGGAGCTTTGGTTAGTTGATGCCATAAACTTACTGAAGGAGCAAGGTTTACCTTTATATACTGTGGAAATTAAGAATGGCAAATATTATGACACAGGTAATAAGCTGGAATATATGAAAACAGTGGTTGAGCTGGCTTTGAGACACCCGGAAGTAGGAGAGGAATTTAACCAATATCTTAAGTCCTTAACGGACAAATCTTAAGGCCCAAATTACCCCGTAAACCGTGACCGCCTGAGTTAAAATACCCCAGGGAAGTTTGATGTTGCTTTGGATCTTATGTTGCCATTTATAAGCAGTAGAGTAGGGAGGGAAGTTCCAGCCCCAAAGAAGATAAGGCATCATTAAAATATCCCAAATTTCAGAGAAAAAGACGCAAGCGAGAAAGTAGATGGGATCAATGTATCTGCCAAAAATAAAAAAGGCCAGTACAATTCCTAAAATTAAATCCAGAGCCGCTTCGGCAAAAAGTGTGATTTTATTTTTCTTTCTCCATCCCATGCCTAAATCCCAGTGAGGAATCATATCCAAAACAGGGTGGGAGATTGCAGCCAAGGGTAAGCCAATGGCAGGGTTGGGAATGGAGGCAGCGATGGCCCCTCCCACAAGTGCATGTGCGGTGGCGGTCATAAAAAGGGTTAACTATTAGTATAACAGACTGTGTCAATGATTGGAAATTTAAAACAATTCATGTTACCCTTATTTCTATCATGTTTCCGGTACTTTTTTCAGTAGGTAAATTTGGGGTTTCATCTTTTGGTCTTTTTTTAGGATTGGCCTTTCTTTTTGGGGTATTTTTGATTTGGAGGTTGTCTCGGGCTTGGGATTTGGATGAGGAAAAGATCCTGGATCTCACCCTGTTGACCTTTGGTGGGGGACTAATAGGGGCAAGAATCTATTTTGGCATAGAACATTTTGATATTTTTTCATCAAACCCCTTAAGACTAATACTGGTTAATAAATTCCCCGGCTTTTCTTTCTGGGGCGCCTTTTTGGGTGGCTGGTTAAGTTTGTATTTTTTTGCCAAACGTAAGAGGATAGATTTTTGGCAGGTGGCGGATGTGGCCTCGGTAGGTTTTTTAGGCTCGCTGATCCTGGCTGATATTGGCTGTCTTTTAGGAGGATGCTCCATCGGCATAGTCAGTAATTTTCTGGCAGTACCAATGGTGGGAGTGATTGGCAAAAGATTTCCCGTTCAGGCTTTGGAGGCAATACTTTTTTTGATCTCACTTAAAATTATCTGGTGGCAAGCTACCCACTTTCATTTTAGAGGTAAGATTGTCATATTAACCCTGATTTTGGTAGGACTTATTAAATTTTTTACGGAACCCTTAAGAGCAATTCATTCAGGCGGTTATATATTTTCTCTAACTTTGGTGATTTTAGGGGTGAGTATTTTTTACAAGCTACACTCTGGCAAAAGGACTCCTCTGTCCGATTTTCACTCGTTTATCTCTCTTCTGAGAAGTTTTCTGACTGATGGCGGAGCGAGGAAGATAATGGTAGATCACCTAAAGAGAAATTGGTATAATCAGAAGACTTCCCTTTACTGGAAGCTTAAGAGTGTAACTAAAATTTTAAGGAGGTTTCGTGTTAGGTTTTCCCACAAACAGTCTAAAGTCTATTAAAAATAAGCTGCTCAGACAGCAGAAAGAGGTTGAGGAAAATATCAAAGAGGTGGAAGAAGATGATCCGGCCACCACCCCATCTTTGGCAGAACCTTCCGAACCTGGAACAGATTCTTATATTGCTGAGACTCATACCAGAACTGTTGCCATCAAAGAGCAGCTAAAAAAAATTAGTGGTAATATCAAAACTGCCCTAGGAAAGATCCGAAAAGGCACTTATGGTAGGTGTGAGAAATGCGGCAGGCAAATAGAACTTGGCAGACTCCTGGCCATGCCCACAGCCCAATATTGTTTGGCTGATTCTAAAAAGATCAGCAAATAATCTGTAGTTGACAAGTGATTTGCTTAAAGTTTACTATCAAATTAGGAGGTGAATTTTAATGGATCATGCAAAGGTCAGAAAGGCCATAGAAGCATCGGAGGCCAAAGCCAAAGAGTTGGGAATCGCTGTTTCCACAGCCATAGTGGATGAGTACGGGGATCTTTTGGCTTTCTCCAGAATGCAGGGAGCTATTAAAATCAGTCCTAAGTTCGCACTTGCTAAAGCCTACACAGCGGGAACAATAGGGATGGCTACGGCCGATATGGCGCCATACGCTACTCCTGGTAAACCTTACTACGGGATGGATGCGTTGTTTGGAGGTGAGTTGACCACAATTGCCGGTGGTTTGCCCATTAAAGTAGGCGACAAACTAGTCGGAGGAATCGGAGTAGGTGGCTCAGCGGATGTATCTCAGGATGTGGAGTGTGCAAAAGCTGCTTTGGCTGAACTTACTTGATGCTTTTTAAAAATTCTAGCAAAATCTTCACCTGGTCGCACGATTTGACAACGGCCATTATTCCAGTGGAAGACTTCCCAAAAAATCCAACCAGTTCTTTTTCCCAAGATGAAGGTCCTAAAGCTAAAATTTTTGCCAAACCAGGATTCATTGAAGTCTAAATGCCTGGGATCAGCCAAATTTTTGGCAGCATAATCTTGAACAATAATAATTCCCCCCTGCTTTAACAATCTTTTTGCTCTTTCTATGAGGATCTGCTGTTGCAATAAGTTGAGCTGATATAAAATCATGCTCAAGATGACTGCATTAAATGAGGCTCGTGGCAATCTTGCAGAAGATAAAAGGTCAATTTTTCGAAACTTAACTTTTGTGCTTTTTCGTATTCTACTTTCAAACTCAAAAGCAGCATCCATCAGGTTTAGTTCTTGAGGATAAAAACTGCATGCCATTCGCCATTCTCGTACTTTTGGATGGTCTGGATTTTCTTTGTCAACTGCCAAACATTGTTGCAGATTGATTCTTTTGGAAAGTAGACTTGAAACAGACTTTCCAGGAGTTTGGTCCTCAACAGAGTGGAAAGGTATCCCAACCTCGATCCCTCTTAATCCGTAGTTACCACCACAGCCAAGATCAGCAATAAAGACAGGTGTACTATCCCAAAAATGAGCGACAATCGCATAAGGCCCGGTATATCTTTGGTAGATGGTAGTGGTGGTTGATTTTGTCCTAAGTAATTTTTCAAAATATTTTTTCGTTTCAATATTTGAGCATAAGCTTTTGAGCTCCTTATGCCACCCCCCTATGTCCAGAAGAGACCTATAAGATAAATCCTGATCCCTAAATTTAATGGCTTGGAATGCTCGATATATTAAATTAACTAAATGTTTGTAGGTAATATCCGAACGCCTTTTCTTGACCCTCATTAAAATATCCGCAATTGGTTCGCCACTCACTACCATTTCTACTAAACTTGCATAAAAAGCTCCCAAAACAGGATCACCCCCCGGAGGATTATGAGATTGATCAACCAGTTCACTCAAAAGATTTGGATCAAAGACATCTTTCATCTTTTAAGATTTTGCTCTATCATGATATCAATATAACATTTCTTAAAATGGTAGCGCAAAAAAAACCATTCAAAGTTGGCTCTTTATTAAAAAGAGAAGATCGAAATTTAGCAGCTATACTATTGGCCAAGGGAGAGATTGGGGGAATATTCAACAGAGGTGTATGCGCCTTATGGTTTGACGGAGGAAACTTAAAGGCTGTGAGAAAGATCTGGAAAATAAAAGGGGAAGGAAGGAAAGGTAGGCCTGTGGCTTTAACAATTGGCTCTGAGGAATTTGTTCCCATGATTGATGAGAATGCACTTTCGGAGAAGGTGAGGAATTTATTGTATGCGCCTGATTTTAAACAAAGAGTTGGATCACTCTGTTTTATCAGAGCCCCTCTCAAGGCTTCTTACCAAAATCTTTTACCTGACCATGCCAAAAGTTTCGAAGCAGAAGGAATATGTATGATCCAAAACTGGGACCCGCATGGACATGATCCGACTGAGCAATTTTTAGATGAAGCAAGGAGGTTAGGGGTAAAACATCCAGCCGTTACCTCAATGAATATCACGGGAGAAAGAGAAATTGTTGATCAGAATGAAGGTAAAAATTTCTGTCAAGATCACCATATCCCAATATTTTTAAACGATCCCCAAGCTCATCCAAAGCATCTTGGCTCGTACACCATTTTTACCTTTGGCGCCCACGGAATAAGGCTTGAAAGAGATGGTAATATTCCAGGCAAGTTTTTTGAAAATATTTTTGGTATGCCTGTTGATATGGAAGTTACCAAAAAACCAAACTACCCTCAGCTTGAATTTCCACCCCCTCTTTTTGAAAATCTCACCGGTTCAAAGCTCAGAGAAGCCATATTACTATATTTAAAAGGTCAAGCTGATGTTTAATCTCTTTAATAAACAGTCTAAAAGTTTGGGAATCCCACAAAAAAAGGAATCTTTAGAGTCTCTTTGGAGGCTAACAAAGATTCTGATGGAGAATTTAGAGTTTGAGGATGTGATTTATAAAGTCGTTAACAGTCTTCTTACAGAGTTAGGTTATTTAAAATCAGGTTACAGAATCGTTGTTTTATCTTTAATCGATGAGAAAGCTGGTGGCTTAAGAAGAATTGCCCTTTCAGAAACAGCAGAAGCAAGACGCGCAACCTCTGTCTCAACAATTCCTTTTGAAAAAATTGTGATTCCTTTTTCGGCAACTAATAATTTGGGTATTAAAGTTTTGCTGACTGGTAGGCCTGAAGTGACAAGTTATTGGCCGGATATATTATCTCCTCCTTTAAGCAAAGAGGCGGCCTTAACCAATCAGAAGTCGGCAGGAATCCAAACCAGCATGGTTTATCCAGTTTTTTCCAGAGGCAAACCAATAGGCAGTTTAATATTTAGTATGGTCAAAGAATATAAGGAGGTCACTGAGGAAGAAAAAGATCTACTCTCAGGTTTTACAGATCTGATTGGTTTGGCTGTTGAAAATTCAATGCTTTTTACAACTCTACGAAGAACTACTGCCCAGTTGGAAGTAGCTAATCAAAAATTAAAGGAGCTAGATAGGCTGAAAGATGACTTTGTTTCCATAGCTTCTCATGAACTTAGAACTCCCATGACTGCCATTCGCTCCTATGTCTGGATGGCCCTAAATCGTTCAGACGTTCCACTTTCTCAGAAAGTTGAAAAATATTTGGCAAGGATTTTAATTTCCACAGAAAGGTTGATAAATTTGGTGAATGATATGCTGAATGTCTCAAGAATTGAATCCGGGAGGATTGAGATTAATCCAGAACCGGTTGATCTTATTAAGCTAGTAAAAGATATTGTAGATGAGGTTTATTATTCAAAATCAGCAGAACAGACTATACAGTTTGTTATCTTGGAAAAACCCACTCCTCAAGTATTTGCAGATCCCGAAAAACTTAGACAGGTACTTCTTAATTTGGTAGGCAATTCCTTAAAATTTACTCCACCTGGCGGGAAAATTATCTTTGACTTTTTTAGTGACGGTCAAACTGTTGAAACTTCAGTCAAAGATAGTGGAGTGGGAATATCTAAAGAAGATTTGAGTAGATTATTTCAAAAATTTGGCAGATTGGATAATTCTTATGTGGCTATATCTTCTTCAGGTGGTACTGGCTTAGGTCTTTATATTTCAAAAGCCTTGATAGATTTAATGCATGGAAAAATCTGGGCTTCCTCGGAAGGATTGGATAAAGGGGCCACATTTACATTTTCCTTGCCGGTAGCCAACAGAGATATTTTAGAACACCAGGAGGAGTTTAAAATTACAGCTAAGGGACAGGCTAAAGGACTAGAGCCGGTTGCAATATAATATTTGTAACCATTATAATTATTATAACGTTTATATGGATCATAAGAAAATACTTATTATTGAGGATGATCAGTTTTTAAGGGAGTTTTATCAGGAGTTACTTCAATCCGAGGGATATATTGTTGATGTGGCAGAAGACGGAGAAGGTGGTTTAAAAAAAATTTTGGAGCAAGATTACCATCTGATCCTTTTAGATATCATGCTTCCCAAAAAAGACGGGCTGCAGATTTTACGTGAGCTTAAAATACACCCACCAAAATCACAAGATGTACCAATTGTAATTTTGACCAATTTGGGTCAAGATGTTGTAATCAAGCAGTGTTTTGAGCTGGGAGCCTCCGGGTATCTGATCAAATCGGCCCTCAACCCCGATCAAGTCTTAACAGAGATTAAAAACTTTCTTCAAAAAGCTTAACTGAAAATGGATTTCCCCAAGGTAATCTTTGAGGATGAGGACATTTTGGTTTTGGATAAGCCTCCTAATTTGGTGGTAGATCTTACTTTAGTGGATTGGTTGAGAGAAAACTATCATTCACTAGTGTATCATAGTAAGGTTGCTCGGCAGAGAAGGGGGGTGGTTCATAGGTTGGATAAAGATACTTCGGGATTGTTGCTGGTCGCCAAGACTGATCAGGCTTTTGAAAATTTACAAGCCCAATTTAAGGAAAGAAAAATTAAAAAAGAATATCTGGCGCTGGTGCATGGGTTGGTAGAAAAGGCAGGTAGGGTGGAGGGGGCAATTGGTAGGAATCCAGTTAAACACGATAAGTTTAGTGTAATTTATGACGGAAGAGCAGCAGTCACGGAGTATGAACCTTTTGAAAGGTTACAGTTTACCCGTCAAAGACGAGGCTCGCCGAAGGCGGCAGGAGACAGGCCTTCGGCTCTGAGGCTCAGGCTCGAAGAGTTACAGGAAATTTTTCATGATTTTAATAAGATTCAGTTCAGAAAACTGTCCACTATCCACTACAACCTGTTCACTCTTTTAAAGTGTCAGCCACTGACTGGACGAACACACCAAATTAGGGTACATTTAAAATATATCGGGCACCCAATAGTGTCAGATGAAAAGTATGTTGGTCGTAAGATGTACAGGTTGGATAAAAGATGGTGCCCAAGACAATTTTTGCATGCTGCAAAGATTGGTTTTTTCCATCCGGTTAGTGGAAAGTGGATGGAGGTGGGAAGTGAGCTACCGGAGGACCTAATAGGAGTTTTAAAAATTTTTAATTTTTAATTTTTAAATGGATAATATCTTTATACAGCTTGCCATAATTTTAGGTCTTGCTTCAGTTTTAGGGTTTATCACCTACAAAATGAAGCTGCCACTTTTGATTGCCTATCTTCTGGGTGGACTGTCCATTGCTTTTTGGGGAATATTTGATGTTAAAACTTCCCAAGCCCTCTCTTTCCTGCCTGAGATTGGTCTGGCTTTTTTACTATTTTTGGTGGGGATGGAACTTGATTTTAGAGAAATCAGAAGCTTTGGCAGGCCAATTATACTGGCTGGAGTTTTACAGATTATCATCACCACAGTCATGGGAGCATTTTTAGCCCAAAGTTTTGGCTTTAATTTCCTGGAAGCCATCTTTTTAGGAGTGGGATTGTCATTTTCCTCAACTATCGTGGTTGTTAAACTGCTTTTGGACAGAAAAGACTTGTCATCATTATACGGGAAATTAGCTTTAGGAATTTTACTTTTAGAAGACCTGTTGGCGGTGGTTATTCTACTGGGTTTAACTTCCACTGCTTCTGCCTTGGGTTTGGGTTTAACACAAGCCTTCCCGATTGCTACCTTTATGGTAAAAGCTTTAATCCTTTTTGCTTTGGCATTACTTTTGAACCGCTACATCCTGGGAGCCATCTTTAAAGCTGTTTCTGCCTCATCCGAGCTACTTTTTTTGACAGCTTTAGCCTGGTGTTTTATCTATGTGACATTTGCTCTCAGTTTAGGATTTTCGGTGGTGATTGGAGCATTTTTGGCAGGAGTAGCTTTGGCAAATTCACATTATCATTTTCAAATTAGCGGTAAGGTAAAGCCGATGAGAGACTTTTTTGTGGCACTGTTTTTTGTTTATTTGGGCACAAAGGTAAATTTTTCTCAAATAGGGCATACCTTTCCTTTAATTTTAACTTTCACAACTTATGCAGTTTTGGTCAAACCTTTGATGTTCCTTTTGCTTTTGGGGATTTTTGGTTTTCGCAAACATACCCTTTTTAGTACAGCCATCAATCTATCTCAGATCTCAGAATTTTCTTTGATTGTCCTTTTGGTGGGTGTGGAACAAGGACTAGTCAGGGATAGCATCTTAACCGTTATTGCTTCATCAGCCCTGTTATCTATCATTGTTTCATCTGTATTGATTATTAAATCCAAGGTAATTTATAAACACTTGGCCAAGTTCCTCTCTCTTTTTGAAACTGCCGGTTCCAGACATTTTATAGAAGATATCAAACAAAATGAGCAATTGGTTGGTCATGTGGTGGTAATAGGTGGTCATAGAGTTGGAGGAGAGGTAGTCAAGCTTCTAAAAAAAGAAAAAATACCTCAGATAGTTTTGGATTTTAACCCTCATTTAGTGGAGGTTTTGCTTAATCTGCATATTCCCGTTGTTTATGGTGATATGGGTGATCCGGAGGTATTGGATGCGCTGAATTTAAATGAAGCAAGAATGGTTATTTCCACAGCCCCAGTATTAGATGATAACAAGTTGCTTTTGGAGGAGTTACGAGCCAAGCATAAGAATATTCCGGTAATTTTGAGAGCAGATACATCAGAGGATGCCAAAAAGTTATACAGTCTAGGGGCAGACTATGTGATTATTCCGGAACTTCTGGCAGGAGATGTTTTGGTGGAAAGACTAAAAGAGCACTTATCTGATAAAGAATTTTTCAAGGATAGAGCCAGAATTGAGCTGGAAAAACTGGAAAGAAAAACCCTGGCCTGGGAATAGAGAATGGATACTTTGAAGTGGGAAATGAGAAGCGAGATTTGGAAGTTCCGAAAAAACATCCCACTTCCCACATCAAAACTCCTCTACATACTAGGTACACCACCTGTTGGTTGACCACCTGGTGGTTCTTCACCCTGACCACCACCCATTACAGGTTCCTCAGTAGTTGGGACAGTCGGTTCTGAAGCTGTAGGTGGTTCGGGCCTGGGCTCTGGTGCAGGAGGTGGAGTGACAGGACCTGGTGCAGGTTGATCAACTGGAGGTGTTGGTCCTCCTGTTGGTGCATTTGGATCAGACACTCCCCCCTGATTTGGATCATTTGGATTCATATTGTAAAATCACCCCCTTTTTTGCAGTGTACACGAAAATCCCTTGCATGGTCAAGGTCCTAATGAGTACAATAAAGTTATGCCTTTAAAATCTGCCCCGATTAAATCGGGGTCTGCCCGGGCCAAAGCATCTGGTGGTTGGAAAGCCATGCAGTATCGCAGTAAGGTTAAAAAAAGGACCAAACTGGCTCTGATTGCTTTAGGATTGATTGTCATTCTTCTGGTCTTGGGCCAGCTGGTCAATTTAACTCGAATGCTCTTTAGTCCCTGGCAGGCGGAACTTTCCCCAAGAGACTACCTTTGGGATGACCACTTTAATATCAATATACTGGTTTATACAAATCCCGTCTCGGTGTTTTCTTTTAACCCATCAGAGCAAAAAATTACCGTTATAAAAATTCCCGATCAAATTTATATGGAGGTTCCCGGCGGATTCGGCAATTGGCAAGTCAGGTCAATTTATCAGTTGGGTCAAACCACAAAAAGGGGAGGAAATACTCTTTTGAAACAATCATTGTCCTCTTTTTTGGGCATACCGATAGAGGGTGTTTTGGAGCCAACCGATGATTTAAGACAAAAGGGGGTGGAGGAGTTAATTGAGCTGATGCGTCAGAATCCCCTCAATATATTTCTGCTGATCCCCAATTTAAAAACAGATCTTAAGTTATGGGAGTTGATACGGCTTAAATTTGCTCTTTGGGGTGTCAGGTTTGACAAAGTCAAAATATTGGATCTTTTAGAACTTAATGTATTGGAAAGGCAAAGATTGGCAGACGGTTCCGAAGTTTTAACTGCGGATTTAATAAGAATAGATGGAATACTATCTGATTTTGAGGATCCCCAAATAAAGAAAGAACACTTATCCGTGGCTGTTTTTAATGCCACAGACTACCCCCAGCTGGCCCAAAAGGCAGCTCGACTCATTACTAATATGGGAGGAAATGTGATTATGGTGACAAATGCTCCTCAAAGATTAGATAAAACTAAAGTGGTTGGCGAGAATTCGGTCACCTTAAAAAGACTAGTTCAGATTTTTGGCTGTGACAATTGTGATAAAATTGAGCTTAAGGATTTGGGTTTGGATTCTTCTCGCGGCCAGATCAATTTATTTTTAGGAGAAGATTTCTACCAAAAAATTTAAACAAATGATTTTGTGGATTGTACTTTTTTTGCTAGTTTTGCTGATCTCATTTTTTTTGGCTTATCAATCCATGCGAGACTTCCGGATAGTTCCTATCAAAACCGGCGCAGAGTACGGCTTATTCCTGGTCAAGAATCCCGTTCAACTGAGTGTGGATATTTTAAATTTTTTTGGGGATCAGATTGCCAAGCAGAGTTTGACACTCAGTTTTGAAAGACTATTTAAAGGTAAACAGTCTGCTTTGGTAATTTTTGGCCCCAGACAGATCTTGATGAGTCTGAAAGGTCTATCTGTTTTAGAGCTGGAAGATTATACTGAAAAAGTTTTGGATGATCAAATTATTGCTTGGGAAGTAGGTTTTAAAAAACCCCACCCTGATGGGTTTAATTTTACCAATCTTTTTGAAAAATTATCAGAACTTGATCCGACAGATCAATTTTGGTGGCAGGTAAATCTTAAAGCGGAACAATTAAAGACTAATGAAAATCTTTTCTATACTCAAATAAGATGTGTCTTAATATCGAACGATCCGCAAAGAAGAAAAAAATTGGCCTTGGAATTGGATAAGTTGGGGGCGCCTGCTCTTAGTAAAATACCCAAACCATTTAGCAGCCAAAAAATCTTGGAATTCTATCAAAAACGCAGCCTAACTTTGGAAAAAATCAATCCTCGTTTAACAGCAGGAGAGGTATTAAATTTGATAGCGCTTGCCTTTAAGTAACTTGCTCCTCTTCTTCCTCTTCTTCAGGTTCAGATTCTTCATTACTTTCTAAAGGCGTCAGCATATCTGTTGTGGAGGTGGAGATTGAGGAGTCCAAGAATGAAGGCTGGTTTTTAAATCTTTTGCTGCGAAGTGTTTCTCTGATTAAAACGGATAAAGCATTGATTCTGATTGATTTGATAAAAAGCTCATATTTGTTGCCTCCTCTAAGAAGTCTGGTCAGATGATGTGAGATATCATCCGGTAAAACTCCCAAATGCTCTCCATTTTCATCCACCACAGTGATTTTTCTATTTTTTAAAATCATGTCCACTTTCATCCCGCAATAAGCTTGAGATATTTTTTGAGGCTCGCACACATTTAAAAGATTGACAACTTTGGTTTTGCCCGGCTCCTGTAAAAAAAGTGAAGGGGAAAGTTTAACCTGACCATTTGGATGAGGAATGATTTTGCTGGTTTTGAAGGCTTTAATTATTTTTAAATTTTTTTGAGCAATTGGGTTATAGGGATCAGCTTTTAAGACTTGGCAGTAATATTTTTTGGCAAGATTATACCTCCCCAATTCCATATAGGCTCTGGCCTGACGGTTCAAGGCATCGACATTTTGAGGGTCGAGTTTAATAATGTGTTTGTTTAGCTTTAAGGCGTCCTGCCAACGGTACTCTAAAGCTGCCTCAATTGCCCTCTTTTCGTCCATCTAAATAAAAAAGTATAGAGATAACTCAAATGCTTGTCAACGTTTCGTATTTGCTTTGGTGTATTACTTTTTAGCAACCATCTAAAAGTTATGTTAGAATGTTGTTCATGTCAGGGCATTCTAAATGGTCAACTATTAAAAGACAAAAAGGGGCGGCGGATATAAGACGCGGCCAGACTTTTACTAAGGTAGCCAATGCCATAACTATAGCTGTAAAACAGGGGGGTTCTGGGGATGCTGACTCTAACCCCAGGCTTAGAGCTGCCTTAGAGGATGCAAAAGCTGTTAATATGCCTAAAGACAATATCCAAAGAGCTATTAACCGTGGTTTGGGTAAAGTGGCTGGACAAGCCTTGGAGGAGGTAGTTTTTGAGGGGTTTGGGCCCGCTAAAGTGGCCTTTTTAGCAGAGGGTGTGACTGACAATAGATTAAGAACGCTTCAGGAAGTGAAGAATTTGTTTGAAAGATCGGGTGGATCTTTGGCCGGATCGGGGAGTGTGGTATATATGTTTGATAGAAAAGGGGAAATAAGAATTAGGGGACAGGGTACAGGTAACAGTGAGCAGGAGATGTTAGAGCTAATAGATCTTGGTGCTGAGGATGTGGAGGATTATATGGAAGAACCCTTCGACTTCGCTCAGGGTAAAAATATACAAAAGTATTTGGTATCTGTAGAGAGCTCAGAGTTAAATACTATGAGTAATAAAATTACTCAAGCAGGATACGAGGTAGAGCAGGCTGAAATAGTCTTTAAACCAAACACTTTAGTGGAAATAAAGGATCCTGAAGTAGCCAAAAAAGTGTTAGAATTTGCAGAGAAATTAGAGGACTTAGATGACATCCAAAAAGTATATGCCAATTTTGACATTCCCGACAATTTATTGGGATGAATTATTATGATAATCCTTGGTATTGATCCTGGGACTGCCACAACCGGATATGGGTTAATTAAAATCCCTGATGATATTTTGGGCAGGGAATTCAAATACGATATCGAGCTAATTACCTATGGCAATATCCATACTCCTAAAGAGAGGTTAATGCAGGATCGTTTGAGGATGATTTATAGCGAGCTTACCAAAATAATAAAAACATACAAACCTGATCAGATGGTTTCAGAGATGCTTTTTTTTGGGGTTAACTCAAGAACGGCCATTATGGTGGGACAGGCTAGGGGAGTAATCATGCTGGCAGCAGCCCAAAATAGGATCCCTTTTACTGACTACACAGGATTACAGGTGAAGTTAATGGTGGCCGGAGCCGGAAGGGCTGATAAAGCACAAGTTCATGAGGGAGTGAGAAGGTTTTTGGGAACAGATGGAAGGAAAAGAAGAAAGCTTAAGGTAAACTGGAAAGGTGGACATTTGGATGATGCAACTGATGCTTTGGCTATAGCCATTTGTCATGTGCTGAAGATGGCAGCGAAATAATTTGAAGCATGAATCTAAATATAACCAAGCGTCAAAAAATTATCATCACGGCCACCCTACTAACTATAGGACTATTGTCAACACAGTTAGCTGATTTTAATCTCAGGTTTAGATTTATAGCTGGATTGGGAGTGGTAGCTTATTTTCTGTCCCTCTGGGCTCTTTGGGAAGGAATAAATCGCACCAAAGCCGTGGTATTGATGATTCTACCGGTATTTTTTACCGTGGCTGTTGCCAGCTTTTACTTTTTACTACCTGTCCGCTGGTTAACCAGACTGCCAGTGGCTATCCTTTTCGGAGCGCTTTTTTACCTTTTGCTTCTGGCTCAGAACGTCTTTAATGTGGCGGCCATAAGAACCATCCCTTTGTATAGAGCTGCCTCCACTGCGGCTTTTCTATTCACACTGCTGTCAGCATTCTTTCTTTATAATGTAATTTATGCTTTTAATCTGTTATTTATTTGGAATGGTTTGGCAGCGGCTGTTATCAGCTTGCCTTTAATTTTACAAGTTTTATGGTCAATTCAAATGGAGGAGGGAGTATCGGTTCAGATTCTGATTTATAGCTTTATTTTGTCTTTAGTACTGGGGGAGTTGGCCTTAAGTTTCTCTTTTTGGCCTATGGTCACCACCATTTGGTCTTTATCGCTTTCATCAGCCATGTATGTTTTATTAGGTTTAACAACACATGTTTTAAGAGGTAGGGTGAATAGGAGAGTAGTGTGGGAATATGCTGGAATAGGAGCCCTGGTTTTAATAGTAGGCTTTCTGGCAACTTCCTGGGTTGGTTAATTTGGGAATTATACACAAATTGTCAATTTGGCTTGATGTAACAAGCTAAAGTGGAGGAGTGAGCTAAAAAAAAGCGACAAGCGCCTGCGGTGAGCGAAGTCGAACCGTGAAAAAACTATGAGTTATTTTGTGAAAAAAATAAATGATGCAGTATGATATATTTACCAGGCACAAATGTGGAAAACTATGGGGTCTTTCGTGCTCTGGCAATTTATGTGGCAGTAGTCTGATATGTTTGCCAAAATAACCCGAAGCATCCTTAGAGTGGAGGTATCTATCCCTCATGGAAATTATCAGCAATTGTCATCCTAAACAGGAGATCAACTCCAGTTTTTACTGGCGATTTCTCAAGTAACCGCAATTCCTCCCTCTTATCAGGCTTCCCTTTATTCTCTATGTCGGACAATGTATCTTATGCGATGTTAAGGAAGTGGGTTGCCTGGAGGAGACCCCGGATCTAGACCATGCGGATTATTAGCAAAAAATGATCGTATTTTAGTTTCTATTTTTGTGTATCTATTTATGTTTATTTCCCACCAAAATTTTTATTGTTCCCATACTACCAACTACTAACTACATACTACTAACTATTTAGGGCTTCCTGACAGGCTAATCTGGATGATGGTAGATAGCGCCTCTCCCCTAACAAGCCGTTTTTGGGGCCTTGCAGAGCCTCGTATTTGCAGGCTCATGTCATTATGGAATTAACTCTGTTTAATTACAATAAGCTTTAAAATCTAACTGCTTACAATTTACAATTTTTTTATTTAATTTTATATAGCATATGTTAGAGAAAACCATTTTATCTATTTTATCTATTGTCGCACAATATTTATTCCCAAGCTTGACAAATCTACAAGCTTTGTTCTACTGTAGATTTATAATGGACTTTTCTTCTTTTGATTCTGACAAATTATTTTCCAAGAAAAACCTTATCACCTATCTAATTTTGGCCATCATTATTTTAGCCATTCCCATTGGTGTCAGATTAGTACAGCAGCAAACCCAACTTAAATCATTAGCAGCTGAGTCTAAGATCGAGTTTTCCGGAGACGGTGTCACTTGTGATCCTTCTGTCCCTTCCAGTGCGATAGCTTGTACTACCACTGAATCTACCATCACCATTGAGCTGACATCACCGTTTGGATTAACAGGTGAATCTCAGACAGATTAATTATGGGAAGCTTTTTAACTTTTAAGAATATCGTAATTTTAGCAGTGGTGGGAATTCTGGCCGTGTCCATCCCGGTTACTTTACGATTGGCCCAACAACAAACCCAGCTAAAATCCAAGGCAGCTGAACTGGAGGCCTCAGTTTGTGTTTCTTACTCTGTTGATACCGCTGGAAAACCAATTTATGCCGGACAAAGTTATCCAGCCCAAATAGTAATGGAAAATAAGGGTGCCACAACCTGGTCAAAAAGTACCGGATATAGGTTAGGCTCGCAGGATCCACCAGATAATTATACCTGGGGATTAAACAGAGTAGATTTACCCCCTACTACTACAGTTCCTCCTGGAACTGGAAGCAAACATACCTTCTCATTTATTATAAAGGCTCCAAGTACTCCCGGACAGTATCCTTTTAGTTGGCAGATGTTGAAGGAGGGTGCATACTGGTTTGGCTCAAAATGTTCCCCTACCTTTACAGTGAGCAGTGCTTCTACCACCCCTAGTCCAAGTCCTAGTACCAGTCCTGGTACAGGTACTATTTCAGTTTCCCCCACCTCGATTACTCAAAAAAGTGATGGTTCATGGCCCGAGCTTTCAATCTCCGTATCTACCATCTCCACCGATACCTGGAAGGTATTTTACTATTATCCCGGAGTTTGCGGAAGTG
The DNA here is from genome assembly GCA_016182045.1 of Candidatus Microgenomates bacterium. Classification (GTDB taxonomy): domain Bacteria; phylum Patescibacteriota; class Microgenomatia; order Daviesbacterales; family UBA10151; genus JACOYE01. The sequence continues at coordinate 28,597 of JACOYE010000012.1, forward strand.
GTTGTACAGTTTCAGAAGGATGGATAGATATAAGGGAAGGTAGAGGAAATTCAACCTTTAATTGGACCCCTTCAGACCCCAGTTACAAGGGACAGCACAGCATTGCACTAATGAAATGGGTAGCTGGTCAAAATCCTGTGATTTGGAATAAAGATACTGTGACTTTCACTCCTTATTCAGGAGGTGGAACAGGAGGGAAAGGCTCCAATGCTGCCGGGAGTATTGTTTCCCTTTCTCCCGAGTTTGTTAGCCGACAAGACAGTGGTGGTTGGAAACCTGTTACCATAACTTATAGTATTTCCAATGCCGAGGGTACTGCCAAATTACTTTATCTTAATAGTGGCACTTGTGTGTTTGGTTCTACCTGTAATCCAGAGTCAGGGTGGACTTCAATTGCCAGTGGTATAGCTGAAGGTTCAAACCAGACTTACAATTGGACGCCAAGATTAACTGAAAATGAAGTGGCCACCAATGCAAAACGGACCATTGGTCTTTTCAGCGCCGGAGCAGATAGTCCTATTAAATTAGTTGCTACCAAAGACATCTCCTTCTCTCTTTTTGATGGAGCTGAATGCCAAGCGACTCGTCAAGATACAGGGGGGCCAGTTTTTTATCAGGAAGGTACAAACACCAAAGCTTCATCTATCAGGGTAGGTACAAGATATGATGTGGAAATAAAAATGTATAACAAAGATCTGGACAATCCTTTAGCTGCTTTAAATACCTGGTTAAGTGGACCGGTTCCTTCTACGGGGACATCGGATAAATATTTCCTTGGATTTCCCACCGCCGGTCCCCCTACTGATTTTGGCGCCGGCCAGTTTGTGGTAAATGACGTTCCTCCGGCAGGTGAAGGTGGTGTGGAAGCGATATGGAAGATTGATTGGCCGGTTCCCACCAAATTAAGATTACCTCTATCAAAAGATGTAAAACCGGGTGATTCCAATACGTTTAGATTTAAAGTTACTCCTCAAAAAGTGGGCTTACAGACATTTTATTGGAGTATGGTTCATGAAGGGGTGGCCTGGTTTGGTGGAGAATGTACAACTGAGAGGATTAATGTTGAACCTGCATCCGCTGGTGGAACTCCCACACCTGGGCAAACTCCAACCTTACCTCCCGGAGAAGTTACTCCTACACCTGATGAGGTTACTCCCCCACCCGCTCCAGAAGGAACTGCCTGTTACTTGATGACCTGGGATTTGTTGGAGAAAAACAGGTGGGATGAAGATGGTTTTGAAGGTTGTGATGACTCAGAAGCCATTTCTTATGATGAAGATCCGGTAAAACTGGGCTACACCTTTGAAACCCCCGGAGTTAAAACCATCTATGTCCGCTTTTACTCCAATAGCGGAGACAACATATATATTGATGATCGAGAAAGCATCAATTTTCAGCCAAATCCTGCCCTAACCAATATTGTTTGTACCTATTCCCCCACCGGAGTGGGAACTAACATTTCCATCACCGGTACCAATTTGGGAACTCATTCTCAGCAAGGCCCGGGGGGTCTGTTTGTCAAAGGTGAAAAGACCCAAACTGTTTGGAGTGCAGACCAGGAAACCATCAGTGTCCAGGTTCCACAAAGGATTGAAGGTCAAGTACCAATTGTCTTAAGGAATGACAACAGCGATGAGGCCAGTGGATTTTGCACAGTGGGATTATCAACCGTCTCTTTTACCACCAATATTCAGTGCAGGCCTCCGGGCAATTTCTCTGCCGCCAATGTTGATGTGAAGATCTATGAGAATCTTGAGGTTCCCCCAGGAACCGTTCCCTTGCCCGTTATTTCTCAAAAAATTAGTCTGGACAATGAGGGAGTTCCTGTTGGATTTAATCCCAAATTGGAAGCCAATAAAATTTACATCATGATCATTAAGCCTCCCCAGGGAGTGGCCAGAAGGGTGGCTTTCGCTGCTTTGCCGGGGACTACCATCCTACCATTCCCGATATTGATTCCTGTGGGAGATATTTACCCGCCCAGTTTGCCGGATGGGAAAGTTACTTCTCAAGATTACGGATTGATGGTTAGAGAATGGGCTCTGATACGGGATGTGGACAGACCAAGTGATCTTAATATAGATAAAAGAGTCAATTCTGTTGATTATGCATGCTTAAGGTTAAATTTCAATCCTCCCAATAACGAGGATGAACGCTACAAGCCTGTGACAATAGAAGAGTCACCCACGCCCGAACCTGATCAGTCACCAACTCCTGAACCGACTGCCACGCCATCACCTGGTGGAGGATAACGGAGGATTGCATAAACAGTAAAAATGTCTTAGGCTAAAAGTATATGGACAAACAAAATATAAAGAATTTGTTAACCAGAAGGAATCTGTTTATTTTGTTGGGAGCGGTGATTTTGATAGAGGTAATTTGGGCCGGATGGACCTTAAGCAAGTCTTCTTCTACTCAGCCTGCTGCTACCACTGCTCCTCAGACTGCCAAAAAAAGTTTAACCGCCATTTCCCTCAAAGCTGACAAAACTTCCCTTAAAGTGGGTGATCAGGTCAGTGTATCGGTTAATCTCTCATCCGATAAGTTGACGGTTGGCACTGATGTTTATATCAGTTTCGATCCCAAGCTATTATCGGTTGAGACAACGGCAGCGGACAAAGCTCCCCTTATTGTTGGCAATATCTACCCTTCATACCCGTTAAATACTCTGGATCTTGCCGGTGGCAAAATTGCCGCCTCAGGGATTACTCAAGATCCCGGTGGAGTTTTGGCAAATGGCTTGTTTGGAAGTGTAGTTTTTAAAGCCAAAGCTGCCGGTCAGACAAAGATCACCATAGATTTCACTCCTTCTTCCACCACTGATTCTAATGTAACTGAGCTGAGTACTGCTCAGGATGTGTTGGATAAGGTGGAAAATTTAGAGCTTAACATACTGCCATGAAGACCATAATTATTATAACTTTTATAACAGTTATAACTGTTATATTAACTCCTGCTGCCTATGCCCAGCAGGCCACTTTATCCCTCTCGCCTTCCTCCGGAACTTTTAACAGGGGTTGTGATTTTTCTCTTAATATAGATTTAAATACAGGAGGGGCTGATACGGATGGAACAGATGCCATCTTAATTTATGACCCCTCAAGATTTACTGCCACCTCTATTCAATCCGGCACCATTTATCCTGATTATCCCGGTAATAATATAGATGAGGCATCTGGTAAAATTACAGTGTCGGGGCTGGCTTCTGTTTCTCAAGCCTTTAGCGGCCAGGGAACTTTGGCCACCATCAATTTTACGGTTAGAGATCAGGCTTCCACAGGCACCACTCAGGTAAAGTTTGATTTTGATCCTTCCGACAAAGCCAAAACCACTGATTCCAATGTGGTACAAAGAGGCACTGTGGCCGATATCTTAAACTCGGTGGTGGATGGAAATTATACTGTGGGAAGCGGTACCTGTGCCGTTGGTACTGGTACAGGGACCGGTACAACAGGAGTGGGACAAGGAGCTACAGGAGTGGGTGTTGCCACCCCCTCCGGTGCGCCGATATATTATAAAACCTTACCTGAGGGGGGTACTCCTGAGCTAACTGCCACCTTTATTATTGTAGGTTCTGTGTTGACCATTTTGGGAATTTTGGGACTGGTACTACTTTAATGACTCTCTCTGCCTTAATTACCGATTTTTTGGAATATCTTGAGCTTGAACGTAATGCTTCCCAGCTGACCATTAAAAACTATGACCATTATTTGAGACGCTTTCAAGATTTCACAGGTGAAATTGATCCCAAAAATATAGATTTGAATCTAATCAGAAAATATAGGCTTTATCTTTCCAGATGGTCTGATCCCAAAACTAAAAAGGGGTTAAAAAGGGTCACCCAGAATTATTTTATGATTGCCTTGCGGGCCTTTTTAAGATATTTGGCCAGGATTGATATTGCCACTCTCTCCCCTGAAAAAGTGGAACTGGGAGAAACAGAGGCAAGACCTCTTAAAGTGTTAGATGAGGCACATCTTAAACAACTTCTGGATGCCCCGGACACCTCCAAAAAATATGGTATCCGTGATCGGGCCATCTTGGAAACTTTATTTTCTACAGGTTTGAGAGTGTCGGAGCTGGCGTCTTTAAATCAAGATACCATTAATTTAGGCAGGCGGGAATTTGGTATTGTGGGTAAAGGAGGAAAAGAAAGGGTGGTGTTTATATCTGATTCAGCAGCTGATTGGCTGGAAAAATATCTGACTGCAAGGAAAGATACTTTCAAACCGCTTTTCATCAGATTTCAAGGTAAAGTTGATCAGACTAACAATGGTGAGTCAATGAGACTGACTCCCCGTTCCATTGAAAGGATTGTGGAAAAATATGTCAAGATGTTAGGATTGTCTGTTAAAGCCACACCCCACACCTTACGTCATTCATTTGCCACGGATTTACTGATAAATGGAGCCGACATCCGTAGTGTGCAGGAAATGCTGGGCCATAGTAATATTTCTACCACCCAAATCTATACCCACGTCACCAATCAACATCTTAAAGACGTCCACAAAGCCTTTCATTCAGGCAACAAATAAATCCCAAACGTACTAGATCGGCTTAAACTCCCTAGACGATGAGTCAAGTTTACTTACAACTTACTTAAGCAAAGTATGAATTATATCTTCGGTACGATAGTCTAGTCTACATTTTACTGCTCAAAAGAAAACTCTGCTTATTAGACCGAAGCCTTTTTGATACTCTCTATCTTTTTCTTTTTAATCATCTTTTTAGCAACTTGGGCTAAACCAAGATCCACTAAATCAGAAGCCATTCTACCCATGCCTGGAGGTTGGTCAAATACTCCCCTCCTCCCTTACAGCTTTTTCTGAATATTCTGATCAATTTTTTCTAATTTCTGCAAGATTTTTATCAATCCATCTTCACCAAATTGCAGCTTATTATTAACTGCAGAAATGGTCTGGTCTGTGACTCTGACATAATTTCGGATATCTTGATATTTATAACCTTTTGCCAGCATGTCAGCAATCTGCAATCTTTTGGCAAACATTCTAACTTCAGTAGGCGTTAATAAATCTTTCAAGAAGGAGATTGCCTCATCCCTTTCCTCTATTAGGGTAATGGAATTCCAGAATCTGTGGATAAATTGACTTAATCTTTTTGGATCTGAATAAATAGAGACTTTAGTCATAATACTATGATACACTAGTGTATCATAGTAAACAAGATGCTGTCCAATTCTATATATTCTAAATACTTTTAGCTCATCATCGTCTAATGCTTAGTTAAGTCTGGACTTGGACTGTCAAATGGATGGTTATTTTAGCTTGAGTTTGGTAAGATCACCAAGTAACATGGATAAGGCGGTTGCCACTACAGATAATACCACTGCTGCCAAAATTGCCGGTACAAACCCTGCAATCTGAACACCTGGTACAAAATAAGACACAATATAAAGCATTGAGGCATTGATGACAAAAGCAAAAAGCCCCAAAGTAACAATAGTCAAGGGAGCTGTGATAAAGGTCAATACCGGCCTGATAAAGGTGTTGACAACCCCTAAAACTATGGCAGCCAAAAGTGCTGTTGTAAAATCAGACACATCAAACCCCGGAACTATATAATCAGTTACCAAAAGTGCCGCAGCATTTAAAACCAAAGCTACAATAATTTGCACTAGTATATTTCACCTCCCTATTTCAGTTTATAGCTATAACTTTATAGTGAATTAAAAATCAAAAGTTGTCAAGTCAGGTTGACAGCTGCATGGTGTTGTAGTAAATAGAAAAGCACCATGGCCAAAATTGATTTGCAAATTCCTTCTTTGGGGGATAAATTTATAGATTTAAGAGATAGTTTGTCGGGTGATGCTTATAAATGGAGCTTTGAGAGAGACCTTTCCTCAGTTAACTTGCTGGTTATACATCATTCAGGATCAGACGGACAAAATCCAAAAGATATAGCAGATTATCATATCAATACCAATAACTGGGGTGGAATTGGTTATCATTTTTTAGTCTCCAGCGATGGTTTGGTTTATTATGTGGGAGATATTTCAACTGCAAGGGCAAGCGTTTCAGGGTTAGATGAGCAGATTATAGGAATTGCTTTAATGGGCAATTTTGTCTCAGACAAGCAACCTAACGCAGAACAAATTGAGGCTACCAAAAAGCTTTGTGACTTTTTGATAAGCTATCCTGATCTTTCTAATATCAAATCATGGGAGTTTGTGGTAGGACACAAAGATTTGCCTAATCAAAATACCAATTGTCCGGGCGATAATTGGGATGTTTGGAAAGGTAAATTGTATGGCGAAGGTGGAAATACTCAAGACACCATAAACTATCAAAAAGATCAGATAGAAAATTTACAAGCAAGTTTGGCTTCAGTGACTGGTCAACTTTTAAATATGCAAGAAACTTTGGGGGAAAAAGAGATGCGGATCAATCAATTAACAAACAAGCTGAACAACAAATCCGTGCAGAATGAGACAGTGAAAAGACAGGATTATACCTTGACTTTACTTCAAGCTTTATATAACCTATATAAATTCATCTTTCTGCCCAGAAGGGGTAGCACCGATTCAATCGGTGTAGAATGAAATTTTTGGTGGTGTTTATTTTTACCACTCTAAATGAGGCCATAATCGAGTATTTGGTGGGAAATATTTTAAGCTTAAGACCCTACATTCCCTTATTGTCTTTGGCCACGGCCATAATATTAACTTTTGCCTATCAGTTCAGTTTATTTAACATACTTTTGGGAAGAGATATCACCAGTCCCTTTTTTGAGTTTCTTTTATCGGCTTTTATTATTGCCCGTTTATCTAATTATCTTAATGACTTTGTGCAGAAATTTTTGGGAAGTAAGTGATGCCGGATCTATATTGGTTTTCCGGCCAGACCGTAGGCTAGAAGGTCTCTGATGAAACCTATTGCCTGATATGGCCAGGTCAAAAGGACACTATAAAAATTGGGTGACAGGAAGGATAAGGGTGGCCATCTGTAGTAGATGGCAAAAAGGATGGCAAAGATAAAACCTGTCATAAAATAGATAATGGTTATGGTAGATAAAAGTCTCTCCTTAGACATCGCTTAAGTCCTGTCTGTTGACGAAACCACAGTGGCTGCGGCCACTTTTTCACCGGCGCGAACTCTCATCAAAATTACCCCTTGTGTTTGTCTTTGCAAAGTTGGGACTTCTCTTAGATTCATCTTAATCAGCTGTCCTTTATTGGACGTTAAAACTAATGTATCGGTACTTTTATACACTGCTTGAGCAGTGACAATCGGCCCAGTTTTGAGGTTCACTTGGGCAGCTTTAACTCCTTGTCCTCCCCTGCCCTGTTTGCTCCAAGAAGAGAACTTGGTCTTTTTACCTAAACCATTTTCCATAATCACCAAAAGTTCATCATCATTGCTTTGGACAACATTTAAAGAAACGACCTCATCGCCTTTCGTAAGTTTAATTCCTCTTACCCCCGAGGTATCTCTATGGGTTGGTTTGACCCCAGTTTCTGAAAAACGGATTGACTTGCCCATCTTGGAAACGATAATAAGGTCATGTTTACCTGAGGTCAAACTTACCCAGCCCAACTGATCGTTAGCATCCAGTTTGATGGCCACCAAACCATTTTTTCTGATATTGACATATTCTTCCAAAGCGGTTTTTTTGACATTGCCCATCTTGGTACACATAAAGAAATATTTGGCACTGCCATTATGTTTATTGGTAGTCAGAACCGCCGTGATTTTTTCTCCCTGTTCAACATTGATTAGATTGACAATGGCCTGACCTTTGGCAGATCTTTGTGTCTCGGGAATTTCCCAGACCTTGATTTGAAAAACCCTTCCCCTGTCTGTGAAGAAAAGAATGTTATCATGAGTCTGGGTATAAAAAATGTGGGAAACAGCATCTGTTTCTTTGGTGGAAATACCCATTACTCCTTTACCGCCTCGCTGTTGAGTTCTGAAAGAGTGGGGAGATTGTCTTTTGATATAACCGCCTTCGGTGATAGTGACAATTGTCACCTCATTGGGCACCAAGTCTTCTTCGGAAAACTCTCCCACCTTTTGTTTATAGACTCGGGTGCGTCTGTCATCGCCATACCTTCCCTTAATTTTTAAGAGCTCTTCTTTAATAACTTTGAGAATTTTCTCAGGGTGTGCCAATAAATCCTCAAGATAGGCAATAGTTTCACGAACCATCTTTAACTCATCTTCTATTTTTTGACGCTCCAAAGCTGCCAGTCTTCGAAGCTGCATATCCAAAATGGCCACTGCCTGAATTTCTGTTAGTTTAAACTTGGTCATTAAGTTTACTTTGGCCTGATCTGCATCCCTGCTTTTTTTAATGGTTTCAATGACACGATCGATATTATCAACTGCAATTTTTAACCCTTCCAAGATATGCTCTCTTGCCTTGGCTTCGCTTAGCTCAAATTCTGAGCGTCTTGTTACTATTTGCTGTCGGTGGCGAATAAACTCAGTTAAGATTTGTTTTAAGGTTAAAAGGTGAGGTACCCCATCAGACAGTGCCACAAGATTGACATTGAAAACAGACTGCATGGCAGTGTATTTGTAAAGATTATTTAAAATGGCTTTGGGTTTGGCATCCCTTTTTAGATCAAAAACGATCCTCACCATCTGTTTTCTGTCTGATTCGTCGCGCAGATCTGAGATACCTTCTAATTTTTTGTCTTTGACAAGATCGGCAATTCTGGCAATTAAGGTGGCTTTGTTAACTTGATATGGCAACTCTGAGACAATTATTTGCATTTTTCCCGCTCCGCCCGCGGAGCGGGGCGAGCCGGCAGAGCCTGATTCATCTATTTCAGTCTTAGCTCTCATCACAATCCTGCCTTTGCCGGTAGCATAGGCTGCCAGGATTTCGCTTTGATCGTAAATTGAACCCCCTGTTGGAAAATCGGGACCTTTTATAAACTGGATTAGATCCTCAACAGTGACGTCTGGGTGGTCGATCATGTACACCAGCGCATCACAAACCTCTCCTAAATTATGGGGTGGAATTTGGGTGGCCATGCCAACAGCAATCCCGGAGGCTCCATTCAGAAGTAGATTGGGTATGACCGAAGGTAGCAATACTGGCTCTTGAGTAGTGCCAGAATAATTGTCAATAAAATTTACGGTGTTTTTACTAATGTCCCGAAGTAATTCATCAGCAATGCTAGAGAGCCTGGCTTCAGTGTAGCGCATGGCAGCTGGCGAGTCTCCATCAATTGAGCCAAAATTTCCCTGGCCGTCAATCAGCATATATCTTAGGGAAAAGTTTTGAGCCATCCTGACCATAGCTTCATAAACAGGAGCATCACCGTGTGGATGAAAATTTTTCAATACCTCTCCCACTACAGCTGCGCTCTTTTGATATCTTGAGGTATGGTGTAGACTCTGCTGGTGCATGGCATAAATAATGCGTCTTTGGACTGGTTTTAGGCCGTCTCGGACATCTGGAAGAGCGCGGGAAACAATCACGGACATGGCATAGTCCAAATAGGACCTCTGCATCTCTTCTATGATTGGAGCTGGCTGAATTTTACCGATATTACTCATATAGATGAAGCATTAAAAATGAGCTTGGAGCTCTTACTAATTATACCTTTTTTAAGCTTTCTTAAGCAAGGGGTTTTTGATGGTTTGCTACCTCTCAAATGGACACTTCTTGGGCCAAGTTCTCCAAGCCTGTTTGTTTCTATATAAAGGAAATTCTTTTTTTAAAACCCAGTGAAGTTTGTTTGGATCCTTTATCAAATCCACAAAAACCTTCCCATTTAAATGATCAATCTCATGTTGAAAAATCCTGGCCACATATCCAGTGTGTCTTTCCTCAATAACTTTGAACCTCCACTCCTGGTGTGTATTTGAATTTACACTCCTGGTCTGTAGCTTCGAAGCCTTAACTTTTACAGAAATGGGTCTTTTAACTATGCCACAAACTCTTCCGGTTGAGAAACATCCTTCATACCACTCCCCCTCTCTTTTAGAAACCCATGTAATTTCCGGATTGATATACACCCTCAAATCCCCTACTCGGCCTTTTCCATCAGCTTTCAAATCCACCAAAATAATTCTTTTTGAAATCCCAATTTGCGGCGCAGCCAATCCCATCATGACAGGTTTCTTCTTATCTTTCTGCTGTCTGTATGCTACCTCAAGCATTTGTTTAATATTTTCTCTAGTTTCAGGGGAATCAATTTGACTGGCTGGCACCTTTTTCGCTACCTTAGTTAAAAGTGGATCATTAGGTTGTAAAAATAACTTATTCACTCTTGTCTGGCTTCTTTAATGACTTTTATGATAGCAACGGAAATTTTACCATTGTCGTTTTCGATATATAACCTCCAAGTCGTACCCAAACCTACATCATACGAACCCTGGTATGGTCCTTCGCTTACCCTTTTTAACTGTCTCAATTGATCCGGTGGCCTCTGGGAAAATTTAGTAACCTTATCAAATACATCTTTTGCCACTAACATTCTATACTCTCGTGATTTATCTAAAAAATTTTGTAGTTCGCGGGGACTGCTGACTTCATGCGATTTTCCATTAAGCACCACTATCATAAGTGTTTGTTTTTCAGCTTCTAATTTATTTTCTGCTAAAGGAGACCTAGGTTGTTCAGATGGTACAAATCTTTTTGGTTCATCTCGTTTTCTGGGAACTACTGCGACACTTTTTGATCTTTCCTCAGGTGGCAGATTTTGAAAAGCTATAATAGCATTAAATTTTGTCTGCATCTCGGGAACAACTTCTTGCTCATCTTTTTTTAGTTTTTTTGCGTAATGTCTAAAAAGTATCTCTCTTGCCTGCTCATCGTCTTTAAAAAGATCCCAAGCACAAAATACGACTCTATTCGAGTCTTCAAAAAGCCATACCAGATCCATACTATCTCTATCTTCCCGGAGCTTCTTAAGGGCCTTCCTTGTTTGTTTAAGCGAACTTTCCATCGGAGTTAAAGCTATATTTACGCCTTTAAGCTCAGCTTCGGTTCTGGCAAGACGATCTGACGATACAGCTACTGGATCAAATCGCTCTGCCAGACTTTCAGATACTCTCCTCATCAGTTGATAACCAATCCATCCTAAAGGTCCAGGTTCATTCGGATGACTCTTTTTAACAGCATTCTTTCTTTTCTTTTCCAAGAGCAGACGTTCATTTAAAACTTGCTGCTTTTTTCTTAGGTCTGGTAGTACCTCTTCCAATTTTTGTAACCCAGTAGAAGAATTATTTATATTCAACTCTAATGGTCCTCGTTCAGACGAACTTAGAAATCCACCAAGACTTTCCAAATATAGCCGTCTTCCTGGATATCCTGACTTTACAAGCAAATCTTCTTCTATTTTTTGTTGTTTTTTATTGAATGAAAACCTATATCTCCAATCAGCTCTAAGTCCTTCATTTTTAATTTCTAATAGAGAGTAAAGATTTAGCTCAGGCATTGGCGGTAATTCTCTATTCGTACTCATTGTTGGCTAAAATAACACATAGCTTAATGCAATTGCAATTATTCATTATATAAAATTTACACACTTACACCTCGGAGGTGTTATATACTTAACACCTAGGGTTTAGATTGAGGTTTTAAGTTTGGATTCTCTTTTAAATCTTTCCAAAGCAAGCTGGATTAATCTATCTACCAACTGCTGATAAGAGATTCCGCTTGCTTCCCAAAGTTTTGGATACATGCTGATTTTGGTAAATCCTGGAATGGTATTTAGCTCATTTACAACTACGTCTCCATTTTCTTTCAAGAAAAAATCCACTCTGGCCATTCCCTCACAGCAAAGAGTTTTAAAAGTTTTGATAGCCAGCTCTTGAACCGTTTTAACAATTTTTTTGGGAAGGTTTGCAGGAACTTTAAGAATAGCCCCATTTTCATCAACATATTTTGCCTCATAAGAATAAAACTCATGAGTTGGAACTACTTCCCCGGGAATTGATGCAATAGGATTTTCATTTCCTAAAACAGAGCATTCAATCTCTCTCCCCTTTACATATTCCTCTACTAGGATTTTGCTATCAAATTCAAATGCACTTCTTACAGCTTTTTTAAATTCCTTCTCATTTTTAACTTTACTTATTCCAACAGAAGATCCTAAATTTGCTGGCTTTACAAAAAACGGCAAGCCAAGTTTGGTTTTAGCTGTGGCAAAATTAATTTTATTCCCCTTTTGAAAACATAAAAATTTTGCAGTTGGAATTCCTGCATGGTTTAAAAGTCTTTTCATGGCATCCTTATCCATCCCTAAAGCTGATCCCAAAACAGAAGAACCAACAAAAGGGATATTAAGTAGTTTTAGCATTCCCTGAATGGTTCCATCTTCACCAAATGGTCCATGAAGTACAGGGAAAACAACATCTACTGATCCTACATCTTGATTATCTGTTACACTAACTAGTTTTGTAGATCTATTTTTTTGCACTAAAGAGACTTCTTTGCTTGTTTTATTTAATTTAGTAAGTTTGGGATTTGATGCACTCAAAAGAAGTTGTGCAGGTTGGTTTAATACCCATTTGCCAGTTTTATCAATACCTATTAAGATAGGTTCATATTTATCTTTATCCAGTGAGTTAAAAATATTTTTTGCAGACTGAATTGAGACCTCATGCTCCGCAGATCTTCCTCCAAAAATAATAGCTACCATGATTTTTTTCATACAACAACTCTTCTGATTGGGGCAGCAAGGTGTACCAGTATATCATAAGGAATGGTTTGACAAATTTTGGCCGCATTTTCTATTGAGTTTGGATCTTTGGGATTGTTGGAATAAACTAAAACTTTCTGTCCAATATATGGATTGGCCACTTTAGATAAATCTACGGTAGCAATATTCATACTGACTCGGCCGATGATGGGACAAACTACTCCCTCAACTAAAACATATCCTTTATTAGAAAGTCTTCTGTCCACCCCATCATAATAGCCAATTGGTAAAATACCCATTAGCATGTCTTTTTTGGCAGTAAATGTTCCGCCATAGCCTACCCTGTCTCCTCTTCTTAATTTTTTAATCTGAATAATTTTACTTTTAAGAGTAAGGACTGGTTTTAAATTTGGATCCGATGAGATGCCATATAGTGCAAGTCCGATCCTGGCCATATTTAGCCTGCAACCTGGAAGGTTGAAAGCTAAACCATCAGAGTTTTGGATATGTATCCATTGTGGGTAGACTTTATACTTTTTGCAGATAGTGAGAGCCTTCTTAAAATTTTTAATTTGAATTCTATTTAGTGGATCATTTTTATCATCAGTCGATGCCAGATGAGACATCAATCCTTCTATTTTTAAATTTTTAAATTGTTTCATTGCTGTCAGAAAATTTGGTAAATCTTCTAAGCTGATGCCTTCCCTGTGCATGCCGGTATCAACAAAAATATGGACTCCACATCCAGGCTGGTACTTGCTTAAAATTTTTACTGTTTCTATATCATAAACAGCATAGGAAAATGGCAGTTTTTTCACCATATAATTTTGTGGATCGGTGTAGCCTATGATTAAAATAGGAGTCTTTATATGAACTTTAAGTAACTCATAAGCCTCATAAAGTGAGTCCACACAAAAGAATGGTGCACCCAGTGGATCCAAAATCTTTGCCAACTCAATTATTCCATGCCCATAAGCATTACTTTTAATAACAGGAGCAATTTTAATTCTTCTGTTTAAGGAAGAAAGGTATTTGAAATTATTGATTAGGTTTGTCTTAGAAATCTCAATCAGATTTAAGGTCCGATAATCTTTTTTAAAAATCTTAAGTAGAGTATCTAGCATATTTTAGAAAAGAAGCTCAATTATATCTTTTTTCATTCTTTCTCGCCAATAAATTTTATTATCCAATATATTGTGGATTGACATATAGCAGTATCTTGCTTATTGTAGTATTCATGCATTTGTGTTTAATTTCAATCGCTATTGTTACTTTTGGGGTTTTGGTCAGACTGCTTCCTCATGCTCCAAACATTGCTCCTATTGGAGCTTTAATGCTTTTTGCGGGTACTTATCTTCCTAAAAAACTTTTATGGTTGCCCCTTTTGGCACTTTTAATAAGTGATTATTTTATCGGATTTTATGGTACGGACATGTTTTATGTTTATGGCAGTTTTGTATTAATAGGAACTATTGGTTTGTGGTTGTGTTCTCACAAAAAGCCGTTATATATAATAGGTGGCTCACTCTCATCCTCTATTCTCTTCTTTTTAATAACCAACTTTGGGGTCTGGGCTCCACCTAATAACTGGTATCCCCACACCTTAGATGGATTAATCCAAAGCTATACTTTAGCTATCCCTTTTTTCAGAAACTCTCTTATTGGTGATGTAACTTATACAATTTTATTATTTGGAGGATATGAGATGATACAAAAGTTTGCCAAAAAATATCTTCCAGAAAAGGTCTTCAAATTAGCTTTTTAGGCTTACCCTCAGTATAATTTACAGATGATGATTCTTGAAGAAGTTAGGGAAAAATATCCCGAGTTTATATATGAGGGTTTTGAGATAAAGTATGAAGGGGAAAGTTTAATAATCAATTTTGATTTTAAAGTTTCTGGGGATTTTACCTTCAGACCAAAAATCGTTTTCCCAAACGTATCCCCGCATTCTAAGTGGGAAGGTAGACTGGATAACTTAATTTTTAATTTGGGAATGGTTGAGCTTTTAAGCTACTGGAAAGCTGTTTGCTCTCCGCAAATTGTAATCAAAGCAGGATATTTAAGTAAGGAGCAAATTAAGTTTTGGAAAAAACTTTTATTAAAGGGATTGGGAGAATTTTTTTATAATAATAAAATAGATTTTACAAAAAAAGATTTGGTGGAGTTTACGATACAACCTTCGAGGTTACAGGCTAAAGTTGATGCGTCTGAACAACTCTTAAAAGAAAGAGATCTAATATTGATTGGAGGAGGTAAAGATTCTGCTGTTACTTTGGAACAAATCAGTAAGTCCGGAAAAGAGTTTAACTGCCTAATGTTAAATCCCACTAAGGCTGTCTTAGCTATCGCAAAGATAAGTGGTTGTAAAAATCCGATTATTATTAAAAGAACAATAGATCCAAAACTTCTGGAGCTAAATAAAAAAGGTTATCTTAATGGCCATACCCCATTTTCAGCATACCTTGCTTTTTTGGGAACACTTGCGGGAGTACTTTACGATTACAAAAACATTGTGGTTTCTAATGAGGTCTCATCTGATGAAGAAAATATCTTATGGATGGGTCAGGAAATAAACCATCAGTATTCTAAGACTTCTGAATTTGAAAAAGATTTTAGAAGTTACTCCGAAAAATATTTAACAGCTTCTACAAATTATTTCAGTTTTTTAAGGGATAAAGGAGAGCTGGAAATATCCAGGCTTTTTGCCAGGATGCCAAAATATCACAAGCTTTTTAGAAGCTGCAACAAAGGTTCAAAGCAAGGAGTATGGTGTGGAGAATGTCCAAAATGTATTTCTACTTATCTTACACTCTATCCTTTTTTAGGGAGCGAAACACAAAAAATATTTGGTAAAGATTTATTAAGCGATGAAAGTTTAATTCCCATTGTCAAACAATTACTCAGAGAGAATAATGTGGCAAAACCATTTGAATGTGTGGCAACCGTTGCGGAGATAAAAAATGCCATTTCTTTGGGAAGAGAAAGAGCAGAAAAAGAGGGTGGAGAAATTCCAAAGGTTTTACGGATTAATGTATGAAATTACAAGATTTAAAAAATAAAACAATTTTAATTTTGGGATTTGGTAGAGAAGGTCAAGCAACCTTAAAGTTTTTAAGGAAACATTTTCCTAAAAAAGAAATTCGGGTGGCTGATCAAAGTGAGGGAAAAAATTATTTAGATAAAATAAATAATTATGATGTGATTATAAAATCACCGGGTATTCCCTATTTGCCAGAAATTAAAAAAGCAAAAGATCAAGGGAAAATAATCACATCTGCAACCCAAATCTTCTTTGATTTATGTATTGGAAAAATAATTGGGGTGACTGGCACCAAAGGCAAGAGTACAACGGCAGCTATGATTTACGAAGTTTTAAAGAGGGGTGGTTTTGATGTTTATTTGGCGGGAAATATTGGCCAGCCTGCTTTGGAATTATTAGAAAAAATTAACGGGGATTCTATTGTTGTTTATGAGCTGTCTTCATTTCAGCTTGCAGACTTGACTAAAAGTCCTCATATTGCAGTTATCACAAATATTTATCCTGAACATTTAGATCACCATGGAAGTTTTGAAGATTATAAAAATGCAAAAGCAAATATTGTTAAGTTTCAAAAAGAGGATGATTTTGTAGTATTTAATAAAGATAATCAAGATGCAAAAGAAATTGCTGATTTATCAAAAGCTAAAAATAAATATGGATACTCTGATGAGATACCAATTAATCTTATCCCTGCCCTATATATAGGAAGAATGTTTGACATTACAGATCAAAACATTAAAAAGGCTGTAGCTTATTTTAAGACACTTCCTCATAGGTTAGAATTTGTGGGAAAGTTTAAAGGAATTAAGTTTTACAATGACTCACTCTCTACCATACCCCAAGCAACTATTAGGGCTTTAGATATTTTAGGAAATGATGTTGAGACTTTAATAGTCGGCGGTTTTGATAGAGGGATAGATTATGCCATTTTGGGGCCAGTAATTGCAAAGTCTAATATTAAGAATTTAATACTTTTTCCCACAACTGGAGAAAAAATTTGGAATGCCGTTTCCTCTGAGGAGAATAATATTACAAGATATGAAGTGAGTTCCATGAGTGAGGCAGTAACATTGGCTTATAAACACACGAATCCTGGAAAAATAGCTCTGCTCTCCCCTGCCTCATCTAGTTTTAATTTATTTAAAGATTATGAAGATAGAGGAAATCAATTTAAAGAAGAAGTTAACTTTTTTGCTAAATAATCCGTATCTCCAGCACTCATAAAGAAAACTATATCTCCATCTTTAATTTCCGGTTTTAGTTTATCTAAAGTTTGGTTTGTGTTTCCTATGTAAATGACGGATTCCTTATTGATTGCCTTCACCAGTTGTTTGCTTGTAATTAGTCCAGTATCCATTTCTCTTGATGGATAAATGTCCATCACAAAAGTTTTATCTAATGGAAGATTTTTGAAAACTTGGACAAAATCATTAAATAAAGCTTTGGTTCTACTAAACATGTGGGGTTGATAAATTAAAATAATTCTTTGGTTGGGAAATTTTTGTCTGGCTGCTTCCATAGTGACTTTAATTTCTGTTGGATGATGGCCAAAATCGCTATAAATTTCTGCACCTTTAAATTTACCAATATACTCAAACCTTCTTCCTACTCCAGTGTAATTGGATAAACTTTTTTGGATAATCTGTGGGTTAAGTCTCAAGATCAGCCCCACTTGATATGCAGCGGAAGCATTCCATTTGTTAAATTCCCCAGGAATTTGTAAAGAAAAATCTATAAGATATTTAGAATAATCTATAATCGAATGCACAGACCTGGTCTGTACATTCGAAGTTTGTTTTACTACAGGATCTGAGAGATTAGCAATGATTGTCCCTTTTGTTTGTAGTAAAAACTTTTGGAAGCTACTTTTTACTGCCTCAAGATTTTTAAAATACTCAGGATGATCCATTTCTATATTGGTGACAACAGAAATATCTGGGGTAATTGCTAAAAAGTTATCATTAAACTCATCTGCCTCAATGACAAAGTAGTTCCGATCGGAAGTAGTTTGTTCTGAAAGGCGGTAGTTTGTGCCCCACTTAGGATTAATTGCCCCCAGCAAAACTGTGGGATCTAAATTAGCATCCTCCAAAAGCTGGCCAATCATGGCAGTGGTGGTGGTTTTGCCGTGAGTACCTGCAACAGCAATAACAAACTTATCTTTGGTCAAATACTCCCCCACAAACTGCTGCCAAGTTAAAACTGGAATATTTTTTTTCTTGGCTTCCACTAATTCTGGATTATCCGGATCCAAAGAAAAAATAGCCGGGGTAACTGCCAGGATATCCACGCTGTAACCTTCGAGGTTGCAATCTAGATGTTTAGAGTCGTGGCCTTTGGATAGTTGGGATTTTTTAAAATGGGTAGTAAATTCATTATGCGGTTCAAGATCACAACCAGTTATTTCAAAACCTTGGGCTTGGGCAATAGCAGCTGCAGCCGATGCCCCACTCCCACCTATTCCTAAAAAATGAACTTTCATTTATAAACTCCCTGTCTGTGTTCAATTTTAACTACATCTACCCTACTTTCTTTAGCATCGAATGTATAGACTATTCTATAATCACCTACTCTAATTTTATAATATTCTGATAGTTCACCGTGTAGCTTGGTCCCCACAATTGGGTTTGCCTGGATTTCATCCAGCTTGCTAATAAGTCTTTGATGGACTTTTGAAGGAAGTTTAAGAAGCTTTTTTCTGACTGGTTTTTCTACAACAAGAGTTTTAGCGGGCATGCTTTGAGAGACGTTTCTTTAAGTCTTTTCGAAGATCTTCTAAAGTAACGTATTCGCCTCTGGCAATTTCTTTTTCTGCCTCTCTAATATCGTTCATGGAATTTTCCAGAGTATATATGGTTTCTTCCAAAGAATCTAAGTAATCAGGAGAAACTAAGGTAGCTTTAACCTTACCCTTTTTGGTTATATCAATTCTGGTATATTGTTCATCAATAAGATTCACCAGTTTAAGCAAATTTTTTCTGGCCTCTGTTACAGGAATAACTTGTGTCATGATAAAGTAAGTGTACACTTAAGTGAGCATTTCGTCAATACCTCAATTTTATTCAGGGACAAAAATATCACGGTCGTGAAGTTATGGAAAGGACAGAAGTGAACTTTTTACTCTGACCCACCCTTATTTACCTGCCTTTGTATAAATCTCTCTGCTATTTTTCTTCCACCATAATTAAACAGTAGAAATAATCCAGCACCTGCAATACCAGCAGGAATGTCATTTATGTCAGGTTTTCCCATAAAGTCAAGGTGAAGTGGAATACCAATCTCTGCGACCATCACACTTCCAGCCCCAGCAAAAAAGCCGATGCCCGCTCTAATACGTTCAGAAAGTCTTGGAGCTATTAATCCGAGGCCAAAGTAAATAAGGTATGAGTTCATGTACCCATTGAAAAGATCTCCAGTATTGCTGAGAAGCTTATATGATAATGAATCTGGATGTAGGGGCCCTTGAGCATCAACGAGAGCTTTTCTATAAGAGATTCTCCATGAATCATAACCGAACATTAGCCCTGCGCCAAATCCCCTTGAAACAAATCTTACAATACTTTCAGAAAAGAAAGAGGATCTCTCACGCATGTTGTCCTATATTATATTGTTCTAGTAAACATAAAAAAGTCTTTTAGAAATTATATATCCAAGGTAGCTAATTTCGCATGAGTTTGGATAAAGCGCTTTCTGGGGGGGACCTCATCCCCCATTAGCATACTGAAGACCTCATCAGCCTCAACTGCATCCTCAACAGTGACTTGTTTTAACACTCTATTTTCCGGGTTCATGGTAGTTTCCCAAAGCTGTTCCGGATTCATCTCACCTAGACCCTTGTATCTTTGGATAATTATGGAGTCCCCTTTTAAGCCTTTGATAATTTTATCTTTCTCTTCATCCGAGTAAGCATAATGAATTTCCTTAGCCTGTTGCACTTTATAAAGTGGAGGTTGGGCAATATACATATAGCCTTTGTTGATTATTTCCGGCAAGTATCTGAAGAAAAATGTCAAGAGTAAGGTTCTGATATGTTCCCCATCAACGTCTGCATCAGTCATGATGATAATTCTGTGATATCTGGTTCTGCCATAATCCACTGTATCCCCTATTCCTGTACCTAAAGCTATCACCAAGGCCTTAATTTCCTCAAATTCCAAAACTTTATCCAAACGGGCCCGCTCAGTGTTTAGGATTTTCCCACGCAAAGGTAGAATGGCCTGGAATTTCCTGTCCCTTCCTTGTTTGGCCGATCCACCAGCAGAGTCCCCTTCCACTATATATAATTCGGAATCTTGAGGGTCCCTGTTTTGACAATCTGCCAATTTCCCTGGAAGAGTCATTCCTTCCAATGCCCCTTTTCTGATCACTGCATCTTTGGCAGCTCTGGCAGCTGCCCTGGCTCTTTGAGCCAAAAGCACCTTCTCCATAATCCTGCGCCCATCTTGAGGATTTTCTTCAAAGAACATATCTAGGCCATCTTTGACTACTTGAGCTACAATCGGTTGAACTTCTGCATTACCCAGCTTTTCTTTGGTCTGAGATTCAAACTGGATTTTATCGGAATCCATTTTGATGGAGATAACAGCTGTTAGGCCTTCCTTAACATCTTCTCCGGTTAAATTTTCATCTTTTTCTTTTAAGGCTTCTATTTTTCTGGCATAATCATTGATGGAACGGGTTAAAGCGATTCTAAAGCCTGTCAGATGTGATCCTCCTTCGGTGGTAGGTACCACATTGGCAAAAGATTCCACATTCTCCACAAAGCCGTCATTGTATTGAATGGCTGCTTCCACGTCCACCCCTTCCACCACCTTATGAATTAAAATGGGTTCAGGATGAATTAAGGCTTTATTTTGGTTAAGATGCTTAATTAAAGTGGCTAAGCCCGATTGGAAGTAAAAGTGAGACTCTTTGTTGGATCTCTCATCATAAACATGGAAGAAAATCCCTGCCACTAAATAAGCCACCTGTCTGATCTGTTTTTCTAATCTGGCGAAATCAGCGGTGGTGGTTGAGAAAACGCTTTTATCGGCAATAAAGGTGATTTTGGTGCCAGATTGGGCAGGCCAATTGAAGTTTGAGGTGGGAGGTGGGAGGTGGGAGGTGGGAGCGAGAGGAGCAACAGGTGATTTGGCCTTGCCTCTTACATATTCCTGGAAATATTCCTTACCGTCCCGCCTCACAACAGCCACCAAATAATCTGATAAAGCATTGACTGCAGACACTCCCACTCCGTGCAATCCTGTTGAGACTTTATAGCCTCCCGCTCCAAATTTTCCTCCGGCATGAAGGGTTGTCATGATTACTTCCAGAGCAGATTTACCCACTTTGGGGTGAATCTCAACAGGAATACCTCTGCCATCGTCCGCAACAGTGATATAGTCATCCTCGTGTAAGATAACCCAGATATTTTTGGCAAATCCTGCTAAAGCTTCATCAATGGAATTATCCACCACCTCTTTAATAAGGTGATGTAAACCCCGCAGGTCTGTGGAGCCAATATACATTCCCGGCCGTTTACGGACCGGTTCCAAACCTTCTAAAACTTGAATTTGTTCGGCTGAGTACTTAGTGGAATCTTTAGGCATAAAAACTTATTTTATCATAATTTTGCGGGCATCACCAGCATCAAATATTCCAAAATAGCCCTGATATTAACATTCTGTTTAGCCCATTCTTCAGCCTGTAAAACTTCTTTTACAAAGTCCATATAATCTGTATTCCCACTCGTCAAGTGGGAACTCAAGTTTTGGTGGAAATATTCAATTAAAGAATGAAAAAACTCCTCTCGTTCCGTGAGCTTTTCAATATATTCAAATCTTTCTTGGATATCTGATTTCAGTAATTTTTCCAGATCCTGGGAAAAGTTTTTTTCCTGTCTGCTATCCGCTGTTTCCTGTATCCTTACAACCTGGCATCTGGAAAGAATTGTGGGTAAAAACTTATTATCTGATGGAGCACCTAAGATCAATAAGGCCTCATGAGGCGGTTCTTCAAGAATTTTTAATAAAGCATTTTGGGCTTCTGGGGTCAATGAGGAGGCATCTTCCAGCACTACTCCTCTACCTCTGGCAGAATAGGGTTTTAAAGAAAAATGCTCCTTGATCTTTCTGGCCTGCTCAATGCCTAATTTGGAATCTGATGGGAAATATAGTATATCTGGATGATTTTTGATATTTGAATTCCCACCTGGAATGTGGGAAGCTAAAATTTTTCCTATTTCTTTAACTCTTTCCTCTAAAGATGGTGAAATTAAAAGTTTGGCAATCACCAGGCTTTTTTATCACATTGACACTTATGATTCAATCTGTCCATAATAATGGTATATGCTCCAAAATACTGCCCAAAATGCACAAGAGAATGCTTTGGAAGATATTCTTTTTAGACAAGGTTTACTTTCCTCTGATCAGCTCTCGGCGGTTAAACTTGAGAGTATCAACTCCGGACAACCGGTGGAGAAGATCATTGTCCAACATAGTTTAGTCCCGCTTGATAAGTTGACACAAGCCAAAGCTCAAATTCTTAACATGCCTTTTGTCAAATTGGAAGGTAAGGCCATTCCTGTTGATGTTTTAAACTTAATTCCCGAAGCTGCAGCCCGCCGTTATGTCATTATCCCCTTTGAGAAGCGCTCAGATGAACTGTGGGTGGCCATGGCAGATCCTTTGGATATCCAAATTATTCAATTTACGGAAAAAAGGTCAGGAAAAAGAGTTAAACCCTTTTTGGCTTTAGCAGCAGATATATTAAAAGCGATCAATGACCAATATTCTCAAAATTTAACCTCAGAGGTAACCTCTGCTTTAAAAGAGGTGGCTTCGGTCAGACCTCAAGAAATCACTGCGGAGGGTCCTGAAATATTACATGAAGCGCCTGTTTCCAATATTATTAATCAACTTTTAGAATATGCTCTCAAGACCCGGGCTTCGGATATTCATATAGAACCTCAAGAGGATCGTACCAGGGTCAGATACAGAATTGATGGAATTCTGCAGGAGAAAATCCTTCTTCCTCGGGGGGTCCATGATGCTTTGATTTCCAGAGTTAAAATTTTGGCAGTTTTGAAAATTGATGAAAAAAGACTTCCTCAAGATGGGCGTTTTACCTTTACTTATGGCACCAATGTGGTGGATTTGAGAATTTCCACCATGCCGACAGTTTTCGGTGAAAAAGTGGTCATGAGGCTTTTGCCGAAAACTCAAGGTGCTCCCACTCTTTTGGAACTGGGCTTAAGAGGGGTATCGCTTAAAAGTTTAGACAGTCAACTTTTAAGGACTCACGGTATAATTTTGATTTGCGGTCCCACCGGATCAGGTAAAACCACCACTCTTTATTCAATTTTATCTAAGATTTCCACCACCAAAGTTAATGTGTTGACCATAGAAGATCCGGTGGAATATCAAATCCCCGGAGTTAATCAGGTTCAGGTTAACCCTCAGGTGGGCTTAACATTTGCCTCGGCTTTAAGAAGTTTCTTAAGACAGGATCCCAATATCATCATGGTGGGTGAGATTAGGGATACCGAGACAGCAGAATTGGCAATTCAGGCAGCCCTAACCGGCCACCAGGTATTCTCCACCGTTCATACCAATTCGGCAGCGGGGGCTCCTCCCAGACTTTTAGATATGGGGGTGGAGCCGTTTCTTTTGACTTCGGCCTTAAATGCCGTGGTCGGGCAAAGGGTGGTCAGAAAGATATGCCCTCACTGCAAAGTGGAATTTAATCCTCCCATTGAGGTGTTGGAAAATATCAAGGCAGTTTTGGGCAAGCTACTGCCGGCAGCTATTGCCAAAGACGGTAGTTTGAGATTATACAAGGGAGCAGGCTGTAACTTTTGCGCCCACACCGGCTATTTGGGAAGAATTGGTATTTTTGAGTCTATGGTGGTAACTGATGCAATTGCCAAACTGGTATTGGAGAGAGCATCCTCCGCCACTTTGGAGAGGATGGCAATCTCAGAAGGAATGATCACCATGAAACAGGATGGATATTTAAAAGTACTTGAAGGCATAACAACGCTGGAGGAGGTGCTAAGAGTAGCACAAGATTAGAATGAATATTCAACAGCTTTTAGACTTAACCATTACCAATAATGCTTCTGATTTACATCTTTCGGTTGACTTTCCGCCTTCCTTAAGAATTAATGGTGAACTGCTGCCCATTCCCGGCACAGAACCTGTCAGCGGGGAACAAATTGAGGTTTTAGTTGACCCACTTTTATCACCTGACCAAAAGAAAATCTTTTTGGAGACTCTGGAATTGGATTTCTCTTTTGAATTTCAAAAAAAGGGTAGGTTTAGGGTCAACATATATAAACAAAGAGGTAATACGGCAGCTGCCTTGCGTTTAATTCCATACCTCATTCCCCCGGTGGAAGAATTGGGACTTCCTCAGGCATTGAATAAGATTCCGGATTTAAAACAGGGTTTCATTTTGGTAGCCGGTCCAACAGGTCACGGTAAATCCACCACTTTGGCCTCATTTATAAACCGGATCAATCAAAGCAGAGCCGCTCATATTATCACCATCGAGGATCCGATCGAGTATGTCTATCCTGCCGGTAAATCACTGATAGATCAAAGAGAAATGTATCGGGATACCAAATCTTGGAATAATGCCCTGCGTGCTGCCTTAAGGGAGGATCCGGATGTGGTTTTAATTGGTGAGATGAGGGATTTGGAGACTATCTCCTCAGCCCTGACTATTGCGGAGACCGGACACCTGGTGTTTGCCACCCTGCACACCAATTCTGCCGCCCAATCTATTGATCGTATTGTTGATGTTTTTCCCCAGAATCAGCAACCGCAGATCAAGCTGCAACTGGCCGCCACTTTGGAAGCAATCATATCTCTGCGGTTAATTCCCACCATTGAACCGGGCCGAGTTTTAGGATCGGAAATATTGTTTGCCACACCTGCAGTCAGAAATGTCATCAGAGAAGGGAAAACTTATCTGATAGATAATCTAATTGAAACATCGGCAGAAATGGGGATGCAGATTTTAGAAAGATCACTTACCAGTTTGGTAAAAGATGGCAAGATTTCCGAGGAGACAGCCTTAAGGTTTGCCTTAAGGCCGGAGTTATTAAGCAAGCTGTTAAGATAATACCCTTAAACTATGGCTGAATTTTCATACATTGCAAAGGATATAAACGGAGTTGATCACGAGGGGCAAATCCAGTCTTCGGACATTCATTCGGCTGCTGCCATCTTACGCAAGAAAGGTTTAATTGTCATTTCCGTAAAATCCAAAGGTTCTCCTGCCATTGGTTTTTTGGATCGTTTTTTACACAGAGTTAGTTTCTCGGAACTGGTGATGGTTACCAGGCAGCTGGCCACCATGATTTCAGCAGGCCTGGTTTTATCAGAAGCGATAGACATTTTGGAAGAGCAACAGACCAATAAAACTTTTAAAAAAGCCTTGGGTGAGATATCTCAAGATATTAAAGGCGGATTTAGCTTGGCTCAATCACTTGGTAAGCACCCCCGTATTTTCCCCCACTTGTATGTAAATTTGGTAAAAAGCGGTGAGGCCTCGGGAAAACTTGATCAGGTTCTTTCCCAGATGGCGGACACTCTGGAAAAAGAAAGGGAATTTAGGGCTAGGGTCAAGGGGGCCATGATTTATCCGGTGGTGGTCTTATCAATGATGGTGGTGGTTATGGTCATCATGATGGTATTTGTCATTCCCAAACTGGTTGCCCTCTTTCAACAGGCCACCATCGAACTGCCACTGCCCACCAAAATACTGATAGGGACGTCTAATTTGTTTGTCAACTATTGGTGGGCGGTAATTCTGATCACTATAGGATTTGTGCTGGCAATCAGGAGATGGAGCAAGACACCGGAGGGGCATTTATTTTTGGGTAATTTAATACTTAAAACCCCGATTTTGGGAAAGGTTGTCGTCAATGTGACTTTGACAAATTTCAATCGCACCTTTGGACTTTTGACTTCGGCAGGAATACCTCTTTTAGATTCAATCGGAATTGTTTCTGACCTGACTGATAATCCTGTTTTTAAAAAAGCTTTAAAGGATGCTTATTCCGGGGTGGAAAAAGGACTGCCATTTTCAGCTTTGCTGACGGCCCGTATTTTCCCCAGAATTGTCGGACAAATGGTTAAGGTTGGCGAGGAAACAGGCAAAGTTGATGAGATATTTCTTAAATTGGCGGATTATTTTGAATCCGAGTCCGATCATTTGGTCAAGAATTTAACCGTAGTAATAGAGCCGGTGGTATTGATAATTTTGGGTATAGGGGTGGCATTTTTGGTGATATCGATTATTTTGCCGATATACAAATTAACAACGTCTTTTTAATTAATTTTCAAGTAACAATTTTCAATTTATAATCGCTAGCAGAAAACCCCGCCATCTTATGGCGGGGATGAATGCCTGAAGCGATTACAGTCTTCCGCGGGTTGGTGGTATACTGAGGTTGGGTTAGGTTTTACCTTGGTAGAACTTTTGGTAGTTATTGCAATTATTGCCATTTTGGCAGCGGTAGTGGTACTTATTATAAATCCACTTGAGTTAACCAGAAGAACCCGTGATTCAGCCAGACTTTCAGATTTAGCCAGTTTGCAACAGGCCATTAACGTGGCTGTTCAAGAGGCAACCGATACCGGAGAAGCCATTCTTTGTACCGGTGGTTCTTATCCTTGTGGTGGTTCTACGGGCGCTGGAAGAAGTGGAGGTAGCGGCGCAGGAACCAGAAATTCAAATGGTACCGGTTGGGTGAAGGTTAATTTGAGTTCCCAACAAAGCGTATCCGTGCCAACTTTACCGGTTGACCCGCTTAATAATGACACCTATCATTACACCTATTGTGCTGATAATGATGCCTGGGAAATTAATGCTGTTTTAGAATCAGTTAAAGAAATAGGTAGGATGGCCAACGATGGCGGTGATGAGAATGCTCAAGATACAACTGGACGATATGAAGTGGGGTCTAATCTGACTCTAATTACTTCAGGTGGTACGCCTTGTGCATACTAATTTGGCATGGTCATTACGGGATTTATATTGGGAACTATCTTAGGTAGTTTTGTCAAGGCCCTGGCCGATCGGAGTTTAAGAAACGGCACATTTTGGGGAAGGTCGTATTGCCCACACTGTAAAAAGATTTTGCAGTGGTACGACCTTCTTCCTATTCTGTCTTATATTTTCCTCAAAGGTAGGTGTAGATATTGTGGAGATAAAATTGGCATGGAGTATTTGGTGGTGGAAGTGGGGATGGGAGTTTTGATAGGATTTCTATTTTGGCAACAGTTTAATAATTTTCAATCCTTCGACTTCGCTCAGGACAAGTTTTCAATTTTTAATTTTCAATCTTCAATTTTTATTTTAGATTTACTGTACAAGATCTTCTTTATTAGTACTCTGGCTGTTTTATTTTTAACTGATCTGAAAAAGATGTTTATTCCGGACAGAATTACTCTGCCGGCAATTGGGATTAGTATAACTTTTATAATCGTTATAACAGTTATAAAAATTATCTATCTTTATAACTACCTTTCCCAAACTGTTTTGGGTCGCTTGCTTCTTCCTCCACACAGTGATTATTTCTTAAGGCATGCCTATTACGCTGCACAGCCTTTTTTAGGATCTTTGCTGATGGGTCTTTTAATAGGAGGATTTTTTATGACCCTTATTATCATTACTAAAGGTAAAGGCATGGGAGGGGGGGATGTTAAGCTGGGAGCCTTAATGGGTTTGGGTTTGGGTTTCCCCAATGCATTAGTTGCCACCATGCTGGCATTTTTATTGGGAGCAGGAGTGGCAATAGTCCTAATGGTGGCGGGTAAAAAAAGATTTGGTCAGTCCATTCCCTTTGGACCGTTTTTGGTTTTGGGAAGCTTAATTGCCCTATTTTGGGGAGAAAGGATAATTAATTGGTATCTTTATTTATCAATGTAGCTTTAAACTGACTCTTCAAACTGACTCTTGACAGGGAGCTTTTATTGTATCAATAATAGAATTAGCTAAGAAAATATGAAAAAATTCCTGCCCATTAAATCTTCCGGTTTCACCCTTATTGAGCTTCTGGTTGTAGTTGCCATTCTGGCAGTATTGGCTGTTATGGGTTTTGCAGCCTTTGGTGGATTAACCGGCAGAGGTAATGATGATAGAAGATCAGTTGACATGAAGGCTTTTGCTGATGCCATGGAGGTAAAAAGAGCTAATAATGCAGTTTATGTTGCTATTTCAGCCACGGATTTTGCCACC
>JACOYE010000004.1 GCA_016182045.1 Candidatus Microgenomates bacterium
GAGTCGTTTTTTACCCATCCAATCATATTAAACACATGATTAGACTGAGGAATCAAGAACAAAACCGAATTATTGCAACACGAATATTAATTAAGCCAAGAATTGATATACTTAGGTCGTGGATAATAACGACCAGCCGAATGAATTAGATAATCAGCCGAAAGTATCAAACGACCCCTCTACAAGGCTTCCGGAGGTTACAAAAGGACAAATAAACACAATTTGCGGTAATCCAGATCTCGACATCAGTTACCTAGTCGGGGTGGCCCGACTCGAACGGGCGACCTCACGGTCCCAAACCGCGCATTCTACCAACTGAACTACACCCCGCGGGGTGCCGAGGGCGGGAATCGAACCCGCACGTCTCGAAAGACACGGGATCTTAAGTCCCGGGCGTCTACCAATTCCGCCACCTCGGCTTAATTTTTAAAAATTTCCTGTATTATCTCACGGCCAAATCCAGATTTAAAGAACTTCTCTAGCTGCCTCGCTTCACGCTTTGATCCGCACATCTCAACATGAACCAAACGCAAAGGAAGTTTGCCCTTAGTGGCTTTGACATTTCCTTTGCTGTGATCAAGCAATCTAATACTAAGATCATTTGCTATGCCTTTATAAAATTCTCCTGTTTTTAACAAGAGAATATATACGTAGCACATTTTTCTTAAAGCCCTCGTGCCTGCCTGCCGGCAGGCAGGTCTGCCATTCCACCACCGCGGCAAAAATGCACTGAAATTATACCATAGCGTAGGCTAATTAGGGTAAAATGAATCAGAGCAATACTTTGCAATTACATTCGTTTTTAGCTACAATCTGTAGCAGTACGCGCGGGTGTAGTTCAATGGCAGAACACAACTTTTCCAAAGTTGATACGAGGGTTCGATTCCCTTCACCCGCTCCCGTCTTTCGCTGAAGCTACAGACGGTTTATGCATTACGTTTACATACTAATGAGTTCAAAATCTGGTATTCTCTATTACGGTTATACTGAGGATCTGAGAAAGAGAATGAAGGAGCATAACACTGGAAAATCCAAGTTTACAAAAGGCCACATGCCTTGGAGGTTGGTATGGTATTGTGCGTTTGAAACTGTTCAAAAGGCTAAAGATTTTGAACTCTATATAAAATCAGGGTCTGGTAAAGCGTTCGTTTACAAACGCCTAGTGAATGTAGCTTTTGCGAAAGATGGTGGTGAAGACTCAGGTGTTCCGAAGTTTTAACGTAGGACACCCTTCACCCGCTCCAGACCGGAATGGTTTTTGAAACCTTCCATTTTTACCCATCAAAGCAAGATTTTTCCTAGTCCGAACCTAAGTTTTTATAAGAATTTTACTAGCCTCACAAAATTTATACCGGTGACCAGAGTCGAACCTATTAAGAATCCTTGACTAATTGGACGGATCTCTTAATAGCATCAAAATCGTAATTTCTATAACTAATTTTTTTGGGATAATATATTTCTAGGGTTACTAAGCCAGCATAATCTTTTTCCTTGAGAGAACTAACAAACTCAACAGTGTTTAAGTCACCCATATCCAAAGGTAAATGATCTCTATTCTCTTTGAAACTACTAAGGTGAATATTTCTGATAGTAGGAAAAATTTCGGAAAACCATGCTTGATCCTGAGGGTTTGCAACAAAAGCATGAGATGTATCGAATGTCATCCCTAACCCAAAACTTTTTGCAGTCTTAGCTACTTTTTCAGGTTCTGTTGTATCTTGAGGAAAGGGTAAGTATTTACGGAGGAGTGGTGGTCTAACTGCCCAAGGCATATTCTCTAATAATGCATATATTCCATATTTTTCTTGTAAATCGGACAGCCTTTGAAGAAACTGTGACATTTTCTCACTTTCAAAAGAAACTCCCGCTGGAGGATGAAAAACAAAATTATCTACCCCAACTTTATGAGCTTCAGATATAAATCCTTCATCAAACCAAAATCCAGCTATAGACCAGGGTGGTTGATGCACAGAAGTTATTGGAAGACCAAATTTATCAGAAACATCCTTTAATTTACTAAAACTCCATCTAGATTTAAATCCTGGAGTAATTTCGACCCCTCCCGCACCTGCATCTTTTAATCCAGCAAATAGATCAGGTAGACTAATAAAAACTGGGAGATCTGTTATAGAAGAACTTACTTTTATTTCTTTACTTTTTAACATTTAGGAATAGATTAAGGCGATCCTTGTGGCTAAGATGGATCACAAAGCAGTATTGTGCCAACAAGTTCCCTAAAAGTAAGTACCTTCACCACAAAGATCATTCGGTAACGTTACTATAGCAAAAATTCAGGTTATTATCCATTTAAGAATCTGATAAAATGATGTTGTGGTAAAAAAATCCAAAATAGCAATTTTTGAAGGAAAAAGGATCCGTCGTCACTGGGATCACAACCAAGAAAAGTGGTACTTTTCCGTTGTCGATGTAGTAGAAGTGTTAACTGGAAGTACCATTCCTCGAAGATATTGGAGTGACTTGAAAATTAAACTCCAAAAGGAGGGTAGTGAGGTGTACGAGAAAATCGTACAACTGAAAATGCAGGCTTCTGACGGTAAACTTTATCTGACTGATGCTGCAGACACAGAAGTTATGCTGCGTATTATCCAATCAATTCCCTCTCCCAATGCAGAGCCTTTCCAATCTATCCCTTCTCCCAATGCAGAGCCTTTTAAACTATGGCTAGCTAGAATTGGGTATGAGCGCATTGAAGAAACTCATGATCCTGAACTAGCGATTAACCGCGCTTTACAAACTTATCTTAGAAAAGGTTACAGTAAAAATTGGATTAACCAACGCTTAAAAAGTATTGAGATAAGAAAAGCGTTGACAGATGAATGGGAAACACGAGGAGTAAAAGGTACAGATGAATTTGCTATCTTAACAAATGATATTACGTTGGCATGGACAGGAATGACTACAAAACAATATAAAAACTTCAAAGGACTTAAAAAAGAAAAT
>JACOYE010000018.1 GCA_016182045.1 Candidatus Microgenomates bacterium
GTCATTTACAATCACTTTCTCTTCTCACCCCCTTTCTGAAATCCAAATTCTAACACTAACTTTAGTGTTACACACCCTATCACATCTTGTCAAGAGGAAGGTTGCCTGATATAATTAGTTTGCGGGGGCCGGTAGCTCAGCGGTAGAGCAGGAGCCTTTTAAGCTCTTGGTCACAGGTTCGAATCCTGTCCGGCTCACAGGATGATTTTTTATCGAACTACAAATTCTAGCCTCAAAGTTCTGTGGATAACTGCTTGAATTTAAACCTATAAGTAAGAACCCCAACGAGATTCGAACTCATGTTTGGATTGTTGTATCAACCTTCTTTATTTTCTAAGTCCGGATCACCAATATCCCCTTCCCAGTTGTCTCCATAAACATATTGCATTACTCCGCAACACAACTGATAAATAAACACTTGTATTTTCTTCAATTCTTCATCCGATAAATCAGGATAATACTTTCTAATTACATCAAGCGATAACATTTATCATCACCACCTCCTTAGATCTCCTTAAAACTTTTGCTAATTCCCTAAAAATGATAAAATAGATTTTAATGAAACAAATTTTTGCCGCAGTTTTTGTAATCATAGTCATCGTCAGTTTTATTGTAGTAGCATTCACTTTAACCCAGGTTCAGCAGGAGGAGCAAAGACTGAAAGATGGCCTTGAGCAGAGATCCATATTACTTGCCGAGAGCTTAAAAGAAACAGTCCAGCCAAATTTTATTAACAAATCAGATCAGCAATTACAGAAATTGGTTGATAGGTTCGAGGATAAACAGAGATTGGCTGGTATGGCTATTTACGACAATAAGGGAGAGACTATCGCAACTTCCTCGAGTTTGATTGCAAATGTATTAAAAACCCAAAAAATTGCTGAAGAAGCTATGGATGCAGATGCGGCAAATGGAGATTTTGTGGGATTAAACAATGAAAAAATTTATCTTTTAGCTATCCCTCTGCATGATCAAGGAAGTGTAGTGGGCGCGCTAATGATTGCTCAAGATGCCAGCTATATTGATACCAGATTAAACGAAATTTGGAGAACTAATCTTCTAAGGCTGTTTATTCAGGCATCTTTGATATCTATAGCAATCTTGCTTATTATCCGCTGGCTTATCTATGGACCTATACGAGGCTTAGTAAAATTTTTAAAATCAGCCAGAACAGGAAACCTGGAACAAAACTCTCCCAGTTTACCTACTAACTTTTTCTTCAGACCGCTCATTAAAGAAATTTCAAATATCAGAGGAAGCCTTATGGAGGCAAGGATAACTGCAAACGAAGAAGCAAGGCTAGGGTTGGAAAAATTGAATTCTCCGTGGACAGAACAAAGATTGAAAGTATTTATTAAAGATGTTTTAAAAGACAGGACTATTTTTATGGTTTCCAACAGAGAACCGTATATTCACACAAAAAAGGGACGAACTATTAATTATTATATTCCAGCAAGCGGCATGGTAACTGCAATTGAGCCAATCATGCAGGCTTGTGGGGGAATGTGGATTGCTCAAGGAAACGGTGATGCTGATAAGCTAACAGTTGATCAAAACGATAAGTTAAGAGTTCCTCCTGATGAACCTAAATATACCCTCAAAAGAATCTGGCTGACTGAAAAAGAAGAAACTGGATACTACTACGGCTTTTCCAATGAAGGTTTATGGCCTCTTTGCCATATTGCCTATACCAGGCCTACTTTTAAAAAAGAAGACTGGGAGGAGTATAAAAAGGTAAACGGCAAATTTGCGCAAACTATTCTGTCTGAAATAAAAAATATTGATCGGCCTATTGTTTTAATTCAGGATTTTCAGCTTGCGCTTGTGCCCAGAATGATAAAAAACTCCAGGCCTGATGCAAGCGTTGGAATATTCTGGCATATCACCTGGCCTAACTGCGAATCCTTTAGCGTCTGCCCGTGGAAAAAGGAGATTATAGATGGAATGTTAGGGGCAGATTTGATTGGTTTTCAGACTCAACTGCACTGCAATAACTTTATTGAAACTGTCAGCAGAGAAATCGAATCGCTTCTTGATTTTGAACAGCTGACAATCACCAGACAGGCTCATACATCTTATGTTAAAGCTTTTCCAATCAGTATTGCTTTTCCCCACCCTTCTAAAAATAGGGATACTAATGTTGACTCAAAAAAGCTGCTAAAAAGCTTCGGTATAAAAACAAAATATATTGGTGTTGGAGTGGATAGATTGGACTATACCAAAGGTATTCTTGAAAGGCTGAAAGCAATAGAGATTTTTCTCAAAAAATACCCTGGATATGTTGGCAATTTCACCTTTCTACAAATCGCAGCACCGTCTAGAAGCAAGATAAAAGAATATCAAAAATTCACAGAGAGTGTAGAAAAGGAAGTAGAAAGGGTTAATAATCTTTTTAGGAAAAACGGCTGGAAGCCGATTATCCTTTTTAAAAGACACCATACCCGGGAGGAGATTTACCAGTTTTATAAACTGGCGAACGTTTGTTTAGTAACTTCACTGCACGACGGGATGAATTTGGTGGCAAAAGAATTTGTAGCAGCCAGGAGTGACAATAAAGGAGTGCTTGTCTTAAGCCAA
>JACOYE010000016.1 GCA_016182045.1 Candidatus Microgenomates bacterium
TTAAATTTTTCCAGAAAATCCAAAGATGTTCCAGAAAGCATTAAATTGCCAGTAGAAGTTTATTTTAAACAAGCAGCATTTATCTAAAACCCAACCCCGGAACTTGGGGAGAAATGATCTAATTAAATTAAACCTGTACTTGTTAATTATAGCCTAGGTGGCTATAATTATTAAATGGCTTTAGAACAGTTAAGGGGCACTATTATTACACCGGCATTTCATAGATTTTTTAAAACCCATGAGGCTCAAATGTGGAGAATGGATGATATGCGTTTTGACCAAATAGACAGAGGCTTGCTCACAGAAGATGAGATAGTTGCTGTGCGGGGGGCCATGCTGGTTGAATCTCATAACCCAGTTTATACACAAGTTCTTTTAGATTATTTCCGTCATGATCATGAAATGGCTGCATTTATAGTCACTTGGAGTTATGAAGAACTAAAACATTACCTAGCTCTCCGTACTTATCTGGAGGCAACAGGCATGGTGGATTTAGTTGATCTGGAAAAAGAATTAACCGAAACTAGAGCTGGTCCTTGGGGTGACGATGAAAGAAATTTTACTGCACCTCAAAGTTTTGCATACACCATGTTGCAAGAGGAGATAACAGGGCTGTTTTATCATGGGTTTGCACAACGAACCAAAGAACCAACTCTAAAAAGAATGTTACAAATCATAGGTAAAGATGAGTATAGACACTGTCAATGGTATTTATATAAGGGGAAGAAGTCTTTACAGCATAATCCTCAAGCCCTAGAAGAGGTAGATGATTTATTATTACGTTTTCGTATGCCCGGACCAAGCTTTATGAAAGAGTATGATAGATACGGAGCAGCCATGTTCAGGCAAATTCCTTCAGCAATTAATAGTGGCCGTCAAGTGATGTCAAAATTAAAAGATTTGGTAGGATTTGGGCATATGCTTAGACTTGCTGCTGACTCACGGTATAGAAATAAGCTTTCTGAGGAATGGGGAGTTGATCTTAAAAAATTAGTAGGGCTAGGTTAAATTTACATATAACATGAAAATTTTAGTTACACATATTAACCCGCATCTGGATGATATTTTGGCCATTTGGCTTTTTAAAAAATTCCACCCCGAATTTAAAGAGGCAAGTTTAGATTTTATTTCTGCCCATGAAGGCAATATAGGTTTGGAAAATACAACAGATAAAGTTTTTTTTGGGGTTGGCAGGGGCAAATTTGATGAACATAAAGGTGATATTGGGGAAAGCGCCGGATCTCTGGTCTGGCGAGATCTGAAAGAAAAAAAATTAGGACCCAAAGATGAGATTGAACTTAAAAGCCTGGATGAGCTGGTGGAGTGGAATACTCTGATTGATACCGGCCGGATTGAAATCGGTAAGTATGACGAATTTAGTGTCCCGGCATTTTTGCGTCCGCTTGACAATACCAAAGAGAGCTCCCGAAAAGCTGTGGAATTAGGATGTGAAATTTTAGATCGGGTTTTAAAAGTCTTAAAAAGAAAACAAAGATCCATTAAAGATTGGGGAAAGAAAGTTGAATTTCAAAGCCGCTTTGGCAAATCGTATGCCATAGTATCGGAAAATATTTCCCGGGATTTTTGCCGCCGTCAGGACGGAGATTTTTATCTGATGTATAACCCAAAGTATAAATCTGTCCAGTATTTTACCCCTAAAGAGGGAATAGACCTTGAACCTTTATATAAAAAATTAAAAGAAGCTGACCAAGAGGCTTCCTGGTTTTTACACCACAGCCACCACTTTATTCTATGCGGAGCAGGATCGGACCCTATCTTTAAACATACCAAATTATCATTTGAAGAACTGATTGATATGGCCAAAAGTGTATAATGGTTTTATGAAAGTTAAAAAATATCCCCAGTCGCATTTGGTAATTTACGGAAACTCCACTCAAATTATTATTGACCCGGGCTCAATAACTTTTAATTCCGGTTTTAAACCGGAGGAGTTTCAGGGGGCTGACGCATATTTAATTACTCACCAGCACGCCGATCATATGGATCCTGTTAATATCAAAGCAGTGGTCGGTAAAAAATTAGTTTATGGAAATACCGATGTAGTGAATAAATTAAAAGAATTGGGAGTTGAAGCTACAGAAATTAGTGACAGGCAAAAATTTACAGTGGGGAAGTTTGAGATTATGCCGGTTGATTTGCCACATTGCAAAATGCAGGATGGCACAGATGGCCCACCCAATACAGGTTTTTTAATTAATAATGTTTTTTTTCATCCCGGGGACGGGGACAAAGCTCCTCAAAATTTAACTTCAGAGAATTTAGCTTTACCAATAGCAGGACCAACCATTACCATGGAGGGGGCGTTGCAGTTTGCCATGAATTTAAAAAAATGGCTTTGCCTTTTGGCATTGAAGTCAGACCTCTTTCTTCTGGTCAAGAAACAGAAATATGAAGGTAGCACTGGTTCATGATTATTTAAGGGAATATGGTGGTGCTGAAAGAGTTTTAGAAGCTTTGCATGAAATTTGGCCGGATGCTCCTGTATATGTGGCTTACTACAATCCCTCTGTTTTAGGTTCACAAGGTGAGACCTTGCGAAGCTGGGATATCAGGACTTCGTGGTTGCAGAAGATTCCTCTTGCAAATAAATTGATTTCACCTCTTAGGATTTTAGCTCCCATGATTTTTGAAAGTTTTGATTTGTCAGAGTATGATCTGATTATTTCTTCCTGCAATGTTTATTTTGCCAAAGCTGTGATTACAAAACCCGAGGCGCTGCATATAAGTTATATCCACACTCCGCCTAGATATTTATATGGTTACACTACCTCCTATAATTATAAAAAACATTGGTGGACCAGAGTGGGGGGAGAGATAATTAATCACTTTTTGAGGATTTATGATTTTGAGGTCTCCCAGAGACCTGATATTCTGGTAGCCAATTCCAAAAATGTCCAGGCCAGAATTAAGAAATTTTATAGAAGAGATAGTATAATAATTTATCCGCCGGTTACCCTCCCTGTCCAGAATGACAAGGCTAAAAAAGATTACTTTTTAACAGTTGGCAGATTTGTTAGGGGGAAGGGTGTGGATATTATTATTGAGGTTTGTGGTAAATTGGGGTTGCCCTTAAAAATAGTGGGTACTGGTCCTGAAAAAGAGAATTTAGAATCAAGAATTAAGAATCAAGCTTTAAAAAATATTGAGTTTTTGGGACTAGTTAATGATGAAGAATTGGCAAAATTATATGCCGGGGCCAAAGCTACTATTGTGGCCTCCGAAGATGAGGATTTTGGCATTGTGCCGGTGGAGAGTATGGCTTGCGGCACCCCGGTAATTGCCCCCAAAAGTGGAGGCTATTTGGAAACAGTAGTTGAAGGTAAAACTGGAATATTATATGAAGCGGGTGGTTTAGTTGAAGCTCTCAAAAGATTTGAACAAAAGGATTTTAGACAAGAGGATTGTAAAAAACAGGCAGAAAAATTTTCCAAAGATAGATTTAAAAAGGAGGTTTTAGAACTGTGCCGGAATTACCTGAAGTAGAGACAATTAGACTGGTTCTTCAAAGAAAAATTATTGGATTAACTATTAAGAAAATCCAGATACTTTCTCCCAAATCATTTATAGGAAACCCCAATCAAGCAGAAGGACAAAAAGTACTCAAAATTGAGCGATTTGCCAAGTTGCTATTGGTTACTTTAGAGAAAAATTCTTTATTATTTCATTTAAAAATGACCGGACAGTTGATATTGGAAGATGGCAAACGCTTTATCGGCGGTCATCCGACAGAAGATATGTTGGGTAAAATGCCCAATGCTCATACCAGAGTGATTTTTTCATTCAGTGACAGGAGCAAACTTTATTTTAATGACCAGAGAAAGTTTGGCTGGATAAGAGTAAGTGACAAGATACAAGATACAAGTAACAAGTTATTTGAAA
Source organism: Candidatus Microgenomates bacterium (assembly GCA_016182045.1). Lineage (GTDB taxonomy): Bacteria > Patescibacteriota > Microgenomatia > Daviesbacterales > UBA10151 > JACOYE01. The sequence continues at coordinate 3,901 of JACOYE010000016.1, forward strand.
AATTAGGACCTGAACCATTGGAAAAAGAATTTACCTGGCAAATTCTAAAAAATAATTTATTAAATCATAAATCTCAACCTGTTAAGGTTGCAATTATGGATCAGTCAGTAGTTTCCGGAGTGGGGAATATTTATAGTAACGAGGCCTGTTTTAATGCCAGCCTTGACCCGCGAAAAAAAGTTAACCAGTTAACAGACAAAGAATTTAAGAGTTTACATCGAGGAGTGCAAAAAGCGCTCCGAGATGGGATTAGACACGGGGGTTCAACCAGAGCCCATTTTAGAGACCCCGAAGGCCACAAAGGCTATTTTCTGGACTATGCTTATGTATATGGTCTGGACAACCACCCCTGCAAAGTTTGCAAAACTGAAATTAAAAAGATCCAGCTTGCTGGTCGGGGAACATACTATTGTCAACATTGTCAAAAGTAAATTTATTGGCCTCTGGCAAGGAGAAAAACTACATCAAGCTATACCTAATTCCAAGTTTATTGTTTTAAAAAATATGTACCATGATTGGATTTTGCATTCTCCTGAACTTTTCTGGCAGAATATTTAATTTGCCCTTATGTGCTATCATAATTCCTAGACCAAAATTTATGAAGAAAAAAGTTTCTTTTGCCTCGGTCATATCTGCCCGGGGCTTTAAATATCTTTGGATAAACCAGATTTTATTGCAACTGGCTATTAACACCCTTAATTTTTCCCTTTTAATCTGGGTCTATAAACTAACCGGCTCTAATTTTGCCGTTTCCGCCC
>JACOYE010000008.1 GCA_016182045.1 Candidatus Microgenomates bacterium
TAGATTTCCTGCCTCAGGAGAAAATGTAATTGCTGTGGGGGCAACAACTGCCAGTGATGGAAAAGCCACTTTTTCCAATACCGGTCCGGAGCTTGATGTAGTTGCCCCCGGACAAGGAATATATTCTACCAACAGCAGCGGGGGCTATGGTGCCTATTCAGGAACTTCTTATGCCTCACCTCATGTAGCAGCCTTGGCAGCATTAATAATGACTGCTAATCCCGGATTAACTAACCAACAGGTGGTGGATATTATTACCTCAACTGCCAAAGATCTGGGAACTGCTGGTTGGGATCAAACTTATGGTTGGGGTAGGATTCAGGCAGATGCAGCACTTCAAAAAGCCATCACTACTACTCCCCAGCCTTCTCCCACCCCTACTCCAACACCTACTTCTACTCCCACCCCAACTCCTTCAGACACCACCAATCCCCAAACCTCCATTACCTCACCAACTGATGGAGCAACTGTTTCAGGAACCACCACCATTTCTGCCTCTGCCTCTGATGATGCATCTGTTTCATCTGTGTCATTATTTATAGATGGGGTCTTTGCAGGGGAAGATACCTCCTCCCCTTACACCTATTCCTGGGATACTACAAAAGAAACTAATGGTAATCATACTATTCAATCCAAAGCCTTGGATACCTCTAGTAATCTTGGTGAATCAACAATAATTACTGTTAATGTTAATAATCCCAGTCCACCCTCTCCCACCCCAACTGCTACTCCTACTTCAACACCCACAGCTACTCCTGTTGCAACTGTTGCTCCTGAGCTTCCAGATACCACTCCTCCCACAGTTTCTATAACTTATCCTACAGATGGATCAAATATTACAGGTGGTAGTAAAATTAATATAACTGCTTCTGCCCAAGATAACGTATCAGTATCAAAAGTAGAAATTTATGTTAACAATAAATTAAAGTGTAGGGATTATGCCTCTCCTTATTCTTGTTCCTGGAATGTTCCTGCTGCCTCAGGTAAAACTTACCAGATCCAGGCCAAAGCATATGACAGCTCAAATAATGCCAGTCCTTTTTCCACCATAACTGTAAAAGCTTTGTAATCTCCGACAAAGACCTCTGTTGAGATTATTTCCCAATCTTGATATACTTAAGCTCATATGAAAGCTAACATTCATCCCCAGTGGTATCCTGAAGCTCGAGTTTCTTGTGCTTGTGGTAATAGTTTTATCACCGGCTCCACCTTGCCGGAAATTAGGGTGGAAATTTGTTCAAACTGCCATCCATTATTTACCGGTCAACAAAAATTTGTTGACACCCTGGGTCAGGTTGACAGATTTGTTAAAAAACTGGAAACTTCAAAAGCAAAACAGGAAGAAATAAAGAAAATTTTAGAAGCGCGTCGAGCCAAAGTTGAAGTTCACAAAAAGGAAAGACCATCCCTTAAAGAACTACTAATGAAGGCCAGAAAACAAGTAACTTCTTAGATCGTGGATTATATCAAGCAACAATTACAACAAATAGACCAAAAGATTGAGGAGCTTAAGATGTTTTTGGAAGATCCCGAGCTTTCTGAACTAGCCAGTCAAGAAATTGCTGAATTGGAAAAGCAAAAAAGGGAACTTAAGGCATCCAGTGAGACAGCGATCCACCGATCCACTGACACACCGTCCACTGAAGGGCTTAATCCTAATGTGGCTATTTTGGAAATCCGTTCTGCTGCCGGTGGAGATGAGGCGGGAATTTTTGCTGGTAATCTTTTGAGGATGTATACAAGATTTGCTCAAAGTAAAGGATGGAAGATTGAGGAATTGAATAGATCAGAGGGAAAGTTAGGTCAAATAAAAGAAATTGTACTCAAAATAACCGGAAAAAATTGCTATTTATCTTTAAAGACTGAGTCGGGTGTTCACCGAGTACAAAGAGTACCCACCACTGAATCTTCTGGCAGAATTCATACCTCAACAGCAACGGTGGCTGTCCTACCACAGATTAATCCTACCCAAATTAGCATCAATCCCAACGATATTGAGTTTGAATCATTCAGATCAGGTGGTAAGGGTGGGCAAAATGTCAACAAAGTTTCCACAGCTGTCAGAATAAAACACATTCCCACGGGGATTGTGGTGACCTCTCAGACTGAACGCTTTCAAGCCCAAAATAGAGAAATTGCCATGGATCTAATGCGTTCTAAAATCTGGCAAATGGAGGAGGACAAAAAGGCCAGGCAGATCGCCGGGTCAAGATCTGCACAAGTGGGTAGTGGGGAGCGCTCAGAAAAAATAAGAACATACAACTTCCCCCAAAACAGAGTAACCGATCATAGAATTAATAAATCCTGGCATAATTTAGAGGAAATTTTGGATGGAAATTTAGAATCGATAATCCAAGCCCTTAATTCGGAGATACCCACCCACAAACTAGAGTAAAATGGTTAAAGACCCTGCATTGAGGAAGTAACTAGTTTTTTTGTCACAGTTATTCCTTCTCTTGTAACAAACACAAAGGGATAACTACTAGTATCACCTGTTTGTTGATACTTTTCCCAAGCACTCACAACAGATTCAAATACCCTGGTATCTGCATCATATTCATCAGCCGCGCTTTTCTCACCTTCGCTTTCGTAGTGGAAAGCCTCATGTCTCAAGGTAGTGCCGGCAGTAAAAGGTTCGCTGTATCTGTGGTAGGCTTTTTCCCTCCCTACATCTCTTAATTGAGGTATCCATGGATATTCCTGAAACCAACCTGGTTCAAGATAAGATTGCTGAGGATGTGGTTTGAACTCACCCCCAACCACAATATAAATAAAGACCTGATTGTGCAATTCAGGATAATTAACAAAGAGCTCTTTGTGTCTTTGCTCAAGTTGGGGGTATTTCCCTTTATACTCTTCCTTCATTTTTTGATAGCGGTCCAAACGGGTAAAAGAACCCTGTGGTCCACCATTTTCTGCTTCATGAGCAATTGCCCTGGGTTGATCCCTAAGTATTGCTAACTCTTTGTTTCCTTCGTCAGCTAGACTTTGATTACTTGCAATATTTTCCTCATATTCCTTTTTCAGCTCTCCGTTTTTAATCTTTCTAAGTTTCTCTTCCCAATACCTTAGGCTTTCCTCGTATTCACCTCTAAGCTGTGGAGAAGTGATTTCTTGAATCCACCTCTGATAGTCAGCAATACTCTCCTCTACCTCTTTTTGATACTCACCAGTAGTAAATTTACTCATACGCTCCTGCCACGATTGTATGCGTTCTTGTGCCGATTTTACATCATCCTCTGCTTGCTTAATTTTAGATCGCCAATAATCTTCTGGTTCCTCTTGGGGATGAACACTGAATGCTTGCCATACCAAACGAGCTTCCTCAGATAATTTTTCACTTGCATTCCAGCTAAGGCTTGTGTGATCGACCAAAACAATATTAACTCCCACAATTTTCCCTTCTTTTGCATCTTTAAAAAGAGGAAAATCAAAAATACCTTCTCTCAAATAAAGCTTGACCCGCGAAGTCTGATAAATACGAATACCGTTAATTCTCAGTTGTTCAGGTTCAAGCAAATCATTAAATTTTTCTCTCGGCGGAACATCTGGAACCGGCAGTTTATCTAATAAGCTTCTTATCCATCCTAAGTTCACTTCTACCAACACAGCACCTACTCCTCCAATCGTTACTACAGTACCCTTAAGAAATGTCCTTCTTGAGAGACGATGGTGCTGAACTCCTGGTTCTGCTTCTTGACTCATAGTAATGAAAGATTATACCAATCAAAGGGTTTTAATGCAACAATCCTAGATGTAACCATTCACGAGTTGTCAAAGGAAATGTCATCGCGAGGCTACGAAGTAGCCGTGGCGATCTAATAAGATTGCTTCGCTACGCTCGCAATGACGAAGTTTTGTTAAATCCTGAACAGCTACTCCTAGATCACTACTCTTGGGGGGTCTCTCCAACAACAGCTGTCAGTTTAAGATCTTGACCATCTCTCCAGATTTGTAGCTTCAGACTTTGACCGATATTTGCCTTTGAAATAATTTCAGCCACTTTATTTTCCGAATCAATTGAGTTGCCGTCAATTTTAGTAATAATATCCCCTTCTAAAACCCCGTCTTTTTTTGCCGGACCATCCTCCAAAACTTCCTGGATATATGCTCCTTGCGGCACTTCATTTAAGATGGCCACATCTTTGGAGATAAACCTATATCTTATTCCCAAAAATGGTCTTGACACAGTTCCTTTGGCAACAAATTCATCAACAATTTTTTTGACAGAATTGATAGGTATGGTAAAACCAATATTTTCAGCACCCTCTGTTGTTGCCACGTTAACCCCAATCACTTGCCCTGCAGAATTTAGAAGAGGACCCCCTGAATTACCGGGATTGATGGCAGCATCGGTCTGAATCAAGTTATCCAATCTTTCAAAGGACCCTTCAAAGGGATCCCCTGCCACTACAGCTCTACCCAGTCCGGAAACTACCCCTGTTGTGACAGTATTGGTAAAACGACCCAGGGCGTTTCCGATGGCAATTACAGTTTGTCCCACCTTTAGTGTTGAAGAGTCACCTAAACCTAAAGGTTTTAAGTTTGATCCGTCTATTTGTACTATGGCCAAATCCAACAAAGGATCTCTATAGATTCTTCTTACCTCATATTTTTGCCCATCCTTTGTCACAACGCTGTATCGTCCTTCCTCCCCTACCACATGCTTATTGGTGACAATAATTCCCTTCTCAGATACCACAAAGCCCGTACCAATGGTTGCCTCTTCTCTGGTGGGGATGGAGAAAGGATCAAAGGGATTAACGACTCTTCTTGATACACCAATTGCCACCACAGATGGGGATGCTTTCTCGGAAGCAGAAATGACTGCATTTTCTTCCTGAATAATTGTTCTGGTTTCTTGGGGAGGAAGAGGTTGTGGAGTGAAATCACCCCTTGGTATTAAACCTCTTACTTGAGCCTGATACAAACCAACTGCCACCAACACTCCCAAAGATATGGCTAAAACTATACCTGATAAATTTGGTCTAGGTAATTTTGAATAATCCATTGTATTTTGAATTTGTTTCGTGCTTCGATATTCGTGCTTCGAATTTAATCAAGTAATTCCAGTGCTTTATCCAATTGCGGATCCTTAGTGGAATCCACTTTATCTTCTTCTATCTTCGTAGAAGACTCTATTTTAACATCCGCTTCCAGTCCTTGAGTATCATTAACCCAACTTCCATTAGGAGTCAACCACTTGGCCACAGTAATATGTATTCCTGTTCCTCCGGGCAAATCCTGTGCCTCTTGTATTGTGCCCTTTCCGAAAGATTTTTCTCCCACCAATTTAGCCCTACCCCTATCCCGAAGTGCTCCTGCCACAATCTCAGATGCCGAAGCAGAACCTTTGTTAATCACTACCACCATTGGTTTATCAAGTAATCTGCCTGTTCGATTAACTTTAAAGGGAGACTGTTCTTTCTTGGCATTTTCCTGTATCACCACATCCCCGCTTTCCAAAAATTCCGAGGCAATAAACACTGCTCCCTCTAAAAATCCTCCCGGATTATTTCTGACATCTAAGACTAACCCTTGGGGATTTCTAGATATAATATCTGAGACCGCCTTTTCCCACTCTTCTTTAGTTCTCTCGCCAAACCTGGACAGTTTGATGATGGCTACTTCCTTGCCAGTTTTGCTGTTTTGAAATGAAACTTCAACGCTTTTGACAACAATAGTGTCACGAGTCAGAGTAAAAATTCTTGCCTCCTCTTCCCCTTCTCTAAAAATCTCCAAGGTTACCTGAGTCCCTTTGGGACCTCTGATCAGTTTGACTGCCTCAGGCAGAGTCATTGAAGTAGTATCCTTATCATCAATTTTGACAATTAAATCCTGAGGCTTAATGCCCACTTTCTCGGCAGGAGTGCCTGATAATGGCGCTACCACCACTAACCTTTTCTCCTTATTAAACCCCAGTTGAATTCCCACCCCTTCAAAAGAACCGTTCAACTCTTCTTTGGAAGATTTTTGTTGCTCCGGTGGAAGAAAGACGGTATAAGGATCTCCTATGGCAGATACCATGCCGGAAATAGCCCCATAGAATAACTTGTTTGGATCAATGGCACTTTTGTCAAGATACAATCTGGACACCAAATCCCAGGTATCCCAAAATAACTTAAAATCTATTTCGATTTCTTTTGGAGGCTTCTGATTTACAAACCGGACATTAGAATCTATTTTATCCTCAACTGGTAAATTCCTATGTCCAAGCTGCCAACCCAGCAGAAAAACCAGTATCAGTATCAGAATATTTTTTATATTAATGCGTCGGATTTGCTCTTTCATAAAAAGTTTACTCTATTATTTCAATATTGGCAGATGGCATCTGTATTTTTCTGGATTTTGTCTCCACAGTCACCAGAAAGTCCTCTAACCCGGAGGCAAGTTGGGTCTTAGACCCATTTATTGAAATAATTTTACCTTGTCCTCCTCTATATAAGGAGCCGACAAATCTTACTTTCTGGTCCCCCTTAACCTCCTCCGAATCCGGTTGAGCCGGATTTGCATAGGTAGTAAAATCCACCATTTTAGGTAAACTGGTACTCCTAATCTTTTTCATACTGCTTGAGCTAAATGAGGGCAAATTTATTATCCCCCGATTACCGTCTAAGGTGACAAATTTTTCATCAAACTCCAACAAAATCTGGTATATATCCTCCCCTATTGGTATTGATCCAAAGCCCTCGCAAGCCACGATGGTAATACCTATATCACTTTCTAATTTACGAGGAAAGATTAGTCTTCCTCCTGCCATGCCTCTAAAATCTTGGGCATTCAGCCCTCCGGTGATTATACCATGAATACCCGCCGATATGGCATCTTCTATAGCCTCTTTAAAGACTATACTTCCACCAAGCAAAATATGTTCCGTATCCTTAACTGAAATTTTTGATGAGCTGATCAAATCTTCTCTTCCGCCTATTTTTCTTAGTATGCCGTCTCTCACTCTTCCGGTTCCCACCAGACCGTAAACTCTGGTAACTTGTGTTCTAATTGAAACAGCACCTCTTTTTTCATCTACCCCATCAACTACCCCATAAACTCCTGCTACCAGATTCACCCTCTTGGGTAGAAAACTCATTCTAACTTCTCCGCTATTTATGTTAAAAAAATCTAAAATTCCATCGGTGGGAGAAACCACCACCTTTTTTGAAGAAAACAGTCCACCTTCTTTATAAGCCAAAAGTTCTCCTTTGTAGATCTTTTGACCCAAACCAACTTTGAGGTATTTTTTGACGTCTTTAGGGGTGACTGAAAGTTGAGATGCCAAATTTATGGTTCTAAAACCCGATGAAACTATGGCAGAACCGATAATCTCCGCCGGTGTGAGTTCCTGACCAACTTGTATGTTTAAACTACCCTGGCCTGGTAAGTTTCTAAAAATTCTGGTAATGATATCTTTTTCAAAACGTAATCTTTTGGGCGCATAAAGCATTAAATAACCCTCCCATCAATTACCAACCCCAATCTTCCGCCATAAATCTGAAGCTGACTCATCTTTTGACCTAAAATTTTTCCTCGATCAAGCTTAAAGGCTATCTCGCAACGGTTTTTTGGACAGGGTACCACTACTAAGCTACCAGGTTTAATTTTGAATGTTTTCCCTTCTACCTGAAGCTGCATGATGGCTTTACTGTCATCAAATTGCGGCAAAAGTATTGAACCTACCACTTCATCCAAATCATCTGTCAAAACTACGGTCCAAAGATCTGCAAACCAGTCTTCTTTTTGACGATCAAGAAGAAGTGCATCAACAAATACCCAGACACAAGTTATCAAATCAGGGCAGTATTTCAAAAATTTTGCAGGAATCAATAGCTTACGAAGAGTGATATTTAAAAAGGGATTGTCGCCCAAAAGATTATTGCCCCCTTTTATGACCCCTCCCCATGGTCCATTTAACCTGACTGCCTCACGCAAGATGGCCAGATCTATTTGCATATCAAGTTGTGACACGGCAATTGTTTGTGGGTATAAGATTCTGTTGGCCAGATAATTTTCCATCTGATGAGGTTGCATCGGGGTCTTAATCCATCTGGCTATATTTTCTATAGGGATTTGATCAAGATTATCAAAGCTATCAAAAAGACCGGACAGTTTGGGCATGGTTTAATTCTACTAAACATTTGGGGTGAATGGAAGTAAGGCCAGGTGACGAGCATATTTTATCTGTCTTGTCAAAAAACGCTGATGCTTACTACAAAGCCCGCTTCTGATTTTGGGTAGGATTTTTGCTCTGTCAGTTAAAAACCGGCGTAGGGTCACCACATCAGTAAAGATGGGTATACTCTTTTGCTGACAAAAATAACACCTTTTTTTCTTGACAGGCAAATCTCCTGTTGGTGGGTTTACTTGGGGAGATTCCTCTGCTTTAGACTCCTTATTGGAAATTTTCTTTTTTACTACCTTTTTAACCATGAGGAAGATTATACAGTGTGGGTCTTAGAAGGGCAAGTCCTCATCAGTTACTTCCTCTTTTACTCTATACCAACTAAATATTTTTCTTTAAGGGCTTGGAGACTTGGAAAAGCATTTTGTCTCTTAATTCCTTTAAGGAGCTTCGCAGCATGTTCTACTTTTTCAGAAGGGAATCTACCACTTTTTTCTACATACTCTTTAAATTGGGTATCAATTAAGCCTGAATGCGGATGATTGTCGCTTTGATAATTAACAGCGGCATGGAAATTATCAGACAAATGAGCATAAACCTCTTGAAAAACATCAGGATTGTGTTGTTCCAGAAAAACAAGTGCCTCTATTATTCTTCGTTGATGATGTAATAATGCCCCAGGCCCTCCTTCAACCACATAATCCAAATTTGTAGTCAATAGTTGTGGTATTAAAATACCAAGATCACTTGATAACTCAGTGGGCTGAATAATACTTAATCCCTGGATATTCTGTACTAAATTTTCAGTATTAAATACTAAAGCTTCAGATACAATAAATCTTCTCTCTATATCCTTCTCTTCAAAAGAAGTTAAGGGTAAACCTTGTTCGGATCTGTATCTGTTCATACGTTCCCTATATGCTTGCATAAAACCTCTTGTCTCATCATAAAATTTTACTAACTTTGGGTCAGCTTTAAAGCGTCTTGCAAACCAGTATCTAAACGGAATATGCGAAGGATGAAATTCTTCAGAGGTTAGGGTAATTTCTTCAAACTCCCTATGTATTGGATTACCAGCAGATCTTTCTGCTAAACTACTATCGAATACAAGTATAAAATCAAAATCTGATCCTACACGGGCTGTACCACGCAAAAGCGACCCAACAGGGAATATCATTCCTTTTCTTTCTTTAAATTGCTCGATTATCTTAGGAGGAGACTCTTGATGTAACACTTCTCCGAAGTATTGGTGAAATCCCTCTAAAATTCCTACAGTAAACTCTGATCTTGCTTCAGGCTTTCTTAAAGTGTTTATTACCTTATTAACCTGTCCTGCTTCGGGTGTATCTTCCATACAATGAGTATACCGAACTTTAGATCTTAACACCAATTTATAGAATAGTAACGAAATGAAAGAGATTAGAAGGGCAAGTCCTCATCAGGAGAAACATTTTCAGAGGGAGGCTCTTCTGCTTTTGTACTCTTTTTTCCCTCCTCCTTTTCTTCTTTCTTCTCCTTGGAAGCTTCAGCGGAGGATGATTCTTCCTCGTCGGTCTTGGGACTGGATTTTGTTTGAGGCGTTGATGTTGTTGAGGCAGCAGGAGCAGCTGGCAACTCTCCCAAAGCTACCTCTTCTCTTTGAGCAACCACTTCGCCATTTCCCTTAGGAGTTAAAAGAATCATATCCTCTATTACAATCTCGGTAGTTTGTCTTTGGATACCATCTTGTCCCTCCCAGGAGCGGGTTTGCAGTCTGCCGGAAATAAAAACACGGTGACCCTTTTTAAGAAGTTGATTGCAAAGTTCTGCCAATTTATTCCAGGCCACTAACTTGTGAAAATCAACTTCTTCTTTTCTCTCTCCTTCTGAAACATAAGTGCGGTTGGTAGCAACACCAAAAGTACAAACTGCAGCGCCATTGGGGGTAAAACGTAATTCTGGATCTCTTGTCAGATTACCTATTAACTCAACCCTATTCCATGATCTGGACGCCATTTTTCTATACCCTACTTTCCATTTTCTCTTAATTTTAAATTTTTAATTTGTAATTTTTAATGAAAATTTAAAATTTTAAATTTCAAACTCCGTTATCTTCTAATTAGAAGATAACGGAGTACATCTTCCTCTACTTTTAGAAGTTTGTCAAGACCTTTGGCACTTTTAGGCTCAGCATTAATCTCAAAATGGGCATAAAAACCCTTGGCTTGTCTTTTGATTGGATATGCCAGATCTCTGATCCCCCAAAGATCTTCTTTTTCTACCTTGCCATCATCACCGGTTAGTTTTTTTACCACATTATCCACCAATACTTTGCGCTCCTTTTCCTCCAAATCCGGCTTTAAAACTAATGTTAAATAATATGAATTCATATTTGGACAATTTTACTAGGAAAGATCCGGGAATTCAATAGCTCTAACCAGCAAGACTTAATTGTTTTCCAACGTAAGCATATTGTCCACGTTCATCAGGCTCAACTAACTTGGCAGCTTCCTCCATAAGATAAGTATTTGAATCTACTATATTTTCTTTCCAATCAGTGCCCACTTTTTTAGCCATATCCTCGCCAGTAATACCTTTTCCAAGTCTAGTAGTAACAATCACTCTTCTAAATCCAAAAGGTCTTAAAATAGATGAGGCTAAATCATATAATGAAATAACTCCCTCTGGTGTAGGTCGATAAGAATCAGGATCTTGTAGTTCATAAGCTTGACTTATTCCAAAAGGCTGGAAATAAGGCTCCCTTTTTTGGGCAATTGTCATCATTTTATACATATCATATAGATCTTCTATCGGTGTTCTATCTCTTGGGTCATATAACTCTAACAATCCGTTAATCTCATCCTTGCCGCCGCCAACCTTGTGACGTCCAGCTTGTATGCTTCCATAAGGAAATACTATGGCTGCAGTTCCTTTTGGTTTTAAACTAGTACGTAAAAGGTGTAATTTAGGTGGCATACCATATAGAGTAACATCCTTTCTCCTAACTACTTCAACTAAAGTAGTATTATTCTTCTGGGCATATCTTTCTAAATAAGGATACATTTTTGCCATAAAAGCATCTTGTTTACCATTTGAAACAGAAGCGGCAACAGTCACAATAGCCCTTTGTAAGTTTTCTTCTAATCCAATCTCAGCTGCTACACTGCGCATTTCAGCAAATCCATCAGTTGCCAAAGCTGCTTCAAGATGTACAAAATGACCAGCATACATCATTGGAATTAATCCTTCCCTTGTATAAGCTATAAAAGTAGAACGGGCCTCAGGTGTGGACCAGTTTACCCTCTTTAATCTGGGAAGTCTTTCTAGAACCTGTTCTCCAAACCTATCTATTACACCAGTTCTGGCAATTTGGTGAAAAGCCCATTGTCCTACTGCTTTTAGTTTCCTGCTTTTTTCTAATTCTAAATTTTGATTAGCAGTATCTATAAATTGTCTTAATTGTTCTAATTCGATAGCCATAATGAATTATTATATCAAAACCCATAGTCGGCATCAATCTACGATAACCCCTTGACACTATAGGTTTTATTTGATAAAATATCTATAGCTTTTTATACTTAAATTTAGAATACTTATGAGTATTATAGAACGTGGAATAGATACTGTCCCTCTACAACCAAGTCTTGCCGAAGATGTCGCTGAAAAATTTCCCCAGCTTGGTCCAAAAATGACCGGTCCGGCTCAATTCATTGAGGGAACTTTAAAGAAAAACGCAATAGAGGCTACATTAGAGGAGAAGTGGGATCTTACATTTTACTTACTTTGGGCCTCCAGAGGAACCGAAGCAGATGAAAGTATCTTAGAGAAATTTAATATTAATAGGGAAGATTTTACGACTAGATGCAACAGAATTGCAGAGGATGAGCGTTTAGTGCAAATATACGATTTGCTTGATAGGTCAATTCCAGCCACAGTGGAACGCGCTCTGCAAAATGTAATTTCTGACAGAGGATATCATCGAAGAAGAAAGCTCTAACTACTTACCAAAAATTCAATTACATCCCCATCTTGGATTACATAATCCTTCCCCTCAGTTCTAATCCAACCTTTAGATTTTGCTTGAGCATAAGATCCAGCCTCAATTAGTTTTTCATATTCTATAACTTGCGCTCTAATAAAGTTTTTTTCAAAATCAGTATGAATTACTCCAGCTGCTTGGGGAGCTCTTGTTCCAGATTTAATGGTCCATGCTCTCACCTCTTTTGGTCCAGCTGTTAAAAATGAAGTTAAACCTAAAAGCTGATAAGCTTTTTTAATTAGCCTTTCCAAACCTGTTTCTTCTATTCCCAGCTCTTTCAAATAATCTATCCTTTCCTGATCGGACAAGTCAATTAATTCCTCTTCCAGCCTAGCTGAAATTACCATCTCATTCTTATAACTACCACGATCGTAGAGTTGTGATTTATAGTCTTGTTCTGAAACATTGTAAACATATAAAATTGGTTTTATAGATAAAAGTGGCAAGTGTAAAAACCAACTCCTCAATCTTTCATCCCCAATATTATATTGGCCGAGCCCTCTCCCATTTTCTAACTCATCTTTTATTTGTTTAAGTATTGCCAGTTTTTGAGATTCTAAAGGATCTTTTGATACCCTGGTTTCTTTCTCTTGATATGTACATAGCTTTTCTACGGTTTCTAAATCAGCTAGAGCCAACTCTGTTTCCACAGTTAATTTATCAGCATCAGGGTTTTCTGATCCAGCGCGAGCCACAATTTGATCCTCAAAGTCTCTTAAAACATGGATTATGGCATCAACTTCTCTGATGTGGGATAAAAATTGGTTTCCCAACCCTTCTCCTTTATGGGCTCCTTTAACTAAACCAGCTATATCCACAAATTCCACAATAGCTGGAACTACTGGAGGCGGAGACTCCATTTTCTCCTCTTTCTGCACCAGCTCTGCAAGTTTTTCCAATCGCTCATCAGGCACTGCCACCACCCCCACATTCGGTTCCACTGTGGCAAATGGATAATTGGCTGAAAGTGCCACTCTTTTTTTCAAAAGAGCATTAAAAAGTGTACTTTTCCCTACATTTGGTAATCCCACTATCCCAACTCGTAGACTCATATCCTATATTATACCCATCTATGGAAAATAAAACTGAATAGACAATTGAGTTATTTTGTTATAGTTTCGCTAGATTGACAAACTTGGAGATTTGTAGTAAAAAGGCCCTGACGGTAGCCAGAATATACAATCCGACTACTCGTTTACTTAACTTCATGTAGTTGGTAACCTGACTACCGCCACTAACATGAAGGCAGTGACATTCGGGTGGCGTGGACGCGCCACCTTTTTTAAACAGTCTCACCTAACTTATGAATTCCTAAAATCTCCTTCACTTTCCTTATTATAGCTTTTGAGGAAATCTCTTCATAATCCAAAAGCTCTTGTGGTTTACCGCTTTTGGGCATTTTTTTAACTGCCAGAGAATATATCTTCCTATTTTGATTTGCTAAAGCAGACGCAACTGCCTCTCCTATTCCTCCCTCTTGAAAATGATCTTCCACAGTTATTAGAGCTTTTGTCTCATCTTGAGCTTTCTTAAGAGTATACATATCCAGTGGTTTAACCGAATAAAGATCAATTACTCTAATTGTTATCCCCATCTTTTTTAACTGATCAAATGCTTGTAATGCTTCATAAACTGTAATCCCAGCTGCCACCACAGTAACCTTATCTTCCTGAGATTGTTTCAAAATTTTACTTCCACCAATGGGAAATTTTTCATCATTTTTATATAAAAGAGGCATTTCTTTTCGGGTGGTTCTGATATAGACAATTCCCTTGTGTTTGGCTGCCTCTTCCACTAATTTTTCTGTTGAGGTAGCATCCGATGGGTATAAAACTACACTTTTCAAAAGTGTCCTGAACATGGCAATATCCTCAAGGCCCATCTGGGATGACCCATCTTCACCAATGGATACTCCGGCATGGGAGCCGACAAATTTAATATTGACTCCGGAATACTGACTCATCCGGATTTGATCAAAGGCCCGGGTAAAAAAGGCGGCAAAAGTGGAGACAAAAGGAATCTTGCCCATCTGGGACAAACCGATTGCCACTCCCACCATATTCTGCTCGGCAATAAACATCTCAAAAAATCTCTCAGGATATGCCTTTTTAAAAATTTCTGAATAAGTGGAATTAGAAACCTCGGCATCTAAAACTACCATGTTAGGAAACTTGGGGAATATCCTTACCAAAGCATTTCCATAAGCCTTTCTTGTCGCCACCAGATCACCTTGAGCATATTTGACAGAGTCAGTATAATTTTTTGAACCGACTCTGTCATCCCGAGCGACTCCGACGTAAGTCGGAGGAGTCGAGGGATCTGGCTCGGCAATTTTTCCACGCAACTTCACATCCATATTTCCCAGCTCCTTTAAAGCTTTCTCCAACTCCTCAGAATTCAGTGCCTTACCATGCCATCCGTTCCGATCCTCCAAAAAAGATATTCCCTTACCTTTAATTGTTTTGGCCACAATCACAATTGGTTTATCTTTTACTTTTTGAGCTTTTTTAAAAGCATCCATAATTTCCTTAAAATTGTGACCATTTATCAAAATAGTCTCCCATCCAAAAGCAGCAATTCTTTTTGAGTAAGCTTTTATATTATGACCATACATGGTCTGGCCTCTTTGGCCTAATCTGTTAACATCCAAAATACCCACCAGATTATCCAATTTATAGTGGGCGGCAATTTGAATTGCTTCCCAGACAGCCCCTTCTGCCATTTCACTATCACCTAACAGTACATAGGTTTTGTAACCTGATTTATCAACGTACTTGGCATTTAATGCCATCCCCATTCCAATAGAAAGACCCTGCCCCAAGGAACCGGTGGCTGCCTCCGTATATGGGAAAAGCATGGTTGGGTGACCCTCCAACTTAGAGCCGAATTTTCTTAAAGTCAAAAGCTTGCTCTCGCTGATTAGGATTTTTGGGATCTTTTAAATCAAAATGAAAAAATCCACCAAAGCAAAGAGCTACCATCAAATCAGTTGCAGATAAGGAGGAGGTGGGGTGCCCTGACCCTGCTTGGGTGGTAGATATCAGAATAAAGTAACGAATCAGTTTTGCTATTTTTTTTAAATCCCCAGCATTCATGACAACAAACTTTACCACATCATTATACAATTGATCAATTTTGCAATATAATTAATTTATGGACTTTTTCTCAATTGTAACAAAGCTTCTTCTCAGTTTTGCCCTGGGAGCCCTGATTGGCCTGGAAAGAGAAGTTAGTGAGAAAAAAATCATCAACCGCCACAAACCCCCTACAGCGGTATTGGGTCTAAGAACCTTTTCGCTGGCTGCAGTCTTAGGCGCACTCACAGGCATTTTATATTCTGATTATTTAATAGTTGCAACTGTTCTGAGTGTAGCTTTCTTATCCCTACTTTTGGTCTTTTATATCTTTGATAGTTACACAACAAAAGATATTGGCTTTACCACAGAACTAGCTATGGTTTACAGCTTCTTAATAGGTATTTTCGTCAGTTTAGACATCTTGCCTATTCAACTTATCATTGCTTTGACAGTTGTTTTGGTGTTACTGCTTTCAAGAAAACCGGAAGTTAAAACTATTGTGGCAGGTATTCAAAGAAGTGAGATAAATGCATTTTTAAGTTATGCCATTATTGCTCTGGTGGTCCTGCCCTTTTTGCCGAATATTTCTTATGCTCTATCTGATATCCCCCAAGTTGGTGTATTTTTAAAAAACTTTGGTTTTGACGTGAGTATAGTCTCGCAAATTGATTTGATAAATCCCTTCAAACTTTGGCTTTTTGTGGCACTTATCACCGGCATTGATTTGGCAGGATATTTTCTGGAAAAAACAATTGGACGGAAAAAAGGATGGTTGATTGCCTCAGTAGCAGGAGGATTTGTCTCATCTACTGCCACCACCCAATCTTTGGCCCAACAAAGCAAAACTTCAAAAAGCGTAAACCATCTTTTAGGTGCAGCCATAATTTCAAATTCGGTTAGTTTTCTTCAGATTGCCATTTTGATTTCCACAATTAATTTTGCTTTATTTTTAAAAATCATACCGACAATTTTAGTTATGTCCTTTATGGCTACTTTGATTGCCGCATATTTTTTTAACATCAAAGAGGAATTTGCAGATACTTTAGGAAGTAAACTTAAGCATAGGATTTTTAATTTGACTTCTGCATTAAAATTTGTCAGTTTGTTTGTGGTGATAAGTATCTTGTCTAAATTAACCCTCAAATTTTTTGGTGAAAGTGGTTTTTTGGCAACCACTGCCATTGGCTCTCTGGTAGGATTGGATGCAGTCATGATTAACACTGCTCAGCTAACACAAAGCGTGATTGATTATCGTTTGGGACTGATGGCATTTATAACAGCCAATGCCGTCAATCTTTTGGGGAAAAGTTTTTATAGTTTTATTTTGGGTGATCGGATATTTGCCCTAAAATTCTTTATCTCAATTGTCCTTATCATTTTGGCAAGTTTTATGGGGTTATTATTTATATGATAACTCTACTCTGTTTTGAAATACCAGCTTTTACTCCAGGGAACTGGCTGTCCATCACCTTGTATCCTGGGCCGAACGCGCCAATAATAAGTGGTATCTGAATCAAGATCAAACCATGACATCCAAGAATTTAAAGGATCACTCTCCCCACCATGAACCAGATTCCAATATACTGCAGCTTTAGCTTTGTGAGGATCTGTTTCAAAGTTGGGATCTTTGGATAGTTGAATTTCATAGTAGAAAACATCTTTATCGCTGTTATCCCAAACAAGAGTTGGTCTAAGGGAGCCTGTTATCTCACCTTCCCCCAGATTTAATGGCACAATACTATCGGAATCCCTCTCGGGAGTATGCAACCTAAATTTTATCGGAGGACTTGAGGCTTCTTTCAAAGGATAAGGGTAAAATTTTCCCCAATCAGGCGAATCAGCAGCAAGTGGGACATTGGCACCTGATATCCAAATTTCGAAATCAGGATAACTCATATCAGGAAGAAGTATATAGTTACCTTCACCAAGTTTTGGAGCTTTTATCTCATAGCCGTTTTCTTCAAACTCTTTTAATTTTTGTGTGTCACCATAAATCATAAAAATACCTGGCCCATCAGGCTGACCTGTGGTGGGATTTGCTACGGGAATAAGTTTTACCATGATTTGAGTTATTCCCTTAGGAAGCTGAAGGTGGGCGAGAATATCCATATTGTTTAACTGTATAACCTGCTCTGATTCCTCACCTTGTTTTATCATATTTCCTTGAATTTCAGCTCTAAATTCTGGTTTGTTGTAGCGGCGAGATACAGATTCTTTACCATTAAGCATTTCTTCCAACCACCAGGAATTAAGTTCGCCAAAAGTTGCATACTCAGGTGAAAGTGGCGGGGTATTCATCACATTATGCCTGCTGGTCCGCCAAGCCCCTCTTCTCTGAGAACTACATCCCTCGTATCTTTTACCAGGATCGCCTGGTATACCTTCCCAATTGGGCTCTTCGGTGCAATTCCAATGTTTAGTTCCAACTGGCAGTGGGTTTGTATATGCCCAAGGGTAAACATATTCATCTAATAGATCAAGGATACCATGTCCGGCAAGCTCATGGGCAGCAATCATTTTGTCTGGAAAATCCGGGTTTGGTGGCAATCCGATTATGGCTGCTGTATCAAGACTTGGCGGAACTCTACCTTCATCAAGAGCTGTTCCTCTTCCCATTACTTCATTGGTGTTTCTAAGAATAACTGTCTCTTGCATGAAAATGCCAGTGGCCTCGATAGTCCTATCTCTTTCTCTTATTAGTTCAGAAGATGCGTCCCCTGGTACATCGGCGGAAGTTCCACAAAATATCATCCTTTTACCTTCTGGACCAAACTCAAAGCATCTCATATTTTCCATTCCAGTTGGATCACGAACCCAGAAGGTAAACTTATCAAGAAATTTTTCAAGAGGACGTACTAAATAAAAATATTCCACCAATTGACGTGATCTCTGTTTGGCTTCTTCAAAGGAGGAAAAATTATCCGGCAGAATAAGGATATTGATGTTATTAGGCTGATTTTCTCCGAAAATACGGGTGATGGTCACCCCCTGATTGGAAATCGTTTCAAATTCCCCTGTCACCACTTGGACTGGATTTTCGGGCATTTCCAGTTGGCTCAGATCATCTGGTCGCCAGCCAGATAAAAAGAGTTGATTATTCGGTTGATAAACTGGTGAGTTGTCAGAACTTCCATATCTACTGATATCTGTGGCAGCACTAAATACCAGCGGTACGGCTAAAACAGTATGCTTAATTAGCCTCAAGAGATTGAATCTATCTCTTTCTTTTTGTTTCTGATAATCTATCTTTAAATCGGGATAAAATCCTTCTATACTGCTCATAGAATTAATTAGTTGAATATTATACAGCTATTAGACAATTTATGCATAAACTGACTGTTTTAGTATCTTTGATATTACTGGGAATAGCTGGTTTTGTTATTTTTAATAGAGTACCACAAGTCATTCCGCCTCAGACCGAAGATAAAAAAGAAGTCCCCCGCTTTGAAGTGATAGCCAGAAATTTAGAAGTTCCCTGGGCTTTGGCATTTTTGCCTGATGGAAAGATCTTAGTAACAGAAAGAAAAGGTATTGTAAAACTAGTAGATAAAAATGGAGCAGTAACAGAGGTGGGTAAGATAAATGTCACACAGGTTAGTGAAAGTGGATTACATGGGATAGCTATCGATCCAAAATTCTCAGAAAATCATTATATTTACTTATATTATACTTACTCAACAAATGGTGATAACACATTTAACAGAGTTTCCAGATTTAATTTTGATAGTAGTTTAAAGAGTGAAAAGATCATTATTGATCAGATACCTGGAGCCCCTAACCATGATGGAGGTAGAATTAAGTTTGGTCTAGGTAACATGCTTTACATCACCACCGGTGATGCCCAAAATCCATCTTTGGCTCAAGACAAGGAGTCATTTGCAGGAAAAATCTTAAGAGTCACTCAGGAAGATAAAATAGAGATTTTCTCCTATGGCCATAGAAACCCGCAAGGAATTACTTGGGATGACATGGGTAATCTATGGGAAACAGAACACGGACAGACAGCAACTGATGAGATAAATCTTATCCAACCAGTACGAAATTATGGCTGGCCAATTATTAGAGGAGATCAATCTCAAAAAGATATGGCTTCCCCCTACATACATAGTGGTTCCAATACTTGGGCACCAGCTGGAGTGGCTTTTTTCAACGGCTCACTTTACTTTGGAGGATTAAGAGGCCAGGCTCTTTTTGAATATAATATTGAAAGAAAGCAGTTGAAAGAACATTTTAAAGGACAATTTGGTAGACTCAGGGAGGTTGTTTTGGGACCGGACAATATGCTTTATATCACCACCTCAAACAGAGATGGTAGAGGTAATCCTCAACCTGAGGATGACAAAATCATCCGTATGAATCCAGAAAAACTTTAGTCTTTAAGATATTTATCAAAAAACTCTATTGATCTTTGCATGGCTGTTGAGAAAGAATTAGAAATATTGTGGTCATCTCCTTGGTATGTATAAAGCTCAATTTCTTTTCCGACTGCTTTTACCTGCTGCTCCAGTTTTTGGGAAAATGCGACGGGAACTGATGTATCAGCAGTTCCATGATGAAGCTGCAAAGGTCCGGAAATATCTTTTAGATATGAGTTGGCAGAGATTGAGTTCCAAAATGCCGGGTTTTGCTCCGGTGTTCCGTATTGTTCTACCAGCAAATCCCGCCATCTTCTGGCAGATGAAGGAATTCCGGGAGGAGGGGTAAATCCTCTTCTTCTCCAGTTATTTAGAAGATCATCATATGAACCAACTACTCCTGCCCAAATTACTCCAGCCTTAATATCTTTGGAAACAACCATAGATCTTAAAGTTAAAAACCCACCCAAAGAATGCCCCCACATACCTATTTTATTGGGATTAACATTGGGATATTTTTTCAAAGATGAAAGTGCATTTAATACATCAACGGTATAAGCATTTGAACTATAGGCCCCTGTGGGTTCTCCTTCAGAGTTTCCATGTCCTCTATAATCGGGTTTGAAAACTATGTAACCTGCTCTGGCAAATCCATCCACATATGAAACATATCTTTCCGTGGTTTGGTATTCTCTTGGTGGAATATAGCCGTGATTAAATATGATTGCTGGCCATCCACCTTCCGGTTCCTCTCCCTTAGGGACAGTTAATAAACCATAAATTTTTAATCCTTCTGATTTATATGAAGCAATAAAGCGTTTATAGTTTGAATCATCTTGCAATGTTTCTTCTATCACCAAATCTGAACCGGGATACTCCCCACTTCTTAATGATTCAATTGTCAAAGGGTGTAACTTAAAATCATCCAGATGGAACTCTTCCCCCATATTATTTGTGATGTTTGTGTTTGGAGATTGAGGATTTGATCTATTTTTCTGATTGATTAAAAATATTGTTGAAGATCCAAAAATTAAGATGAATAGCATCAGAATTAATTTGTTCATTTGAAATCTTTATGATAATATAACTTGATGAAAAGGTCAAAATCCATTACATACTCCCAAGTCGGAGATGATTATTCTACAAAGGATCCTATTAAAATCCTTGCCCAAACTGCCGCTTCTCAGACCGCCAAATATTTAAAACAAGCATTTAATTACCAAGAAATATCCGACAGTCGAGGCGAATCGGCATTTATTTGGCAAGTCAAAGCAGATGAGTTTATGGCTTCTGTACTGGAGGGATTGGGAACTAAAAACCTCGTTGCCGATGAAATGAGATCAATTACGGGAAAAACTTATTATGACATCATTGCTCATGATACTGTGGCTACAATAATAAATGATCTAGCTACTTCAGGGGCCAAATCAGTTGTCTTGCACGCCTATTGGGCAATTGAGGACAATAGCTGGCTTGAGGATAAAGAGCGCATGGAAGATTTAATCCGGGGTTGGAAATCCGCATGTGATTTGTCCGAAGTAGCTTGGGGTGGTGGAGAAACACCAACCCTTAAAGGAATTATCAAACCTGAAACTGTTGAACTGGCCGGCTCGGCAATAGGAGTTATCAAAGGTGATAAAAGAAGAATAAGGGCGGAAAGATTAAAAGCTGGTGACCGGATTATTTTTCTAAAAAGTAACGGTATTAATGCCAATGGTGTTTCACTTGCCAGGACAATTTCCAAAAATTTAGCGGAAGGTTATGCAACAAAACTTCCAAGCGGCTTAATGTTTGGTGAAGCTCTTCTAACAAAAACAAATATCTACGCAAAGCTAATTGGGGATCTATTGGATAAAGAAATAGATATACATTATATCTCCAACATCACAGGCCATGGACTTAGAAAGGTCATGCGAGCCCCGCAAAGTTTTGCTTATATAATAGAAAAAGTGTATCCGATTGCGGAATTATTTTTATTTATTCAAAAACGCGCCAATTTATCTGATGAGGAAATGTACGGAACCTACAACATGGGACAGGATTATGCTATCTTTCTACCTGCTGCTGATGTAGAAAAAGCGCAACAGATAATTTCCCAAAATGGTTTTGAAAGTTTAGATGCGGGCTCTGTTGAAGTGGGCGAAAGAAAAGTCATCATCAAACCCAAAAATATCAATTTTGAAGGCGCGACTTTGGAGCTTCGTTAACTTCTTTCCTCATATGTTCTGTGGGCTTTGGGAATTAGTTTTTCGCTCATGGAATCCCCGTTATAAACACACCTGATTGCCTCAGCCAAAAGCGGAGCCACAGACACAATGGTAACTTTTGAATTATTTCTTATTTCATCTTTCAGGGGAACGGTATCTGTAATAAATATTTTATCCAAAATACTTGCCTTAATTCTTTCCTCAGCAGGAGGAGAGAAAAGTCCATGGGTGGCAAGTGCGGATACATTTTTCGCTCCTCTTCTTTTGATAAGATCTGCAGCATCGACAATCGTTCCCCCAGTATCAATCATATCGTCAACCAAAAGTACTTCTTTATGCGAAACATCTCCAATCATATCTAGTATCTTACTCTGATTTGTTTTGTGCACATCTCTTTCTTTAAAAACTATGGCAATACCTTCCGCATTTAAAAGATTAGCATAAAAAGTGGCCTTCAGTACTCCTCCTTTATCTGGTGAAGCAACCACTAAATCATTGGAGTAAGTCTTCCTTAAAACAGGCAAAAAGGAATAGCTGGCATACAAATTATCCCAGGGGATTTCCACAAACCCGGGTTCCTGTTCAGAGTGAATATCCACTGTCACAATTCTATCTGCTCCAGCGTGTTCAATGAGTCTGGCAATGACTGATGCTGAAATTGGCACCCTTGGCCGATCTTTCCTGTCTTGTCTGGAATATCCGAAATATGGCACAATCGCTGAAATTTCCGATGCCGAAGATCTTTTGGCTGCATCTATCATTAAAAGAAGTTCCATAATATTTGAATCAACTGGTGGACAAGTTGGTTGGATTATAAAAACATCACGTTTTCTTAAATTCTCAGGGATAACTATTCTTTTCTCACCATCAGCAAAAACTCCCACGATCTCATCAACATTTTTCCCCAAAATTTTGGCAATATCCTTGGCAAGTTTTGCATTGGCAGTGCCAGTTAAAAGTACAAAACCATTATCATTACCCATAATTAAGACTTGATTAAATTAATGTTACATAACAATAAAAACTTTAACAAGTGTCATTTTAATCCGCTTAAGCTTTTCCTTATCCTTTCTTCTATCGGA
The DNA here is from genome assembly GCA_016182045.1 of Candidatus Microgenomates bacterium. Taxonomy (GTDB): domain Bacteria; phylum Patescibacteriota; class Microgenomatia; order Daviesbacterales; family UBA10151; genus JACOYE01. The sequence continues at coordinate 22,856 of JACOYE010000008.1, forward strand.
TATTTAAATCTTTTAAATTTTTTTCCAGTGATCTTTTCATAAATTGTGATATATCTATTGGCAACCCCCTTTTGTAGACTTTCAGGCATCTTTGGTGGTTTTCCCTCACCTTTGTATCCACGATCCGCATACCAAATTCTTAAAAACTCTTTGTCAAAATTTTCAGGCTCTAAACCTTTAGAGAATTTTTTATTATAAGAATCTTTAACCCAAAATCTAGAAGAATCTGGAGTATGTATTTCGTCAATTAAAATAAGTTTTCCATCTAAAAGTCCGAACTCATATTTGGTGTCTACCAAAATTATCCCAGCCTTACTGCATATTTCTGTCCCCTTTTCAAACAATAACAGTGCAGTTTTTTTCATCTGTTCCCAAAGTTTAGGTGGAATAATTCTCCTTTGTAGGATTTCTTTTTCAGTTAATCTTTCATCATGTCCTGTTTCTGCTTTGGTAGTGGGGGTTATCACAGGGGTTGGTAGTTTTTGATTTTTCTTTAGCCCCTCAGGAAATTTAATGCCATAAATTATTCTTTCCCCCTCCTCATAACTGCCCCAGATTGATGTGGCAGTTACACCGGTTATGTATCCTCTGATTACCATTTCAATAGATATTGGTTTGGCATCTTTGACAATCATCACGTTTGGATCTGGGACGGAAATCATGTGATTGGCAACGATCTTTTTAGTTTTTTCGAACCAAAAGGCAGATAAAAGATTTAAAACAGCACCTTTGTATGGAATGTATCCCAAGTTAACATCAAAAGCAGAAATTCTATCAGTGGTGATTAAAATTCTTTTACCATCAAAGATGTAGTAATCTCTTACTTTACCGCTATATTTCTTACCATACCCTTTAATATTAATTGTTTTAAAAATATTGCTTCTCATCAAGTTTGTTCTAATGATTTAAATCAATGGAACAAATTTTTTATTAGGCCATCTTTAAGCTACTCGCTTTTTCCTCTACACCCAAAGCCAAATTTTTTTTATATTCTATTAACTGCTTTTCCAGACGTTTATCTGAAGTTGCCAAAATTTGCAGTGCCAAAAGTCCGGCATTTTTAGCATTGTCTATACCAACAGTTGCCACCGGAATTCCCGGAGGCATCTGCATGGTAGATAAAAGTGCATCTATACCATTTAATGCTTTACCCTGAAGAGGAACTCCTATAACTGGCAATGGAAAATGCGCTGCCACAACTCCTGCTAAATGGGCAGCCAGTCCTGCCCCACAAATTATTACCTTACCACCACTTTGGTGAAATTTTTCCACCAGTTCTAATGTTCTTTTGGGAGACCTGTGGGCAGAAGAAATTGTCAGATCATATTCCACCCCGAACTCTTCCAAAACTTTTGCTGCCTCCCCCATCACAGGTAAATCAGAATCAGAGGCAGAGATGATTAACACTTGTTTCATATTTTATTAATTTTATTAACTAAGTCTAAAGCTTTTTCGGCTGCATTACCAATATAATTTTTTGCATCCAACATTTTTTTTAAATCTTCTGCGCTTAAATATTTTTTAATTTCCGCATTTGCTAAAATCAAACCCTCCATTGGATTTTCCCTTCCCTCATGCATCTCCTGCCAAGATTTCATGGAAACCCCTCTTAGGATTTCGTGTATCTTTTGACGGTCAGCTCCTTTCTTGACTGCCTCCGCCATAATCACCTCACTAGCTGAGAAAGAGAAGAAAAATTCTAAATTCTTTGTTATTACGACTTCATTAATATTCAATCCTTTGAGAATATTGTTTGCACTTGTCAACATTTCATCCACTGCTAAAAACATCTCCGGCATTACTACTCTTCTGTTAGCTGAATCATCCAATGTTCGTTCAAGTAACATATGAGCTGCATTATCCCAAGTTGTCTTTGATAAATTGACTACCAGTCTTGCCAACGAACAAATTTGTTCTGCTTTAACAGGATTTCTTTTAAATGGCATAGCAGATGAGCCAACCTGCAGTTTTCCAAAAGGCTCCTGCCATTCATTCATCCATGGAGCTTGCATAATTCTTAAATCAAAAGCAAACTTATATAAAGATTGGGCAATTGATGAAAGTAAATTTCCAATCCAAACTTCTATTTTCCTAGGCGAAGTTTGGTTTGTTATTTCAAATCCTTCTAACCCTCCTAATCCTTCTAATACTTCTAATTCCATCTTCTTTGCTCCTTCTTCTCCTAAAAGCTTTACGAAAGAAGCCGATGTCCCCACAGCTCCTTTCATTCCCTTGCCTTTAAGATTTTTCTTAACAAATTGGAGCAACTCTAAATCCATCAAAAGATCTTGGGCATAAAGAGAAAATCTGTATCCCAAGGTTGTGGGCTCTGCAGGTTGTAAATGGGTATATCCCATACAAACAAAGTCTGCATAATTCTCAATCTTTTTAGCAAAAGTTTTAAGAAGTTTTATCAATTCCTCCTCTACTATTTTCAGCGCCTCTCTTATTCTCAGCGTTTCTGCATTGTCCGAGATATCCATGCTGGTTGCGCCAAGGTGAATTTTACCTCCACCAATTTTGGCTTTTTCTGCAAACTCTTTGATGGCCGCCACAACATCATGACGAGTATCTTTCTCAATCTCCCAAATTCTTTCTATATCCAAATCATCTTGATGTTTTTCTAAATCTTCCAGTTCCTCTTTGGAGACCAAACCTAATTTATGCTGGGCCCTTGCCAGTTCCACCCAAATCTTTCTCCAGGTTCTATATTTATTTTCTTCAGACCAGATGGCCCGCATTTGTTCCGATCCATATCTCCAGGAAAATGGTGACGTATATTTTTTGTAATCGTTATTTTTCATTAATGTCTAAATGCTCTCCTTTCTGAAAATACCATTGGTATTCCTAACTCATCTGCTGCCTTAATTGATGCTTGATCATTTAAAGATCCACCTTGCTCTAAAATTGCTCCTATCCCATACTCTCCAGCAAGTTTGACACTATCATCAAATGGAAAAAAGCTATCACTTATTAGAATACCACCTTTGGCAAAATCTTTTGCTTGTTCTAAAGCAATTTTGGTTGCCCCAATTCTTGAAGTTTGCCCAGATCCAATTCCACGGGTCTGCGGTAACTCCTTATCTATCACAATGACTGCATTGGATCTGACAGCTCTAACTGCTTTAAAACCAAATCTCATCAAATCCATCTGTTTATCCGTGGGCTCTTTCTTTGTAACAACCTTCCAATCCTTAAAACTTTTTTCTAAATTATCATCAAAATCCTGAAGTAATATTGCACCTGCAAAATATTTTAGATCCCATTTTTCCGAACGAGTTTTTGGAATTTCACCAAATGTATAAACTCCCATGCTTTTTCTGACCTTTTTCAAAAGTTCTAACGCCTCATCAGAAATTTGCGGCACTGCCACAATATCCACATTGCCCATCTTTTCATTTTTAAAAGTGGCAATAACCTTTGCAGCCGAAACATCCATGGGCCTATTAATAACCATAACTCCGCCAAAAGCAGACACAGGATCTGCTTTTACAGCCCTCTCCAATGCTTCTTGGGCATCTTTACCTGTTGCTATTCCACAAGGACTTAGATGTTTAATTACACAAGCAGCAGTCTCCTTGAACTGTCTGACAGTTTCCAAGCCGGAATAAATATCTCCAATATTTGTCCCAGACAACTCCCTTCCCCAAAGATGCTTCAGTTTCGCCAAAGGCGAATTAGTCTTAGGCATTAAATATAAAGCACCATCTTGATGGGGATTTTCTCCATATCTTAAAATATTAGTTTTTCGCAAAGGTATGGTAACTTCTTTTGGAAATTTCTCATTTGAAAAATGATTCCCTATTTGGGAATCGTAAAATGATAAATAATAAAAAGCTTTGGCAGCTAACTCTTTTCTTAATTCATTAGTTACCCTACCATTTTCCAGAACATCAGCTACCATGACATAGTCCTCTGGACTAACAACTACTATCACATTCTCATAATTTTTGGCAGCTGCCCTTATCATGGTCGGTCCACCTACATCAATATTTTCTACTGACGGTTTTTCCTCAAAAGGATAAAGATTACAAACAACAATATCAATTTGTGGTACTTTTAATTCCTGCGCTTCATCCCTATGTTTGGGATTTTTTCTATCGAATAAAATCCCAGATTCTATTTGGAAAGAAATAGTTTTCATTCTACCATCAAAAGAATTCCTGGGATTCCCTGTTATTTCATCAATCGGGGTCACATCTACTCCGCCCTCTTTTAAAGCTTCATATGTTCCTTCTGTTGAAATTATGGAGTAGCCATTTTTTACCAAGACTTTTGCGAAATCAACAATTCCAGTTTTATCATAAACACTTAAAAGGGCATACTTTTTCATGTTAAGACTTTTTCCAGTTTACCTTTCTGGATCGCTTCTTTAATCTCCATTGCCACTCTTTTACCTATAGAAATATTTTGTCCGTACAAATATCCGCTGTAAGGGGTTGCAAAAATTCCAGGAGATCCTGGCATTCTGGGTGAAACATCAAAAACTATAATTTCTTTTTTAGGAGGTCCTGGTGTTATAACAGTTTGTAATGCAAACGGGCCAATAACACCTGGCGGTACCAAATCTTTTGTAGCTTTTACAAATTTTTCTCCCAAAGAAAATGCATCCTCTAAAAGTGATTCCAAAACTGTCACAGCAATATGACCTGCTTCTTCATACTTGACTCCAATTTTTTTCATCACATCTTCTCCATAATGTGCTGGCAGTTTTGTTAATCCTTCTATATTGGTCTGCCTTCTGGTATCAGTTCCAATCAGCTCTAACCTAGAGTTAAGGGGAGAATAGAAAAAGTCAAAATTAACCTGTACACCAACAATAAACTCCTCCATAACTGCTTGGTTTATTTGCTCTTGAGTAAATCTTCCCAACCCTAATCCTTGTTTTACACCTATTTCATATTCCTTAAAAGATTCAGCAAAGAAAAATGCTCTTTCAAATCCTCTCATCTTTTCCAAGACTTTAACAATACAAAGTCTGTCAATACTTTTTGGATCTTTAAATTGTTTTGGGTATCTAATATTTGCTTTATCTAATAAATCATACTGATTAGGTTTTACTCCCCGTTCTTCTACTTTTAATAAAAACCTATTTCCAAACATTGGTATTTTAAATTTTTTCTCAATTGCCTCATAATCATTGATGTAAACTTCAAAAGATCTATGTGGAATAAATATGCCGTTTCTTTTTATCAACTGCTTTTGAACTTCGGGTTTTAAGATGTCTGAGAACTTTGCCAATTCTATTACTTCATCAACACATCCCAACTCATTTTCACTTTTGTAATATTTTGCATAAGTTTTGTCTCTGCCTTTTTGCACAATTACCAAAGTTTTAAACCCCTCATCTTTGGCCCCACGGCATACATCAAGTGCTGAATGAGAACCTAATACTGCAATGGTATAACTTTTATTCATAATTTAAAATTTTTAATTTTTAATTTGAATTCAAATTTTAAATTTCAAATTTGAAATTTTTCAATCTAAAACTTCCTTTAACTGATCTTGCTTAATAGCATTCTTAATCTCCCTTGCAATACGTCTTCCAGTACTCATTGGTTCTTTATAAAGTAAATAAGTATACGGTGAACCATTAATAAAAAAGTTTGTTCCAGCCACAATTCTTGCTGAAATTTCAATCACATAAATTTCCTCCGATGAAGTTATAATGGTCTCCAAACAAAATGGGCCAAAAAGTCCTTTTGGTGGTATCAGTCTCTTTGACACATCAATCACTCTGTCTGCCATAGCCACAGCCTCTGCAAGCATTGATTCCCTTACAGCCATGGGGATATTGGCAACAACTTCAAAGGTTGGTTCTATACTAATTCCTCGCTGATTTTTGGCAGGAATTCGACCTAGCGAATCAACATTGGTTTCATATCTTTTATCAACACTCATAAGCTCCACTTTTTTGCTTAATGGTGAATAAAAGAAATGAAAATAAACCGGCACTCCAATTACATACTCTTGTACCATAAACCTTTCTTCGCTAAAGGTTTTGAGTTTTTCATCTAACTCTTTTTGATTTCTGGCAGTAAAATATCCTTTTCCTCCTGCTGCCCCATATGATTTCACAATTACTGATCTATCAATTTTATCTCCTTTTCTAAACTTGTGTGGTACTTTAATACCAGATTTTTCCATCCATTCCCTTTGCATTTTTCTATTCTCTTCCCAATCCAATACAGCCTTATTTCCAAAATAGGCAACTTGCATTTTTTTATTTTCATCCATCCCCAAATATGCAACAAATGATCCGTGTGGAATTATTATTGAATTTCTTTTTATGAGACCTTTCTCAAGATTGGGAAAATCAGACCACTTATCAATCAATAAAATATCGTCAATAAAATTATCATAAGAAGAATAAAGTGTTTTTCTATCCGGAGTACAAACAACAGCGGTTTTAAAACCCTCATCTTTTGCGCCTTTGAGGATTTGTAAGGCGGAGTGAGATCCTAAAGTGACAATGGTTATGTTCTTAATTCCCATGATTTATTATATAAAATAGACTATCAAATGTCAAAAAAATCTGCTACACTCTCTCCATTGTCATATGGTATCTGTCATTATTGGAACACAATGGGGTGATGAAGGAAAAGGGAAGATCGTTGACCTTTTTTCAAAAGATGCTGATTTTGTGGTCAGATTTCATGGCGGAAGTAATGCCGGACATACTGTCATTGTCAATGGCAAAAAATACCCTTTTCATTTAATACCTTCTGGAATTTTACAGCCAAATGCTAAAGGCGTAATTGCCAACGGAGTTATTGTTGATTTAGAAGTTTTGATTTCTGAAATCAAAATGCTTGAGGAAGATGGTATGGAATTAAAGGGAAAGTTATTTGTTTCAGACAGATGCCATTTAATTATACCATATCATAAAGCATTGGATTTAGCCTATGAGAATGCGAGAGGGAAAGATAAATTAGGAACCACCGGACGAGGAATTGGGCCCGCTTTGGCAGATAAAGTCAGTTACAACGGGATAAGAATTTATGAACTTTTAGACTGGGAAAATTTTGTCGATAAATTCACTTTTCAAACAAACATAAAAAATAAAATTTTAAAAACATTTAATATTGAACCAATTAATGTTAAAAGGGAACTAGACAGATTTCTCAAGTTACGAAAAATTATTTTACCTTGTGTAACTGATACTTACCAACTTTTACAAAACGCTCTAAAAGATAAAAAAAATATTTTAATGGAAGGAGCTCATGGTGTAATGCTGGATATAGATTTTTCACCTTATCCATTTTCTACTGGATCAAATGTCATAATCGGTGCTGTCAATACAGGAGCAGGTATTCCACTAAAAAATTTGGATCAAGTTTGGGGTGTTACTAAAGCTTATACCTCAAGAGTTGGTGGCGGACCATTACCAACAGAAGTCCATGGTGCACTGGCAGATATCATCCGAGAAAAAGGTGGGGAGTATGGAACAACAACTGGAAGAGCCAGAAGGATCGGCTGGTTAGATTTGGAAGCAGTCAAATTTGCCTGCCAACTTTGCGGTGTCACTGATCTTATCATTACCAAAATAGATGTTTTATCTGGTTTAGAAAAAATCAAAGTCTGTATCGAATATAAGCTTAATAGTAAATCCATCTCATATAGTAGTTGCGGTTATAATGAGCTTTCAAAATTAACTCCAATTTATAAAGAATTGCCAGGATGGAAAGATGATATAAGTAAAGTAAGAAAATTTTCTGACCTTCCAAAAAACTGTCAAAATTATCTAAAATTCATTGAAAAATTCTTAGGAACCCCCGTTAAACTTATCTCCACCGGCCCTGCAAGAGATGAATATATTAAGTCATAAAACTCTTATCATTTTACTCATAAGACAAGGTAATATCCCATTAAAAGCAATACGGTTGAAAATATAACTAAGATACCATAAAATCTCCTTCTATCATTTGATTCTTTGATCCATATTGCAACAATTACTCCGGATAAAATCCCCATAATGAGACTAGTAATCCAATAGAAGATCACAACAGTCATTACACCAATAGGTCCGAAAACTCCGAATATAAAAAAGAAGTTTACCTTTAAAATAAGAGTTCCCAATACTGTTAAACTTATCCAGATCCCAAGAACTATTAATATTTTAAGCAGTTTAATTATTAAATTATCTTTCATTTTATACAATATTTATTTTAACAGAAATATTAAATTATTCCCATTCCATAGTGGCTGGGGGGTTTGGTGAATTAAGTTATTACTTTCAAATTTGGGATATGATCAAAGTGCTTTTTAACCTGGATTTTTTCCTTGCAGGAAATCTATAATTACATCTGAATCAAGGAGATATTGCATGTTTGTGAGGTAGCAACTTCATACTTTCTCTTAATTTTCTTGCTTCCTTTGCAATTAAATCGCCCTCTTTTCCCCTCCAGATTCCAGCCCATTTTAAAGGGTTCCTTTTTTTATTTATTTTATCTTTTTCTTCTTTAACTGAAACTAATTTAACCATAGGTTTCCCCATTTTCTCGATAACAACTGTATCTCCCTTATAGTAAACTAAATTTAATAGCTCTCCTAATCTTGTTCTTGCTTCATACGCTGAAACCGTTTTTGTCATAATTAAACAAATTGTATAAATTGATTAACTTGATTAAATCATTATTACTCAGGTATGTCAAGTACTACTCCCACTCCATAGTGGCCGGGGGTTTGATGGTAATTAATAATTCTGATAGAACTTTTGTAAGTTTTCATCAAAGGTTAAAAATTCATCAGGTTTAATTCTTTGTAACTGGGCGGCAATCACTGAATCAGTAAACTTAATATTGACCATTTTAAATATATTAACTGCTTGCTGCATATCTGGTTTATTTTCAAGGATTATCCCATCCAGGGCCAGTAGTTCTTGAAAAAAATCTATAATATTTTCCTTTGGTTCCTTATAAAAAGATCTGAGGACCCATTCAACTTCCGGAAATACTACTTGAGGAATAAAAATCTGTATCTTTCCATTTGTGCAATCCGCAAATAGTTTCTTCACCACATTGAATCTGGGATGTCTTTTTAACTTAAAGTCCAATAATACATTTGTATCTATGGCTACAATTTTCATTTCTTGAATTTAATACGATATAATTTGGCGTTTTTACGTTGAGTTAATTTATCATAATCAGAAACCAGTTCTTGTGCAGCCAACCTCTCTGTTTCCTCTCTAATCTCTTTCCAGGATCTACCATCATCTAAATGAGCTAAACTGCCTGCAAATTTCATAATATTAGATTTTCTCCTGGGTCTGCCTACAAAACTACCATCTGGTATGGGGAAAATATCAATTTTAGTTCCTTTTTTTAAACCCAGTCTTTCTCTAACGGGTTTAGGGATAGTAATTTGAGCTTTAGAAGTGAGAGTCGTAGTTAGATTCATATGGATTTATTATAGCATATCTTACTTTCGCAAGAAAGAGTTTACTTTTTTGTCAACCTCCTTACTTTCGTAAGAAAGAGAATACTTTTCAATATAAAGTAGGGCTAGTTTTATTCCCATTCCATTGTTGCCGGGGGTTTGGTGGTGATGTCATAAACTACCCGGGAAACTCCTGGGACTTCATTAACTATTCTGGATGAGATTTTCTGCAAAATCTCATACGGCAGTTTAGACCAGACAGTTGTCATCACATCTTTGGACTCAATAATTCTTACTGCCATAACTTCTAAGTGGGCCCGCTCATCCCCTTTGACAGCCGTACTTTTGGTATTTGTTAAAATTGCAAAACTCATATAAACTTTGCCATAAAGCTCGGCTTTTTTGATTTCCTCTAAAACAACTGCATCTGCCTGTTGCTGTCTTTCCAAACGCTCCTTTGTTACCTCCCCAATAATCCTGATTGCTTGACCCGGACCTGGAAAAACTTGTTTGAAGACAACTTCTTTTGGTAACCCCAATTTTTCTCCAATTAACCTAACTTCATCTTTATAAAAATCCCGCAAGGGCTCAAGAAGTTCCAAGTTCATCTCATCAGGCAATCCCCCCACATTATGATGCGATTTAATCTTATCTGCTTTTTTGGTCCCTTTACTTTCAATCACATCAGAATAAATTGTTCCCTGGGCCAAAAACTTTACCCCTTTTAACTTTTTTGCTTCTCTTTCAAATAATTCTATATAGATTTTGCCAATGGTTTTTCTTTTTTCCTCCGGATCCGTAATACCTTTGAGGGCTGAAAGAAATTCCTTCTCTGCCTCAACAATGATCGGGGTAATTTTTAAATGTTTTTGGAAAATTTGTAAAACTTCCTCTTTAGTTCCTACCCTCATCAGTCCGCTTTCAATATAAATGGGATATAAATTTTTGCCAATGGCTTTTCCAATAAGAGTTGCTGCGACAGTTGAGTCAACACCTCCAGAAACAGCACAGATAATTTTGTTATTTCCCACCCTTTCTTTGATATCTTTAATAACCTTTTTAATATCAATCTTTTTTTTGGAAATCTTAAGTCCGCAAATATTTTGGGCAAAGTTTATCAGTATTTCGTTACCAAAAACAGTATGATCTACCTCAGGATGAAACTGGACCCCAAAAATCTTTTTGTCTAAATTTGCTACAGCTGCTGCTTTAACATTTTCAGTACTTCCCAAATATGTAAACCCTTTAGGAATAGTTACTACGCTGTCACCATGACTGACCCAGACAATGGAATTATTCTCCACACCTTGTAGGATAATTCCTTCATTTATGATATTAAGATTTGCCGGCCCATATTCTTTATGTCCCCCAACTACTTTCCCTCCTAAAAGATGGGCAGTCAGCTGCCAACCGTAACAAATACCAAGAATTGGAATTCCCAAACTAAAAATTTTTTTATCAATAGTAGGGGCGCCTTTTGCATAAACAGAAGCCGGCCCTCCGGAAAGAATAATCCCTTTTGGCTTAAACTTCTTAATCTCGGAAAGAGCATCTTCAGGCTGGATAATAGTCACAGCAATGCCGTGATCCCGCAACCTTCTGCCAATCAAATGACAAGTTTGTGATCCAAAATCAACTATAATAATCATTTTCCCTCCTTTGCAAACTTTATCATATCTTCAAATATAAAAGCTCCATGAGGTTTAATTATTTTCTCTCTTCTCCAGTTGGGGTATTGGGTAACATCAACAAACTTTTCCGGATGTGGCATCAATCCTAATACTCTTCCAGAAGGATCAGTCACTCCAGCGATAGCATTTAAAGATCCGTTTGGATTCTCAGGATATTTTTGTGTGGGATTGCCTTGCTCATCAACATACCTAAAAGTGACCAGATTCTCATCTTCAATTTTTTTAATAATTCCGGGACTAGAGAAAAATTTACCTTCTCCATGATTTACTGAAAACCAACCCACTTGATTATTTTCTTTTAAAAATACACAGTTACTTTTATTACTCTTTATTCTTACCCATCTGCATTCAAAATGTCCACTACTATTTGCGGCCAAAGTGGCATCCATTTTGCCTAAATTTCCAAAAGGCAAAAGCCCGGTTCTTATTAAAACCTGAAATCCATTACAGATTCCGATAATTAATCCCCCTCTTTTTCTAAAATTTTCTATTTCCTCTCTTAAAAAACTTACTAGCTCAATTGCCCAAATTTTTCCGGATGCCACATCATCTCCATAAGAAAATCCTCCAGGCAAAGCCAGAATATGAAAATCTTTCAGAGTTTTGGATTTGTTCCTTAACTCATTAACATGAACAAACTGTGGACTCCCCCCAAACTTTTTAAAAGCATAAAAAAGTTCATTATCACAATTAGTCCCATCAGATTGTAGTATACAAACATTTACTTCTCGCCCTGAGCGAAGTCGAAGGGTTTTCATAAGTTTTTAATATCTTCTATAGATAATTCATCAAATGCACTAATGACTCGATCAGCATTTTGCAGCTTATCTTTTGTCACACTTGTTGCTATGGCAATGCATTTCATACCTGCAGCTTTGGCTGCCTTTATTCCGCTTGGTGCATCTTCAATAACTAAACAGTCCGATGATGAAATTCCAAGTTTTTTAGAAGTTAACAAAAATATCTCAGGATTTGGCTTACCTTGTTTAACTTCATCACCTGAGACCACTGCACTAAATTTTTCCTTAATAGAAAGACTGCTGAGAATAATCGAGATAAACTTCTGGTTTGTTGAAGAAGCGAGTGCTAGGGGATATCCATGTTTTTGAAGTTTCTCAATAAGATCAAGTGAGCCTGGTACAAGAGGGATAGATTTATCCGAAAGTTTTTTATACACTATTTCCCATTTCTTTTTTCTCAGTTTCTCAATATCTTTTATAAGATGGCGTTTTGCCATATCTTTAAACATCTCTGTATCCTTCCAGCCAGAGTAACTGTTTATTATTTCCTCAGGTGTTATATGAATTCCAATAGTGGCAAAGACTTGGCTTTCTGCCCCAGATTGAATCGCTTCTGTTCTGGTAATAACTCCATCCATATCAAAAATTACTGCTTTAATCATGGAAATATCTCTTTCATTGGCGCTTGCCAGGCTTGTTGTAATCTGTCCATATCAACTGTAAATAATCCATCAACCACCAACTTCTCATCCTGTGTAGTTTTTCCTAATATTTTGTAAGGCACTCCTTCAAATAATTTTTTAGCAGTTGTCTCATTTTCAACTTCCATTACAAAACATCCAGCTGTTTCATTAAGAAGAAAACCACCTCGAAGGTGGGCTTTCTTGTCCCGAGCGAAGTCGAGGGAGACTCCTTCGAGGTGAAGCCGAACCCCACAATTTCCGCCAACACACATTTCAAAAATGGTTGTAATCAGGCCTCCTTCTGAAACATCATGGCATGCTAATACTTTTCCACTAACAATTGCTTTGTGCACTTTATCCAAAACCTTCGGTAAAACTTTCAAATCAACTCTGGGGATGCTACTTTCCAAATCCTGCTTACCAACCAGTACAATTGTTGACCCAGCTTTTTTAAAATCAGAAGAAACAGTTTTTTTAACATCAGGAATTTTGCCAAATACAGACATGCAAAGTGTTGGAGGACTGTGTATCACCACCCCACTAGAGCCACGATATGTGGCAGATAAACTGTCTTTGCCAGAAATCACCGGAATCTTTAAAGTCTTCATAAAATCACAAACAGCATCTACTGATCTATCAAGCGACCACAACCATTCTTTATCAGGAAACGGCCAAATATAGTTATTAACCAGCGATGCATCTTTGTAATTACCACCAACTGCCACATAATTAGAAATTGCCTCAGTTGCAGACCAGACACTTCCCCAATATGGATCCATCATGCTAAATTCAGGATTTAATCCATGAGAAACAACCATTCCATAGGGTTTATCCAAAAGCGGCTTAATTACTGCTGCATCATTTGGCCCATCCATTCCCACCCCTGCAAAAGGATGCAAAGCATTTGTTCCCTGAACATTATGATCATACATCCTCAAAATTGGCTCTTTTGAATTAATATTTCCATTAGCTAAAACTTTCTCTAAAACCTTCGCCCAAACCATTTTGTCATTCCGAGCGATTAGCGAGGAATCTCTCAACTTGCCCGCCCTGAGCGAGGCCGAAGGGTTTGAGATACTCACATTCGTCAGAGATTCTTCACTTCGTTCAGAATGACGAGGAGAGATAGCTCTCATCACCCTTTGTGGCAATCCTTCAAACAAAAAACTCATTTCCAAATCTCCCACTTTTTCTTTTCCATAAAATACCTGTAATCTTTTACTGCCGTCAAACTCTGCAATCTCTGAAGCCTGGACATTATATTTTTGACATATCTTTAAAAATTCTTTCAGATTATCTTTTGAAAGAATTATTAACATTCTTTCTTGAGATTCTGAAAGGAAAATTTCCCAAGGAGCAAGTCCTTGATATTTCAAGGGTGCCTTTTCCAAATGAACAGTCGCTCCAGTTTTTACTCCCATCTCACCAATAGCAGATGAAAATCCACCAGCTCCCAAATCTTGAACTGCCCTTATTAAATCTTTATCCCGCGCTTCTAAAATTGCATCAAATACTCTTTTTTCCTCAATTGCATTTCCAATTTGCACAGCTTGGGAGTTAACTTCCATGGTTTTTTCACTCATCTCAGCAGAGGAAAAAGTGGCTCCGTGTATTCCATCTCTTCCCGTCCTTCCTCCGATAACCACCCCTACATCACCAATTTTTGGATAGCCTTTTTTAGCTTTACTTTTAGGTAAAATTCCATATGATCCAACCAGTACAATTGGTTTGGCTCGAAAATCCTCATGAAAATGAAATGAACCATTATTTGTAGGTATCCCCACTCTATTGCCATAATCCCTAACAGCAGCCACTACTCTTTTTAACATATAGTCAGGAGGCAATGTCCCGGCAGGTAATTTACTTTTATCTAAATCATAAGGAGCAAGACAAAAAATATCTGTTGATACCAAACTTTTTGCGCCCTGGCCTGTTGCTACCACATCTCTAAAAACTCCACCAGATCCAGTCATTGCCCCACCATATGGTTCTATTGCAGAGGGTGCATTATGAGTTTCTGCTTTTCCATTAATTGCCCAACCTTCATAAAAATCCATCACCCCTGCATTGTCCACAAACGCTGAGACAATATTTTTGTTATGTTTCAGCGCTTCCTTTTTAATTCTTTCAAAAAGCGGTGCCTTGTTTTTCCCATCAACTAAAAGTCTTGCTTTAAAAGTTTTATGAGCACAATGTTCACTCCAAGTTTGGGCTAGAGTCTCAAGTTCTAAATCTGTGGGATCTCTTTTTATCTTTTGAAAATAATTTTGTATCACTTTCATCTCTTCTAAATTTAAAAACAACTTATCTTTTGAAAGTTCTAATAGCTGTTCATCATTGATCCGCCTTAGGCGGATAATATTCGTTTTTGCAGGAATGTCTTTGATAAGAAGAGTCTTTTGTTTCTCCTTCACAAAATGCTCAACCATTTCATTAAGAAGATGCAATTTCCTGGCAATATCCTCTATCTCTTGATGTGTTACTTTTCCATAAAAGCCATATTCATGAGAGGAGTCAGCTGCAATAAGTTTAATTCCCAAATCCTCTGCAGTTTTAAGAATTGACCCAACTTCTGGATTCATTACACCTGGTCTGTAAGCAATCTCTATAATCTGATTTGCTCCTTTTATTATTGGAGAGTTTAAAGTATATTCCTGATAAATACCTTCACAAAAAACTGTCTCCGCTAAAACTTTTGCCTCTCTCTCGCTTACACCTTCCAATCTATAAACTTTGGCAGTCTCCACTTTTGTGATGTTTTTGATTCCCATCTGATAAATGTCATTTAAAACTCCCTCACCAATCAGGTCTTTTCCCATAACATTTTTTACTCTGATTATATGTATCATTGCTTCACCCTTTCTATGTCACGCCAACCAATGTCAGTACGATAATGCAGGTTATCTCCTTCAATACTAATTAGGGATATTGCCTTGTATACTTTTTCCCTGGCAGCGATTACATCCTTTCCATCAGCCATTACATAAAATACACGCCCACCATTTACCACCCAATCTTTTCCATCTCTTTTAATCCCTGCTCCATAAACTTTTACTCCACTTTTAATTGCTTTATCAATACCAAAAACCTTTTTTCCTTTAACAGATAAATAATCAATCGGATAACCTTTTGCTGTCCCAGCCACCACAACTCTCACTTTGTTATCAATCTCCAATTTAAGATTTTTTATCTGACCAAAAATTATGGCATCAGCAACTTCTATAAAATCATTTTTTATGGACGGAAGAATAACTTGGGCTTCCGGGTCTCCCCATCTGGCATTAAATTCTATAACATACACATTTCCATTAATTACCATTCCTCCTAAATATAAAACTCCGATATATGGTCTGCCTTCTTGTCTTAAACCATCAACAGTTTTTTGAAAGATTTTTGATATTTTATTTTTGATATTTGCATTTACTATTAAAGGATTTGAGACACAACCCATACCACCAGTGTTTGGACCTAAATCTCCATCATTAACTCTCTTGTAATCTTGTGCATATCCCACTACTTTAAAATTTTTCCCATCACATAAAGCAAAAGCAGAAAACTCCTCACCTTCCAACCACTCTTCTAAAAGATAAGTTTCTCCGCTTTTACCAAACTTTGACATTTTTCTGATTGCATCAATAGCCTCATTTGCATTCTTTGCTCCAATAGCTCCTTTTCCTTCAGCTAACCCGGATGCTTTTACAAACCAACTTCTTTTGGGATAATTTTTAACAAACTTTATTCCTTCTTTCTCTGTATAAAAAATTTTATATTTAGGTATAGGGATTAAATATCCTCCCACGAATGATCTTGCCCAGGCTTTATCCCACTCAATTTGTCCAGCGAGCTTAGTCGGTCCAATAACTGGAACTCCGTTTAACATTAAAGCATCTACTAATCCAGCCTCTACCGCATTATCTTGTGCCACATCCACCAAATCCACTTTTTCCTCTCTTGCAATTTGCAAAATCTCAGCAACCGAATTGGTTTTAAGATTTTGATATGTCACAACATGCTTTCTAGTATTAATCTGCATTAAATCATTCCCGGGCACCACCAAAATTTTCCCTACCTGTTTTGACTGCCCATATTTATCCACTAAAGCAGCTCCTCTCCCCCCGCCATCTATAATCAAAATGGTTTTTCTATTTTTTTTAGCTTCAAATTGTTTCATTGTTATCGCGGCCACTTAACTAATGATGTTTTTTGCTATTACATATTTTTACCAGAACATCTACATATAATCGATTCTCTTTTTTCTTAAGTCTCTTATATAAGGATTCTACAGTATCACCTTTCTTAATTTTCTTAAAACATCTTCCAAGTACAGGACCAAAGTCAAATTCATCAGATAAAAAATGATTAGTACATCCGGCATAAGTGGCTTTATTGTCCAAGAAATTTTGGATTGCTTTATCAGTCATTTTACCTTTATTCCATAAGGCATCTGTACCATCCGGATTTTTAACTACCCCATCTAAAGTGTCTGGAATCAGCCCCGGGTGTGTGTTTAAAATTCTGTTTGGAAATGCCTCTATTACTTCATCCAAAATAATCTGCTTCCATCCAGCAAGACAGATATAATCTGGATTTAATTTTTTCAAGGTTGATAAGAGATCTTCTTTTTTAGGGATTATCTTAATTGGAAGTTTATTTTTTCTGGCTCTTTCTAACCCAAAAGCCTTCGGAGTATCAGATATTACAGCAATAATTTTTGCATTAATTTTCTTAGAGTTTACTCCATCAATAATTGCTTGAAGATTAGTACCTGTACCCTTATTAGAAATCAGAATTACCAGCCGTTTCATCCTACTTTCTTTATCTGCCTTGCCCTTTCTCCAATATCTACCGGATATATGCCAGTAAAACAGGAGGTGCAAAGATTATCCTCAGGTATCCCAACTGCTTTAAGCAGCCCTTGATAAGAAAGGTAGTGCAAAGAGTCAGCCCCAATTTCTTTTTCAATTTCTTTAACAGGTTTTTTTGAAGCAATAAGGTCAACTTGTCTTGGTGTATCAATACCATAAAAATCTGGATATTTAACTGGCGGAGAAGATATTAAAAGGTGAACCTCTTTTGCACCTGCTGATTTAATCATTTTGATAAGCTCTTTTGAGGTGGTACCTCTGACAATTGAATCATCCACAACTGCAACTCTTTTTCCTTTTAAAATGTGCTTCATTGGGTTGAGTTTAAGCCTTACTCCCACATTCCGGGTATGTTCCTCAGGCATGATAAAAGTTCTGTGGATGTAACGATTCTTAATAAGGCCTGGATAAAAAGGAATCCCTGAGGCCCGCGAAAAACCTAAGGCAGCAGGAATTGCTGAATCAGGAACCGGTATCACAATATCCGCCTCAATCTTATTTTCTTTGGCCAGTTGCTCTCCCAAATTTTGGCGAACTTCATCTACACTTTTCCCCAATAAATAGGAGTCTGGTCTGGCAAAATAAACAAATTCAAATACATCTAATTTTGATTGCCCTTTTTCAAGTTGGATACTTTTTAATCCGGATTCATCAAGAACTATCATCTCCCCTGGTCTAACATCTCTTACAAACTTTGCTCCAATAATATCCAGAGCGCAAGATTCAGACGCAACTACATACCCTCTATTCAACTGCCCCAGACAAAGAGGCCTTATTCCAAAAGCATCTCTTAAAGCAACAACCTTACTCTTATCCATGATCAGAAGGCAAAAGACTCCACTGAAAAGAGGGTAAGCCTTTTTTACTGCATCCTCCAAAGAAAGGCCAGAAGATATAAAGTAGGCTATGGCTTTTGTCATCATTTCTGAATCATTCAAACCTGAAAATGAAATTTTTCTGGACTTCAAAAATTCTTCTAGTTTTTTGGCGGAGGGAAGATTGCCGTTGTGAACCAAAGCAAGTAGTCCTTTACCGTTAATTTTCTCTACAACAGGCTGAGCATGTTTAGAAATAGAAGCACCAGATGTTGAGTAACGGTTATGGCCAATTGCCATATGTCCCTTAAGAAAACGTAAATTTTCCTCAGAAAAAACGTGAGCCACCAAACCCATACCTTTGTGGACATAAACTTTCTTACCATCAGATGAAGCAATTCCTGAAGATTCTTGACCTCTGTGTTGAAGGGCCCAAAGGCCTGGGTGAATTAAACGGGCCGCCTCAAATCCCCCACCTACTACTCCAAATATTCCACATTTTTCCTTGATGTGCTTTCCCATAACCTAATATAACGTTTTCTTCCTTTTAAGTCAAGTACTTGATATACTAAAAACATGGATCAAAAAAGATTTCATGTTCTCTCTTTTAAATATGCTTTTCAAGGAATTGTTGCTGCTTTAAAAGAAGAGCCAAATTTAAAATTTCACCTTCTTTCTGCTTTGGCAGTCGTAATTTTATCTTTAATCTTAAAAATTTCCAGAACTGATTGGATTTTAGTAATTCTTTTGTTTGGATTGGTGATTTCCGTGGAACTGACAAATACTGCCATTGAGGCAGTTGTTGATTCATTTACAGATAAAGAGCATCCGGCCGCCAAAATGGCTAAAGACATCTCTGCCGGGGCAGTATTGGTTGTTGCCGCAACCTCAACCATTGCCGGTATTATCATATTCCTGCCATATTTACTGGCACTCCTCTAGTCTCTTTTTTCAGGAGATACTGAAACATTTTCGGGATTAGGTTTTATCTTCTCCTTAAGTTCACTGAATTCTCTAACTTGCTCACCATTAGCTTCTAAGATAACTGATCTGGGATAGTACATTTCATATCTTTTTCCAAAAGCCATTTCCAAAAATTCTTTTGGATAATTACTCAGGTAATCCAAACAGAAATTTTTACCCTGCCTAAGCCACTCTGATATGGACATATGTCTTCCATATAGAAATCCAAAGTTTGGCTTTTCCATTCCCAGCATCTTTGATCCCCTTTCTTCTTCTACGTATCTTAGTGCTTTATATGCAACCAAAGCGTTCGTATGGGTCATTATTAAATCTTCTGGATGAGCTATCTCCACAAAAAAAAGCATTTTTCTTGCCTGTTCAGCCCAAGGTTCTCTAAGTAATTCTTGCCATTTGTAGAGCTCGTCTTTAATGATTGCTGGTAATGACCACAAAGCAACTGCTCCCCAAAATAATCTTTTTGCAAATCCAAAAGATTCTCTTCTATCAATTTTATTTGAAGGATTATCAAGAGCAATTAAGGCTCCATAAACTGCCAGACCCCAGTACGCCTCTTTAAAAATATTCCTGCTTAAAATCAAAGAGGCAGGTACGGGAATATCTGCCAAAATAATAGGGATGTTGTCCTCATTTAACTTACGTTTAAATTCTCCGTTGGGAATAACCTCCTCTATAAGACGGTCGCGTCGAACAGTAACTTCTACTTCTTCTGATGATTTGTCTGAAACCCCTAAATACCCATTCATACCAATCTCTAAGAACAATCCGTCACTAAAATGGTGTTCTTTTGGCAACATTAGATGTTGTCTAAACCCATCTTTGCTGTGTAAAGATTGCCAAATTACAAAATCTGCATCCCTTGTAGAAATTTCCTCGGGATAGACTGGTGAATCTTTTTCTTGTCTAGGTTCTGTCAGGCGAGTAAGGATGTTAATAGCAGGTGGAGTCAAGAATGGAGTGTTGCGCGCGACAACACTAGCTGTACCAACCACAGCACTAATAGAAGATTTTAAAAAAGCTCTCCTGTTCATTTGTTTATGAGCAGAGAGCAGTTATAAAAACCTATAATAACCTATACTAGGATTAAATTGCAAGATAGGAGTTAAAATTTCTGTTATACTAAATATAATAACCAATTTTATACTGACATGGACAATGAAGCCTTGTTTTTTACCATATTCAACTTAGCTGGTAAAAATCCAGCACTGGATACTTTAATGATTTTTGGTGCAAGATTTTTAATTTATCTAACATTTTTGTTGATGTTTGTTTTAGCTTTTAAAGGTGGTGCCAAAGAAAGAAAGGTTATTATATTGGTACTCTTATCCCTGCCATTAGTTTTTTTAATTATCGCTGTAATCCACTTATTTTTTATTGAACCAAGGCCTTTTATCAGTTACCAATTTACTCCACTTATTCCATTCCCATTTATAAATGATCCTTCATTTCCATCAAGACATGCATCTATTATATCGGCCATTGCTTTTTCATATTATTATTTCAAATCCAAATGGGCGCCTCTTTTTTTTATATTTGCAATCTGGGTTGGAGTATCGAGAATTTATGTTGGTGTACACTATCCTCTGGATATTTTAGGAGGAGTTATGGTCGGTATTGTTTCTTTAATAATCACCAAACAAATTGTCAAGTTTCTAAAGATCAGGTTTGGCCTCGGCTAATCTTTGCAGAGCTAAAATATAGGCAGCTGTTCTAAGATCTACTTTTTTCTCTTTGTATATTTTCCAAACTTTCTCAAATGCTTTAACCATTTTTTCTTTTAAACCACGATTTACTTTCTCTAAACTCCATTTCTCTGAATGGATATTTTGATACCATTCAAAATATGAAACAATCACTCCCCCTGCATTATTTAAAACATCCGGTACTACCAAAATCCCTCTTTTATTTAAGATTTGATCTGCTTCAGCAGTTGTTGGACCATTAGCCATTTCAAAAAGTATTTTAGCTTTTATTTTTGAAGCATTTTTGGAAGTGATGACGTTCTCTATAGCAGCAGGGATCAAAATATCTACCGGCAACTCCAAAAGCTCCTCATTGGTGATGATTCCATCTTCATATTTTTTTGCCAAATCACAAACAGAACCAATACAATAACACCCCGCAAACATCCCTTTTTCCAATCTACATTCTCTGACCAAATCAATATTAAATCCGGTGTTTGAACTGTCATAAATTCCTCCTTTCACATCTGAAACAGCTACTACCTTGTATCCATAATCATGCAGTATACCTGCCATATTGGATCCCACATTTCCAAAACCTTGTATGGCCACTGTTAAAGGCTTTTTTACTCCCACCCTTTTAATTAATTCTTCCAAAACAAAAAAACCGCCCATCCCGGTTGATTGCTCTCTTCCCTTTGACCCATCATTTTGCAAAGATTTGCCAGTAACTACAGCCTTTAATTGATCTTTATTTTCTACATTTTGCTTCTTGTCTTTCACTTCAATGTACTCGTCGGCAAACCAGTCCATAATTTTTGAATTGGTATTTACATCCGGTGCCGGTATATCCCTCATCGGACCAATATTTGGGGCAAGCTCTTTGGCAAAAAGCCTTGTTAAGCGTTCCAACTCCTTTTCCGATAAACTTTTGGGGTCTATTGCCAAACCCCCTTTTGCTCCACCAAAGGGCACATCAACAATGGCATTTTTAATCACCATCAAAAGTGCCAAGAATTTTATTTCATCCATATTAACATCCTGATGATAACGTAAGCCTCCTTTGTAAGGACCTAATAAATTATTATATTGGACTCTATAGCCTTTAATTATTTCTACCTCACCGGAATCTTTTTTGAAGGAAAAGTTAAGTGTTATTGTCCTTTCGGGGAAAGATAATTGATCAATGAAATATGGGGGGAGATTGATATATTTGGCTCCCCTTTTAAGCTGTGTTAGCGCTGAGTTAAAAACATTCATTTGCTTAAAATTTCCGTAAACTTTTGGGTATTTTTAAAAGGCCCAATCACTTGTAAGTTAAACTTTTCTTTTTTAAAAAGTTCTCTTGCCACATTTTGTATATCTTCTTTTGTGACCTGATCAATCTTTTTTAAATATTCCTTAAATGTTTCAATTTCCCTATCTAAAATAAATTTTGTCCCAAAATATTGGGCCAAAAAATTGGTAGACTCAGTAGATAAAGCTAATCTTCCTCTTATCATCTCTTTGCCTTTTTTAAGTTCCTGATCAGTTACCTTTTCTTTAACTATTCTTTCAAGTTCGGCAATAATAACCTGTAACCCCTCTTCTATTTTTTCCAATTTTAATCCTGCATAAACAGTAAAAGATCCTGTATCTTTATATGGGTTAAAGTTACAACTGACGTGATAAGCCAATCCTCTTTTTTCCCTAATTTCCAAAAATAATCTGGAGGACATTCCTTCTCCCAAAATAACTGATAAAATCCTGGCAGCATATCTTTTGGGATGGTTTCGATAATACCCTTCAACTCCCAAAACTAAATTTGCCTGGTCTGTATCTTTATAAAAAACATTTGATCTGGCATTTTTCTGCTTACTTTCTTTATAAGCAGAATGCCTAAATTGTGATCTTTTTGGCAAATCCAAAAAATATTTTTCTGCCAGCGCCTGAATATCTTCCGGTAATTTACCAACATATACTAAAGCCATATTTTTGGGAGCATATAAAGAATCCATATAGTTTATAAAATTTTGCCTGTTAAATTTTGTGATGATATTTTCCTGACCGCCTATATCCCAACCCAAAGGCTGATCCCCAAACTGTAAAATCTCATATAAATTCCAGACATATTGTGTTGGGTGATCTCTATACATTCTCAGTTCTTCAACAATCACTCCCTTTTCTTTCTCTATCTCCTCTTCCACCAAAAGAGACTCTTTGATCATTGAAGAGAGAATATCTGTTGATAGTTCTATATGTTTTGAAGCTGATTTTATCCAATAATAAGTAACTTCCTTATCTGTGGCTGCATTGTTAACTGCTCCAATTCCATCAACTAATGTGGCAATTTGTTCAGCTGTTGGATATTTTCTGGATCCTTTAAAAAACATATGCTCCAAAAAGTGCGAAATGCCATTTATATTTTTAGTCTCATATCGGGAGCCTGCCCCAACAGCTACCAAAGTAGTTACAGAATCAAGATGTGGTAAATCCACTGTAATTAAGGTCAGACCGTTTGTTAGGGTTTTAATTTTATGCATGTCTCCCTCTCACTTCCCACTTCCGGTAATGTACTTTAGCATCTGATCCACCGTTTCCTCAACTGTTAAATTAGTATTATCAATCACAAAAGCCCCCTTTGGAATTCTCATTGGAGAAGCTTCTCTTTCAGAGTCTTTTTTATCTCGATCCATCATACCTTTTAAAACATCTTCATATTTGATTGATGGATCTTTTTCTACAAGTTGCTTAAATCTCCTTTTAGCCCTAACCTTTGAAGAAGCAGTTAGGAAAAATTTATACTTTGCATCCGGAAAAATTTCAGACCCAATATCTCTACCCGTCATAACCGTATTTTTTACTTTACCCAAATTATGCTGAATTATTTTAGTAGCTTCCCTGACCTTCCTGATAGCAGCCACTTCGGGGACTATTTTGGTAACATCTGCGTTATGCAAGATATCAGTCACATCTTCACCATTAGCAATAACCCTGATATTATGATTTTGCATTTTGATTCCTACAGTTAAATCTTTAAAAACTTGAACAATTCTTTCTTGACCATCCAGGGGTATTTCATTTTTTATAATAAACACACAACCTGCCCGATAGATGGAACCTGTATCTATATATTGATAGCCTAATTCTTGGGCCAACAAAAATCCGACACTATTTTTGCCGGAAGAGGTTGGACCGTCAATTGTTATAACATCAGTTTCCACTAAAGTCTTAGTTTACCACCGTTTTCACGTTTGGTCCAGTTGGAGTATCTTCAATTTCAAAACCCAAACTTTTAATTTCTTTCCTTAACTTATCTGCTTTTTCAAAATCTCCGGATTTTCTTACTTGTTCTCTTTGTTCCACCAATTTCATCACATTTTCTGGCACTTCAATTGGTTTACCAAAATATTCATCAAGCCTTAGTCCTAAAATTTTATCCATGTCCAAAAGAATCCAACCTTTACTAGATATTGTGGCATCGGAGGCAATCATCTCCCATACTACCGCAACAGCTTGGGGCATATTTAAGTCATTATTAGCAGCATCAAGGAATTTCTGCCAAAATTGTCCGACATTGTCTTTGGATTGTCCTGACAATCTAATTGGTACCTCCCACTGTCTAATTTCATTTCTTAAGTTGTTTAAAGCATTTTGAGCAGCCTGCAAAGATTTCCAGGTAAAATTTAATTTATCTCTATAGTGGGCAGTTAAAAAAAGGTATCTTAAAGCTATTGGGTCAAAACCCTTTTGGATAATCTCATCTATTCTATAGAAATTTTTTTTTGACTTAGACATTTTTTCTCCATCCACCAGTAAAAATTCATGGTGTACCCAATATTTAACAAATGGTTTTCCAGTAGCTGCTTCCGATTGAGCTATTTCATTAGTGTGATGAACGGGAATATGGTCCACCCCGCCAGTATGAATATCTATACTATCTCCCAGATATTCCATAGCCATGGCAGAACACTCAATATGCCAACCTGGAAATCCCTCCCCCCAAGGAGAAGACCACCTCATCACATGATCCTTAAAATGACCAACTATAAAAAACCACAATGCAAAATCTTGTGGATTTTTTTTCTGTTTATCCACCACCACATCCGATCTTGCACCTATCTCTTTTTCTTCAAGTCTTTGTCCCGACAATTTTGTGTAGGTGGGGAATTTTGTGATATCAAAATAAATTGCCTGATCTGTTATATAGGTAAATCCATTTTTTTCTAATTTTTTAATAAGTTTAATTTGTTCTTCAACGTGATCTGTTGCCTTTGCAATAACATTCGGTCTTTTTATATTCAGTGTATCTTGGGATCTGAAGAAATAATCTTCAAAAAATTTTGCCACCTCCCAAACGCTTTTACCAAACTGCTTGGCCCCTTTTTCCATTTTATCTTCACCGCTGTCTCTATCGGAAACCAAATGACCAACATCTGTAATATTCATCACATGTTTGACCTGATACTCATTTGCTTCTAAAATTCTTCTTAAAATATCATTTCCTACATAAGTCCTCAAGTGTCCAATGTGGGTATAATCATAAACAGTAGGTCCACAAGTATACATTCCGACAGAAGGTGGATTAATGGGTTTAAATTCTTCAACTTTTTTAGTTAGGGTATTATAAAGTTTAAGCATACCTTATCCACCCACCCCCCGTTTTAACTCAGCCTTACCCATAGCCTTGATGGCAATAGGCAGTTCTTTTTTCTTTTGAATTATCACTATCTCTTCCTTTTGTTTCTCCTGCTGCTCTTGCTGTTGTCTTTGTAATTGTTTTTGTTTCTCTTGTTCTCTAACACGTCTTTGGTCTTCCCGCAAATCATTCCACCAATTAAGTTTTCTTCTGGTTTCTGCCAGTTGTTTTTGTCTTTCCAGCTCTTTTTGCTGAAGCTGTTGTGGAGTAAGCTGAGTACCTGCTACAGATTGAACCCCCTGCTCAATTGCCTGCCCCACCGAATCTTTAACATCCCTAGTGACATCCCTAACTGCTGTCTCCATTTCATCAGTAAATTGTTTTACAGTCCCACCAGAATCAGCCATAAATATACTATAGCATAACTAAGAAAAAAGCAGCGAAGTCACAAGTAATAAAGCAATTAGAAAGTTTTGTGTGCAGTTGCTCATCACAAAACTTTCCCATAGCGAGGTCTTGAGTACTTACTTTATGACTCAGAATTACTGACCGAGTGGTACTTTATACTGTAACGAGCTGCTTACTTAATATTCCTTCCTTCCTTCTAAAGCCCTAGATAAAGTTGTCTCATCAGCATATTCTAAGTCAGCACCTACTGGTAATCCTCTAGCTATTCTTGTAATTTTCATCCCTAGTGGTTGCAGTAGCCTTTGAATATACATGGCGGTTGCCTCTCCCTCCATGGTGGGATTGGTTGCTAAAATAATTTCTTTGACTTGACCGCTTTTAAGCCTTGGCAAAAGCTCTTTTATCCGCAGTTCATCTGGGCCGATATTTTCTAAAGGGGCAATCACCCCATGCAAGACATGATATAAACCCTTATAATTTGCCCGCTCCAAAGCCAAAACATCCAGTGGGTTTTCAACAACCATAATGGTTGACTGATCCCTTGTGAAATCAGAACATATTGTGCACGGGTCTTCCTCTCCAATATTAAAACAATTAGAACAAAGGAGGGTTTTGTCCTTCATTTCTAAAGCAGCATTAGCTAATTTCTCTGCTTCCTCTTTTGGAGCATGAAGTAAATAAAAAGTTAAACGTTGTGCAGTTTTAGGCCCAATTCCAGGCAACCTTTCAAAAGCCTCTATCAAATTTTGTACGGACTTTGGAACTTGTGCCATGGCGAGGAAAATTCTATCAGAAGATTCTCCGAATTACTATATTAACCCATTCCAGGCAAACCCATACCTCCCATTAATCCTTTCATTTCCTCTGCAGCTACTTTTTGGCTTTGCTTTAATGCCTCATTAACTGCTTCTGTGACTTTTTGAGGGTCCATCTCTCCTGAGATTGATTGAACTTTTTGATCAGCTGTCATCACAATAATCACCCCTCTATGTTCCACAGTGATTTTTATCACGGCCAGTTTCTTTTGCACTTCCATAGCCTGATCCCTCATTTTCTTAAGATCACCCAGTTGTTTTAGATTATCCATTAAACCCATGGTCTATTTTCTCCTTGCAGATGATTGTACAACATTTCTTAATAAACAGGCAATTGTTAATGGGCCAATCCCTCCAATGGTTGGACAATATAATTTGGCCTTTTTGGAAACTTCCTCCTCATTAATATCACCATAAATTTTAGATTGTTCATCTATTATCTCTTTCCCAACTCCCACTCCTATCACATATGCCCCATCTTTTATATTAGATCCGTTGACAATATGTTTTTTACCTGTAGCAGAAATAACCACATCAGCATTCTTAATAATCTCATCAGGATTTTCTGTTTTTGAATCTATCACAGTTATACCGATTCCCTTCTCTTTTAATAGATTGATTGTTGGTCTCCCGGCAGTTTTTCCTTTTCCCAAGATGACTATCTTCTTACCTTCTAAAAAGTCTTCAGCATTTTTAAAACCTTCATGTTTGGCAAAAGCTCCAATCATTTCCCAAACTGCCAAAGCTGTCGCCCCCCTAAATGGTGAGTTTTCTAAAAATCCATCTACATCTTTTAAGACAGTAACTTTTGATGAAATCTCATCAAAATCCCAACCCTCATATACTGGATACTGGACAATTATTCCATTAAGTTTGGGGTCATCGTTTAGCCTATTGATAGTTTCCAAACACCTATTCATCTCGCTTTTGGAAAACTCAAAAAGTTCAACCTTTATACCAATTCTTTGAGCAGTTTTTATTTTACTATTAACATAAATCTTTGATGCTGGATTATCTCCAGCCAAAATTATGGCAAGGGAGGGTTTTAAGTTTTTTTCTTTAATTTCTTTTTCTAATTTCTTTAGAATTGCTTCTGCAACTTCTTTACCAGATACTTTCATCCAATCATTGTATACCGGGCACTGGAAATTTTCCAGCAAATTCTTCCACTTCTTTTCTTATTTGTCTTAAATTTTTATTTGTCTTAAGAATCTTTTTAACCTCTTTTAAGAAATCTTTTCTTTTGTCCTGTTCTTTTGGTAAATCGTGACCCCTCACTTCTTCCAAAACTCTCTTTATCCATGTTGCAATTTTAATCATATCCTTCTCCTTCATGCCTCTAGTTGTAAGCGCCGGAGATCCTAACCTGATTCCAGATGGATAAAAGGGAGAGGCCGGTTCACCTGGAATGGTGTTTTTATTCACTGTAATACCTGCTTCCTCTAAAGCATATTGCGCTTGATAACCTAAACCATATCCCAGATCAGTCAAACTCTTCAACACAAGATGTACTTGGGAAACAGTGCCTAACTGGTCAGCTAAAACCTTAGCATTTTTAACAACCTGTCCAATATAGTTTTTAAATGAAGGCTTTAATGCCTCTTCTAAAGCAACAGCAATTGCTGCAGTTTGATGATCGTGTGGTCCCCCTTGTAAACCGGGCATGACAGACTTTTCCAATCTTTTGGCAAGCTCTGGATCTTTGTCTAATCCTTTTTTAGTAATAAGTATCATGGCCCCCCTGGGGCCTCTTAAAGTTTTATGAGTAGTTGTGGTCATAACATGAACATAGGGCACAGGAGTGGGGTGATATCCTGTCACAACCAGACCCGAGATATGTGAGGTGTCTGCCACTAAAAAACAGCCCACCTCATCTGCAATCTGGGCAAAACCTTTGTAGTCTATTTGAAAGGGATAGGCGGTTGTGCCAACCCATATAAATTTGGGTTTATGTTTTTTGGCCAAAGCTTTCACCTCATCCAAGTCTATCTGCCAAGTTTTTGGATCTACTCCATACTGGATGGCATTAAAAAGACGGCCAGTCCAGGAAGCTTGAGCCCCGAAAGTTAAATGACCACCGGCCGTTAGACTTTGACCCAAAGTGGTACCTCCTGGACCAGCCAATTCTAATGCCACAGCCAGATTGGCAGGAGAACCGCTGTGAGGTTGAACGATGGCATGGACTGTACCAAATAATTTATTGGCCAACTCACAAGCATATCTTTCTATCTTGTCTATTATTTCATTCCCACCATAATATCTTGCACCGGGGAACCCTTCTGAATATTTATTAGTCAAAATTGACCCCATGGCTTTTAAAACATCTTCTGAAGCATAGTTTTCAGAAGGTATCATCTCCAACCCATATTTTTGTCTATGTGCCTCTTCAGCAATCAACCCGAAAACCTTTGATGTCATATGTGTAATTTATAGAGTCGGAAGCTTTCAGTCAAGAGGCTAGTTAATGGAGTCTGAGTTAAAAATTTCTGAAGCAATTCGTATAATTTCATCATCTTGGGCCACCTCTATATTAACAACATCTTCCAATCTTTTAGGACGGTTGCCTAAAACCGTTACCACCTTCACTTGCCTTCCTAAAATATCAGACAAGACAGATTCCAAAAGATCCCGATTTTTGGGAGCTTCCAGAATTCTTTGATGAAAAGAATAAGGTACTTCCAAAACTACCCCGGTTTCATTACATTCTCTAATATTTATGGATCTAAGTAATGCTTCCAAAGAAAAATTAAATGGTCTGATAGTTTCCAAAACATAAGTCCATTTTTCCTTAAGCAAAAGGATATCAGGGGAATCTGAACTTGACGGTGGATGATTGAGGATAGAAGGTGGATCTTTGATGCCGGAAGATGGAGGATGGATTTCTTCTTGCTTTTCTATATTCGAACTCCTACCTTCTACCTCTATCTTCAATTTTCCATCATCTATCGTCTTATTTGTTTGTTCTCCACATATCTCCACCACTGCTATCTCTAACGGTAATTGAGGAATTAAGGCAAATTTTAATTTTTCCAAGGCATCTTGTAATACATCCAAGGCATCAATTAAATTATTGGTGCCAAACTGTTCAGAGATTTCTACTAATTTTTGATAATTCTCCTGGGTATATTGAGGTTTTACCAGATGCTGCCCTACACCGTTTTTAATGAGCATCAAACTTCTCAATATATCCATCAAAGACACCATCAACTCCTTAACATCCAAACCTTTATCTATCTGTTTTTGTACAGTCATTAAGCTCTCTTGAATTTTCTTTTTAGCCAAAGTTTCAATAACTCCTATTAAATCATCAAACTTTGAGGAGCTTAAGGTTACTAATAAAATATCATTGGTAATCTTTTTCCCTAAAGTAGCTACTTGATCAAGCAATTTGACCGCATCTCTAAAGGAGCCATCGGCTTTCTTAATCAGAGTTTGAATCGCCTCTCCCTCAATATCAATTTTTTCCTCTTTAATAATTCTCTCCAAAGCCTGTCTTAACTCCATATGAGTAGCCAGCTTAAAATCCAGTCTTTGGGAACGGGAAAGAATTGTTTGTGGAATTTTCGAAACCTCAGTGGTGGCCATAATGAAAAGGGCATGGTTGGGGGGTTCTTCCAAGGTTTTAAGGAGTGCATTAAAGGCCTCGCTGGTTAACATATGAACCTCATCAATTATGTAAACTTTCTTTTTAGAAGAAGTTGGGGCCAGTTTAATTTTTTCCCTTAATGCTCTGATATCTTCAATACCTCTGTTTGATGCCGCATCTATCTCGATGAGGTCCAAATTGCTACCATCGGTTATGGAGACGCATGTAGAACACTTATTACATGGGACTTCACCCTTCCCGCTTTCCCCTTTACCCTCACAATTAACCATCTTGGCCAAAATTCTGGCTGTGGAAGTTTTGCCTGTACCTCTGGGACCGACAAAAAGATAGGCATGTGATAATTTATTGCCTTTGTAAGAGGCGAAAAGAGTTTCCTTAATCCCTTCTTGACCAATTAGATCCTTAAGGGTCTGAGGACGATATTTTAGGTAGAATGCTTGATTGATATTTTTACTCATGGTGGATCCCCAACAGATGACCTACACCATGCTCCACTAAGTTTCTTATCTCCTCATCTACTGGTATCCCATCAATTGAAGCATCCTCCACTGCCTGCGGATAGGAAATGACAATGTCACCAAGCCTTAAAAATTTATCGGGCGAGGACACAAAACCGATTCTGGGAATATGTTGTAAGTTTGATTGATTAGGATCCTCAAGGGCAAAAGATAATATGTCTGTGGTGGAGTCAATCCCGCGAAACTTCCGATTAAGCTCGTGCATCTTCCGATCTCCCACAATATTGACCCCCAGCTCTATTCTGCCGTGGATGCGGTGTCTCCGTAGAGCCTCTAAAACTACCACTCTTATAGCCGCTCTATCTATTCCATATCTTGGATCTGAAGAAACAATAATATTAATCATAAATTTTAAATTCTAAATTTTTAATTTTTATTCAAATATAAATGTCTTAATTTTAAATTTTTAAACATTTAAAATTGATTTAAAATTTCAAATTGAAAATTAAAAATTATTCAGATAACCTTTCCTTAACTATATTACTAACAACACTTCCATCAGCTCTACCAGCCACCTTACCCATAACTAATCCCATTACTCTTCCCATATCATCCAAACTTTTGGCCCCTAACTCATTTATAGAATCTTGGACTAATTTAGTCAACTCCTCATTTGAAAGTTGGGCCGGCATATATGCTTGCAAAATCTTTTCTTCAGCTTCTTCTTTCTGTGCTTGATCTTCCCTGCCACCTTGTCTAAAACCCTCTGCTGCTTCTTTTCTTTTTTTAACTTCCCGTTGAGCAACCTGGATCGCGTCTTGATCAGTTAAGTTACCACCCTTTTGAATCTCTAGATTGTGGATCTCTGACAAAAGCAGTCTTAAGGTGACAACCTTTACTTCATCCCTATCTAGCTGAGCTTGTTTTAAATCAGACTGCAATTGATCAATCAACATAATCTAGCCCGAATACCTTCTGGCCCGCATAATTTTTCTTCTTTTCTCAGCCAAATATACTTGCCTTAACTCTGAAGGTTTTTTATAAACTGATCTTTCTCTAATTTCCTGAACTATTCCTTCAGCCACGACTTTTTTTTGAAATTTCCTGATGACAGCATCAGTTGAATCCCCAGGTCCTGCTTTTACAACAATACTCAATAAAAACACCTCCTTTAAACATATTTCTTCCATTGTCCACCTAAAAGGTGAAAATGTAAATGGGGTATGTGTTGAGCCTTACCTCCATTTACCACTACCCGATATAAATCTTCTCTTAAGTTGTTCTCCAAAACTAACTTATTCACAACCTCATATACTTCGATTAGCAAATCACCGTGTTCTCTCCCTAACTGCCCCATCCCGCTGATATGCTTTTTGGGTACTATTAAAAGATGGACATCAGCTGAAGGATTAATATCCGGAAAAACCACTATATGGTCGGATTCATAGTCAAACTCTTTCGGAATCTCTTTGTTTATAATCTTGCAAAAAATACATTGATCCATCCTATCCTCCTACCATCTTCTTTAGAAGATCCAGTGTTCTGGTCTGTCTTAATGCATGCCTTAAATGTAATCTGGGTTCTTGGGCTTCAAACTGTCTTTTAACTCTGGCATCTTGAATCTTATCTATTTCTGCTTGTAACTCCTGGTCTGTAATACTGACATTTTCCATCCTGGCAATATCTGCCAAACCCAATTCCATTCTGACATTTTTCTCAGCCTGCACCCTCCATTCACTTTTTAACTGTTCCAAAGTTTTCCCCTGACCCCTAAGATAGTCTTCCAAAAGTAACCCCATGTCAGCCACTCTTCTTTGTAAAGAAACTAACATTCTATTTAACTCATCTTGAATTAAAACCTCAGGTAATTCCACTTGAGTCATCTTTTCCACCTCTTGTAGAATAGCCTCTTCATAATCTAGCTCATTATTGTAAGATGCATTTGCCTCCAGATCTTTCCTGATCTTTGCCCTTAAATCATTTAAATCTAATGCCCCCATGGCCTTGGCAAAAACATCATCAGGAACTTGGGCCTGACCATTGGTGGGTGTTTGTTGTCCTTGCTGGAAACTTATTGATCCAGTAACTTTGTCATTCTGGGGAGCGCTAGCGACTCCAGAATCCTTTCCCACTGGCTGCCTCACCTTCCATCTTTTATAAAGATCGTCAATAACTTTTTGGACCTCCTCCTCAGTCACTGATTTTGGGGTTGGTCTGGTAACTTTAATGGCTTTATAATTTCCCACAGAAACTGCTGGTCTATTGGTGATGGTGGCCTTAAATTGAAGTTGCTGACCCTTAACAAAAGAAATTAAATCATATTTTGGATAGTCAATCGGGATAATGTCTGTGCCTTTAAGCGCCTCTATTAAAAAATTGGGGTAGGCAGCTTTTAAAACTTCATCCTGAAGCTTAATACCCAAATTTTGCTCAACCATGGGTAGGGGCGCAGCACCTTTTCTGAAACCGGGCAACTCCACATCTTGAGCCATTTTTTGAAGTGTCTGATCCCAAGTTTGCTGTAAATCTGCCCAAGGAACAGTCACAGTCACCTCAACTATAGATTTAGGAAGTTTTTGAATATTTTTAGAAATCATATCTTCTGAATAATTTAACAGAACTAGAATTTAAAATCAATCATCGTCATGATATAATCTCCAAATATGTCAGGGGAAAGATTGAGAGAAGAACAACTAGCGCCAGAGAAGAATAAAGCAGTTAAGAGAACTGTTACTCCGGACGATATCTTAAATTATATTGTAGATCAAGAAATCAAGGCGTTCTATGTAGAAGAAATCGCACCAGGCCACTTGGCCGTTCATCGAAACTTGTTGGATGCACTTGTCTCAGGAGATAAGGAATCAACAGAAGCAGCAAGGAAGGAACATAATGATGTGGAACTAGCTTTCTTTGATGCATTTGTAACCAGACGAGAAGAATTCAAAGGAAAAATTGCCTCAACTTTAAAACCAGGCTCACTGGAAGAGCTTGCTAAAAAAATTAATTCTGAAAATAGGAAAAAATCAAGAAAGAGGAAGTAAATCTATAGGGGAAATTAGAAATTTAGTATCTTTAAAAGTTTGTCAAAAGTCACAAATTTTGTTTCCTTCTCATGTCTTTTTTTAACTTCCAATTTCTCCCCTGTCTTTTTGGAAATAACTACTCTATATGGAATTCCTATTAGATCACAATCTGCAAATTTTTCTCCTGCTGACATTTTTTGACGGTCGTCAAATAATGTCTCTATTCCCTCTGCTTGTAAAAG
This sequence comes from Candidatus Microgenomates bacterium, assembly GCA_016182045.1. GTDB lineage: Bacteria > Patescibacteriota > Microgenomatia > Daviesbacterales > UBA10151 > JACOYE01. The sequence goes on from JACOYE010000008.1 coordinate 56,862, forward strand.
CTTATACATTTTTTCTGCCTCTTCCATTACACTTCTTTCTTCCAGATCCAATCCCACAACATGTACCATATATGGAGCCACGGACTCCGGCCAAATTATTCCTTTTTCATCATGATAAACTTCCACAATTGTTCCCATCACTCTGGTAATACCTATCCCGTAACAGCCCATTACCACCGGTTTTTCTTTACCATCTTTATCTTTAAAAGTTAAACCAAATGCATCTGAGAATCTGGTTTTTAAAGGAAAAATATTCCCCACCTCAATAGCCCGGGCCCTCTTAAGAGGTCCATGACCCAAATCGCACTGCTTACCTTCTTTTACTTGAGCTATTTCCACATTGGAACTAAAATCCCCACCCTCACAATAAATAATCTCATCCTCTCCGCTTCGGCAAAGTACCTGATATTCATGAGAAAATTTACTGAATGCTCCACCAGTTGCCTCTGTTTCTATAGCTTTTAACCCGCATCTTTCAAAAACATTTTTATAAGATTTTTTCATCACCTCATAATAGCTTTCCATATCTTTATCATCAGCATGAAAAGAATAAAGATCTTTCATGATAAATTCCCTGCCTCTTAAAATGCCACTTTTGGCCCGCGGTTCATCTCTAAATTTGGTTTGAATTTGATAAAGATACAAAGGCAGATCTTTATAGGAGTTTATAAGCTGCTTGACTATTGGCACCAAAACCTCTTCATGAGTAGGACCTAAAGTAAATTCGAAGTCATATCTACTTTTAACTTTGAAAAGCGCATCAAAACTTTCCCATCTGCCGGTTTTTTCCCAATTAGCTCTATTTTGCAAGGCACTCATAAGCATTTCCTGACCTCCTGCCGCATTCATCTGCTCTCTGACAATTTTATTGATTTTATCTAACACCCTAAATCCTAAAGGCAAATAATTATAAACTCCAGCTACTTCTTTTCTGATAAATCCGGCGCGAACCAAAAGTTTGGCATTAACCGAAACTTCGTCTTTAGGATCTTGTTTTATGGTTTTTCCAAAAAGTTTCGAATACTTCATATTTTAACTATAGCATGGTGACTTTAGCATGTACACGCTCTTTCAACCATACAATCTTAATTCCTATGTAGGTAGGTTTAATAGTATTGGGGAGAACTAACAGGACAAGCGGAGCAGGAATAATTGTATACACCCTCATCCGCACTTTGACAATTTGTATTATCTTTTGCATAACATCTAAATCCGCTTGCTCCGTCTGTACAAAAAGCGGTATCTGCGCTCTTTCTACCTAAATTATCAGTACATGTATCATAAGTTGATGCTCCACAAGTTTGGCTGGTAGGACAATACTTACAATCTGTTTGGCAACTGGCTTCGGGAGTTGGTGAAGGTGTGGAAGACACATCTATAAAATCTTTATCATTTCCTGGTTGAGAAAACAACCTAAATATACCATGTCCACTCGGTGTAGGTGTAGGTTTTAGGGTTAAAGTTGGAATGAGTGTAGAGATTGGTTTTGGTGTAGGCGTAGGCTCATGGGTTGGTTTTGGAGTTTGAGTTGGACTTGGTGTGGGAGATTCCTGTAACTGCTGCTGTCTTTCTTCCTCGAGTCTTCTTGCTTCTTCTTCTAATGCTCTCCTTATCTCTTCAAGTCTTCTTCTTGCCTCCTCTATCTCTTGTTGTGAGGGATCTGAAGGATATGAAGGTTGAGTTGGCTGGTAGGAAGTAGTCGGTGCAGGAGTGGGAGTAAACTTAGGCGATTGACTGGGTACTGGTGTCTGAACTGGTAAGGGTTTGTGTTGATTAGTTGATCTGGGGGGTGTTGGGGAAGGAGAAGAAACTTTAGCAATCTGTTTCTTTCCAGAAGCATCTTTTAAACCTTTATCATATTTTTCAATAGACTCCGAAAGCTTATCAACTAATTGCTTTTTTTGAGCATTGCCTTTAACCTCCGCAATTTGTTTTGAGGCACTCTTAGTTTGTTCCACCAACTCATTTAAACTATCTTTGACTGGCTTACCGCGATTAATTAATACTGTAACCTCTTGGAAACGCCTGTCAGAGCGGGCAGCAGCAAACCAAGCTTTGGTTGTGGGAGTAATAGAAGCTATCGCAAAAATCCCCTCTTCCAAGAACCTCTTTATAGGGTAGGTAGCATCACCGGGCACTGCATCATTTGAGATAACTGCCAAGGTGGCCGGAGGAAAAAGAATAATTGATAAGATGATGGTGATAATTGTGAGCAGCCTTATCACAATTTAAGTATATACTATTTTCTAAAAAAGAATTTTTTGGATATCTGAAAAGGTGATAAAGATTGTCAATGCCAAAAGCAGTGCCAAACCAACTGCATGAACCCACCGTTCAATCTCAGCATGAACCCTTCTTCTTGTTAAAGCTTCAACCAGTAAGAAAAACAGCCTTCCTCCATCTAAGGCCGGTATCGGTAGCAGATTTATTACGGCCAAATTAAGAGATAAAATGGCCACGAAATTAATATAAGGTATAAAAGGTTTGTCTGTTGAGGTTAAAATGCTATTTGCCAAATTTGTAATACCCACAGGACCAGCAACTGAGTGAGAAACCGGGGTAAAACTTTTCTCAAGTATAGATTGATTTATCAGCTGGCCAAAAACTTTTCCGGAATAGGCAATCAAATTCCAAGAATGAATTGGTCCTAACAATAATTTTGATAAAAGACTTCTATATTCTAAAGTAGCCACTCTAAATTGGCCAAAAGAAATTCCCAAGGGACCTTGACCTTCGGGTGGATTTATTCTGGGGGTAACAGTGACATCTTTTAAGTTTTGCTTTTGGGGATCAGACAAAGTAATCTTTATTTCTTGTCCTGCCAAACTTTTGGTTTTGTTAACCAGTTCCCCCTCCCCGCTTATCTCTTCACCATTAATGGCAATAATTCTATCTCCCATCTTTATGCCTGCTGACTCAGCCGGAGAATCTTTGGCCACACTTCCCACCAAAACCACTGTTTCAACTTGTTGATCTGTTAGAAAAAACTTGTGATCAAACCTTAGATCTATCTGGAATTTAAATCCTTGGGATGCTAAAACCGCGTAAAAAAGTACCCAGGCAAATAGAAGATTCATCAAAACTCCTGCCACCACCACTAATATTCTTCTAAAAACTTCTTGGGCAGCAAATGATCTATGGTTCTCTAAAATTTTTCTGTCCACCTCATCTTCTCCCAAAAGCTTAACAAATCCTCCAAAAGGTAACCAGTTTAAGGAAAATATTGTCTCACCAAATTTTTTGCCCCAGGCTCTAGGGGGAATCCCAAACCCAAATTCTAAAACTTTAATATTAAATTTTTTAGCCACCAAAAAGTGACCCAGTTCGTGGATGAGAACCAGAACTAAAAGGGTAATGATGAAAATGATGATGGAAAATATCATATTTAGTTTAGTGAATTTTAAATTCTAAATTTTTAATTTTTATTCAAATCTGAATGACTAAATTTTAAATTTTTAAACATTTAATCATTAAATATTGATTTAAAATTTCAAATTGAAAATTAAAAATTATATTTGAGTCAGTTCTTCTTCCTTAGCCTTCCCCAAACTTTCCACTTCTAATATCTTTTTATCTACCAGCTCCTGCAGTAATTTTTCCCTTCTAAAAAATTCATCTTCCCCATACTTTCCATCCTCCTGTTCTTTTTTCCATAAATTCCTAGAATCATGCCGTATTTGTCTTATCTCCACCCGGGCTTGTTCCATCTTTTGATGCAAAAGTTTGATAAATTCTTCCCTCCTTTCGGAAGTCAGTGGTGGGATTGGCAGACGGATTAATGTACCTTCATTTGAGGGATTAAATCCCAACTTTGCTTCTTGGATGGCCTTTATCACATTATCCAAAATGGAAGCATCCCAGACTTGAACTGTTAAAAGTGTGGGTTGTGGAGCAGAAATATTTCCCACCTCCACCAATTTCATCTTTGATCCATAGGCATCAACAGGGATATTTTCCACTAAAGCCGGATTAGCCCTCCCCGCTCTAATCCCAGCAATCTCCATCTTAAAATGGTGTATGGCTGCCTCTATCTTTTCGCTTAGTTGGGTCAGGACTGGATCCATACTATTCTCCCAGAGCTATCCTTTCGAATCTACCTACCTGTATATTCTCTCCCAGTTTTCCAATCACCGACTTTATCAGTTGATCCACAGTTATTGAGGTGTCCCTAATATGCTCTTGTTTTAGTAATTCTTCAACTGATTGCGGATTCATGGAGGCAATTTGTAAGGAAAGCTCGTGGGCTAAGTTTTTGAAATCTTGGGTTTTAGCCACAAAATCCGTCTCACAAAGTAGCTCCACTAAAACCCCTACCTTGCCGTTGTGAGAATATACATCAACAATGCCAGCTTTTACTTCTCTATCGGCTTTTTGAGAAGCCTTATCCAAACCCTTTTGTTTTAACCATTCCTTAGCCTTGTTAATATCACCCTTAGACAGGCTCAGGGCCTCCTTGCAGTCGGCAATCCCAGCCCCTGTTTGTTCTCTAAGTTTTTTGATGTCATCTATATCCATACTAAACTACCTTTCTTTCAAAATCTTTAACCGTCTTCTTTTCAATTTCTTCCTCTGCCTCTGCTACCTCTTCTGCTATTTCCTTATCCAAAACTTCCTCCTCTTTCTTCCTTTCTTTTTCGGCTTTTTTCTCTGCCTTGGCTAATATCCTTCCTGCCTCTTTTTTACCTTCTCCATAGGCAGAAACCACAGTCTCCACCAATATTTTAATTGATTTTATGGCATCATCGTTTCCGGGGATAGGGTAATCTATTTCCGAAACATTGCAATTTGAATCAGCTATAGCCACCACCTTAATCCCCAATCTTTTGGCTTCCCTAACGGCAATATTGTCTGAAACAGCATCAGTCACAAAGATGGCATCCGGCCATTTTTCCAAATCCATCACGCCTCTGAAATCCTTTTCCAGCTTATCCATTTTCCTCTCCAAAAGCAACTGTTCTTTTTTAGTGTATTTAGAAAGTTCGCCTTTTTCTTTTTGCTGCTTGTATTCTTTTAAAAGTTTTATTCTTTTTTTAATTTCTTCAAAATTAGTTAAAAATCCACCCATCCATCTTTCCACCAGAAAGGGTGCTCCCAAATCTTTTACTAAATCTTCCACAATTGGTCTGGCCTGTTTTTTTGTTCCCACAAAAAGTAAAATTTTTCCCTCTTTACCTAAATTATAAACAAACTCACAGGCTTCTTTTAAACACTTTTCGGATTGGGTTAAGTCAATAATATGTACTCCATCCCTGGCTCCATAAATATAGGGCCTCATCCTGGGATGTCCACGTCTAACTTGGTGTCCAAAATGAACACCAGCTTCCAGTAACTGCTGCAAAGTGGGTAACTTATACATAGTCTCTTAAACCTCCCCGCAGCATTGTGGTCAGAGACTTAAAAACTGCGAGTGCGTAATGAAAAGTATTTTAACAGGTCCACTTAGTAAAATCAACGTCTCATCATAAATGGTAAAAATAATAGAACAGGCAAAAAAATGCCTATAAGAAGTAATAAAGAAAAGTATAACAATAAATCTAACTGAGTGGTAAGTAACGAAAATTTAATGGCAGAATAGTACAACTTTACATTGAAAGTTAATAAAATCGAAGTTGGAATTATAACTCCCTTATTATTTTTAAAAAAATTAAAAAAATTCATAGATTTTTTTTGTTTACAAATATATCTGTATAGGTTGTGGCCTTCAACAATGAACTCCTAATAGATAATTCAAACTTTCTATCTCCAATATCTTTGGTAAAAACTTCGTAGAACAATCCTTTTGTTGGAAACTTTATTTGGAGTTCCTTCTCAATATTATTCCCAATATCCCACCCTTTTTGGGAAAGTCGATCTACATAGAACTTAACTACAGTTTCTGGAGAATCAGTGGTATTGAAACTTATACTTGCATATGGTTGAGGACCAAAAGGTATATGGGTTTCAACTCTCCAAACACCTGAAATATTAGAAAATACAGACGGTCCACCAGATTGTAGTTGATGTTGGGTGGTAATCCTGGTTAAACTTTGGTTCTTACTTTGGGAATAAGTCAAGTCATCCAGGCTAAATGTAATTAAATTAGGATATTGAGGTATGGTTTTTGCTATTATAAAATCTTCCACTGGCTTGGGAAAGAGTATTAAATATATTAAGGTTGAAGTGACAAAACCTGTGACAAGGATTAGAAATCCTATTATAAAAGATTTCATAAAACAATTTTATATCATTTTACTACTTTTCAGATTTTAAGATAGATAAATTGACAAATTTCCGCCATAGCGGCATTTTGTCAAAAATTGCTTTTAGCTCTTTTCTAGTTCATAGAATTTATATCTTAAGCCTTCATGTTCCTGCCAGTCTGATTCAGAAACTACTTTTTTAAATTCTGAATAATCTGGAAAAAACACTTCCCCTTCTATTTCTTTATCTATATAAGTTAAATATAGCTTATCAGCCAACTTGATGGCTTCCTGATAAATCTGCCCGCCACCAATAATGAATATTTCATTATTGCCCGAAGCGTTCTTTGCGAGTCGAAGGGCTTCTTCTAAACTATGAGCCACCTCACAACCTTCTGCTTGATAGTTTGGTTCACGAGTTACCACTATATTTGTTCTTCCCGGCAATGCTCGACCAATGGACTCATGGGTTTTCCTTCCCATAACAATGGGGTGTCCCATGGTAATCTCTTTAAATCTTTTTAACTCCTCGGGTATATACCAAGGTAGCCCCCCTTTTTTTCCAATAATTCTTTTCTTACCAGCCACAGCAACTATGATGCTAACCATTAAAAACCTCCCACCACGGTTACTTCTCCTTTTATAGGAGGATATGGATCATAACCTTCCAAAGTAAAATCCTCATATTTAAAATCATCAATATTTTCAACTTTAGGATTTATCTTCATTTTTGGAAATGGTCTTGGTTTTCTTTTTAATTGTTCTTTAACTTGATCAAAATGATTACTGTAAATATGCACATCACCAAATGTTAGGATAAATTCCCCAAGTTTTAATCCCACAACTTGAGCAATCATCATGGTAAAAAGGGCATATGAGGCAATATTAAAGGGAACTCCCAAGAAAATATCTGCTGACCTCATATAAAGTTGCAAAGACAATCTATCTTTCCTGGTATTGAACTGATAAATAGTGTGGCAAGGAGGTAAAGCCATTGATTTACCAGGAGCTGCCATTTCATATATAAATTCCGGATTCCAGGCAGACACCACAATTGATTTTCTAAAAGGGGTGGTCTTTAACTCATTTATAGCCCAGGCCAGCTGATCAATCACCCTTCCATCAGATGTTTTCCATCTCCTCCACTGCACCCCATAAACATTCCCTAAATCCCCCCATTTTTTAACAAATGGATCATTCTTTGGTAGGGATTTAATTTTTGCAATGAATTCCTCTTGTATCATTAACTTTTGAGATTTGAGTTTTGACATTTGAGTTTTGTATGGCTTGTATGCCCATTCATCCCAAATATGAACATCCTGATCAAGCAAATATTTGATATTGGAATCTCCTTTGATAAACCACAAAAGCTCATGAATTATCCCTCTTAAAAATACTTTTTTGGTAGTTAAAAGTGGGAAGCCTTTTTCTAAATCAAACCTCATTTGTCTTCCAAAAACAGATCTAATGGTTATTCCTGGATTATTAAACACGGGCTTATCTACTCCATTTTTAAGGATATCTTTTAAAAGATCTAAATATTGGTATTCTTCATGTTTAGGCCTACTCATACTTGCCTTTCTGCCTTTTTAGGTGAAACTCTCCCTTCCTGGTGTTGCCCTCTATATTTAACAGTTTTTCCCTCTATTTTATGAAAGATTATATTACAAATTCTTGCTCCCAGTTGTAGCTTGACAGGAAATGGGGATAAATTTGTCAGTCCCATTGTTAAAGCCCCTTTATAGCCCGGATCTGTCTTAGAATTTAAAAGTAATAATCCTGATCTAAAAAGAGAGGTTCTGGTGTGGACTAAGGGCATCAAATCAGAAGGTGTATTTATTTCTTCCACAGTTTGGACTAAATAATATTCCCCCGGCTTGATTGCTATTTCCTGTATCTTTCCTTCCACAAATTCGGCCACCATTTTTGTTTCCACTCCCTTCCTATTCCCTAACACCTGTCCACTGTCCACTTCTATAAAGGCTCCGCCTCTTATAATCTTATGCACTGATCCGAGTCTTAAATCTACTCCCACTCCTTCCGGATTTTCAAGCTCCCTTTGACCTAAATTTCTAATTAAGCCATGCTTTTTTATTCTTTTGTGGACCTCATTAACTCCAAGTACACTCATAATATTGCAAGGGAGCGAAGTCACAATCATAAAAGCAATTTGAAACTTTTGTGTGCAGTCCTAATTCACAAAAGTTTCACATAATGAGACTAGAGAAAGAGTTCATGTTTCAGAATACTCTAGTCGAATGGTGCTTTTTGATGTGACGAGCGACCCATTATTTGTGACCATGACGAGCCGTAGCACCAGCCCGTTTTCCCATTAAATTTGAAACCTTAGGCATATCTGATCCGCCATACCTATTATTAGGACTCCTTTTGTAAGACCTCTCCACAGGAACTGCTAATTTTTCAAAAGAAAATGCACATATTGGGCTTCCCTCATAAATAACCAGCTTCTTCCCCTTTAAGAAAGTCCCAAATTCCAAAACCGGATGTCCATCCCAACCAGGATCAAAACGGGCAGCAGTTGAGTGTACCACCACCCCCAGACGCGCCAAAGATGATTTTCCGTGCAGATGGCCCACCACATCATTTGGCAGAGTTAATCTTTCTTTAGTTGTAGCTATTACAAAATCATGCTCAGTTAATATAAATGGCTGGCCAGGTTTTAATTCCACCAACCTCATCATTGATTCCATATCTTCTTTGGTGGCAAAACGAGTATCAATGGTATTTAAACCCTCATCGGTAAAAACCCGTAGCTTATTTCCCAAATGAAAATCAATTGTTACCTCATCAATCGCTTCTTCCCAATCTTTTGGAAGCGGGTCAATTTTAATAATCCCTTTTTTAATACACTCCTTAATAGCCCAATCAGGCAGGGTTCCCAAGATTTGATTGGCAGATAAATTCTTAGAAGCTTTGCTGGGTGGCATATCGGCTAGTTTATATTAAAGTCCGGAAAAATCCAAGGTGGCAAAATAGTCATCTACGGTTTCTGCCCTTCTGATTTGCCCTAAAGAACCATCTGCTTTCAATAACAGTTCTGCTGATCTGAGTTTTCCATTGTAGTTGAACCCCATGGCATAACCGTGGGCACCTGTATCATGTATCACAATAATATCCCCTATCTCTATTTTGGGTAGCTTTCTGTCTATGGCAAACTTATCATTATTCTCACATAAAGACCCCACCACATCATAAATATGATTTTGAGGATAATTTTCTTTCCCCAAAACAGTTTGATAATGGTATGCTCCGTATAAAGCCGGACGCATCAAATTTGCCATGCAAGCATCCACCCCCACATAATCTTTATAAATATGTTTCTGGTGAAGGACTGTGGTTACCAAATAGCCATATGGCCCAGTCACCATTCTTCCGCATTCAAAAACTATCCCCAAAGGATCCAAAGCATTTTTAACAATCATCTCTTCATAGAGTTTTTTAATCTTCTGGGAAACGTAACTTAAGTTCATAGGCTCTTGTTCTAGTTTATAGGGAATTCCTATTCCTCCCCCCAAATTAACAAATTCTAACTTTATTTCAACTTCTTGGGAAATTTCTATGACCAGTTCAAATAACATTTTGGCTGTTTCAATTATTTGTTCTGGATTAAGTTCGTTTGAGACCACCATAGTATGTAATCCAAATCTTTTTGCACCTTTCTCTTTTAGGATTTTATATGCCTTAAATAATTGTTCTTTAGTCATACCATACTTAGCTTCGGCTGGATTACCAATAAACCTATTCCCCTCTCTAGTTGGTCCTGGATTATATCTACAACATATCAACTTAGGTAATCCTGTAGCACTTTCCAAAAACTCAATATGAGAAATATCATCCAAATTAATAATGGCTCCAAGTTTCTTGGCATACTGGTACTCTTTTGCCGGAGTCTCGTTAGAAGTAAACATAATTTCCTCCCCTTTAAGTCCTACTTTCTCTGCCAAAATTAGCTCCGGCAAAGAGCTACAATCAGTCCCCATACTCTCTTTCTTTAAAATCTTTAAAATATGGGGGTTTGGATTGGCTTTAACAGCAAAATAATTTTTAAACCCGTCTATCCAGGAGAAGGCTTGGTAGAATTTTCTGGCATTTTCCCGAATTGCCTTTTCATCATAAATATGAAAAGGAGTAGGATAAATTTTAATAATTTCTTCTATCTGTTTCTTGGTAAACGGCAGACTCTTTTTCATGGTTTTAAATTTTTCTTTATGCTGTTTAGTGCCTTCTTAATATTTTCTCTGTGTCCAAAAGCGCTAAGTCTTAAATACCCCTCACCATTTTGACCAAATCCAGAACCGGGAGTTCCCACCACATGGGCTTGGTGCAAAAGCTTATCAAAAAAGCCCCAGGAGGTGAAACCATGTGGAATTTTGAGCCAAAGATAGGGAGCATTTTCTCCTCCAAAAACCTCAAATCCCATCTTGATCAAAGAAGTCCTAATGATCCTTGCATTTCCCATATAATAATCAATTACTTTTTGGCATTCTCTTTGTCCATTTTTAGATAAAACTGTCAGTCCCCCTTCTTGAGCAATATTGGAAGCACCATTAAACATGGTGGTTTGTCTTCTATTCCACAAAGCATTGACTTCACCCTTCTTTGTACCATCTAAAACTAAATCCGTTGGCACCACTGTCCAACCTAATCTTACTCCGGTAAATCCCGCCCACTTGGAAAAGCTATTAATCTCAATGGCGCAACTTTGACTACCAGCAATCTGATAAATACTTTTTGGCAAACTTTTATCATAAATATATTCACAATACGCAGCATCAAAAATAATCACCGCCTTAAATTTGTTGGCATAATCTACAAAAGCTTTAAGTTGGGCCCTCCTCATTACAGCTCCGGTGGGATTATTAGGACTGCAAAGATAAACTAGATCTACTTTTGTCTTGGGAGGAGAAGGAATAAAACCATTGCCTTGGGTACAGGGCATATAGACAATCTTTTTTTTGTCTGCCAGGATATTGCTATCCACATAAACAGGATAAACCGGATCTGCCACAGCTACCACACTATCAGCAGCAAAAATAGATTGGATGTTGGCTGAATCCGGTTTTGCTCCATCACTGATAAAAATTTCCAATGGTTCAATATCCACTGCTAACTTTTTATACCGATCAGAAAGAGCCTCTCGAAGTCTCATATCGCCCTGTTCATCGCCATATCCTGTGTAAGTTTTAACATCAGCCAATTTTTTTACTCCATGTAACAAACCTTTGATAATGGTCGGGGGAAGAGGTTGAGTAGTATTACCAATCCCCAGTCTTAAAATTTCCACTCCCGGATTTTCTTCACTAAATACCTTGGTCCTCTTGGCTATTTCGGAAAACAGGTAATTTCCTGCCAATTTTTTAAAATTTTTATTTATAGTTGCCACTAGACATATCCTTTTGCTTTCAAAAGTTCTGCTGTTAAAATTGCTCCACCTGCAGCCCCTCTAATGGTATTGTGTGAAAGCCCGACAAACTTAAATCCTTCCTCACTCTGCCTTAATCTGCCTGCAGCAATCCCCATACCATTACCTAAATTCCTATCAAGCCTTGTTTGTGGTCTATCGTCTTCCTCAAAGTAGGTAATAAACGGGTTTGGAGCAGATGGCAAATTCAATTCATTTAAAGGATTGAACTTTTTCCATTCTCTGATAATTTGTTTTTTGCTAATTTTTTTCTTAAAAGACACCGAAACTGATGCCATATGCCCATCCTCAAGCGGCACTCTGATACAAGTAGCGCTAATACTTGGCCCGGCCAGTTCAACCTTGCCATCTACCAGTTTCCCCCAAATTTTTAAAGGTTCTTTCTCGCTTTTTTCTTCTTCACCACCAATAAAGGGAATAATATTTTCTTCCATCTGGGGCCAACCTTTTAATGTTTTCCCGGCTCCTGATACTGCCTGTAAAGTAGTGACCACCACCTTTTTAATACCATACTTTAATAAAGGACTCAGTATTGGTACATATGATTGGATAGAACAATTTGGTTTGACTACTATTAGTCCTTTTTCCCAACCACGGTTTTTCTTCTGTTTTAAGATTAACTTCAAGTGTTTCGGGTTTATCTCCGGCATAATCATCGGTACATCTTCAGTCCAGCGGTGGGCTGAGTTATTGGAAACCACCACCACATCCAAATCAGCAAACCTTTCCTCAATACTTCTGATTCTCTCTTTGTCCATATCCAAAGCTGAAAATACCAATCTTGTCTGGTTGGCAATTTTATGCAAATCTTTTTCCACCGCTAATACCACCATTTTTTCCGCAGAATCAGGAATAGTCTCACTCATCACCCATCTATTTCTTACCGCATCCCCATATTGTTTACCTGCCGATTGGGGTGAAGCTGCCACTACCACTACTTCAAACCAGGGATGATAATTTAGCAGGGTGATGAATCTTTGACCAACCATTCCGGTGGCGCCTAATATGCCGACTGGTATTTTTTTCATATCAGCTGGTGGGATTTTAGAACTGCTTTTAAACTATCCTTATTTTTCTCTTCCATACCTACTAAAGGCAATCTGAAAACTTCCTTGATTTTTCCCATTAAAGCCAATGCGGTTTTAACCGGGATGGGATTTGATTCAATAAAGTTGATATTCATCAAATCCAACCATTGATAATGCAATTTTTTGGCTTTCACAAAATCTCCGTTCAGCACAGCTGCCGTCAAATCAGACATGGCCTTTGGAACTTCGTTTGAAGCAACAGAAATAACTCCCACCCCTCCAACTGCCATCAAAGGCAAGGTAAAAGCATCATCCCCTGACAAAACTGAAAAAGATGAAGATACACCTTTAATAATCTCCATCATCTGGGTAATATTACCTGAGGCCTCTTTCACCCCCACCACTTGTGGTACCTCGTTAGAAATTTTAATGGTGGTGGCAGCTAACACATTAGAACCGGTCCTGCCCGGCACATTATATAAAATGATTGGCAAATCCGTAGCCTTGGCTATAACTTTAAAGTGAGCCAAAAGGCCTAAAGGGGTAGGTTTATTATAGTATGGAGTAACATGCAAAAGGGCATCTGCCCCAGCTTGCTTGGCAATTTGGGAATAACCAATGGCCTTTTGCGTATCATTACTGCCAGCTCCGGCAATAACCGGCACTCTACCGTTTACTTCTTTGACCACTGTTTCCACCACCAATCTGTATTCATCCTGATCCAAAGTGACCGCTTCCCCGGTTGTCCCACAAGGCACTATCCCATCAATATGGCCCTTAATTTGCAACCGCACCAAATCCCTTAAGCTTTCCACATCAACTTTGCCATCTTCAAGAAATGGTGTCACCAGTGCTGTAATTGCTCCCTTAAATTTTTTACTCAAATCTTATTCACCCCCCTTAGTAAATACTTCATCAAAATTATAAAAACCTTTTTTGTCTTTGATGAACTCGGCTGCCAGAATCGCCCCTTGAGCAAAACCTCCTCTTCCGTGAGCTTGATGAGACAAGGTTATGGAATCAGCTGGACTGTCAAAAACTACTTGGTGGAAACCCGGATTTCTGCCTCCCCTGATTGAGGCAAAATGCAACTCATCTTTCTCTATTTGCCTGTTGAGCTTTTCCGTTTGCAATCTCTCTTTGGCAGGGAAGGTGCCTAAAATCTCCTTGGCCAATCTTAAGGCTGTTCCTGAAGGGCTGTCTTTTTTGCCGGTGTGATGAACCTCAAAACCGTATACATCATAGCCGCCAAATTTGGCAAATAATTTAGAAGCGAAAGCTATTATCTTAAAAAATATATTGGCCCCAACTGAAAAATTCTGGGCATAAATTAAGCCAATTTTTTTAGCCTTGACTATTTTTTTAACCTGATCTATTTGATCATACCAACCGGTTGTCCCAACCACCATATTTTTCCCCAAAGAGGCTACCTTTTTGATATTTTCCAAAACAACCTGAGGGTGGGTAAAATCTATCACCACATCAGCGCTTTTTATCCCCACCTCATCCCATTGGCCATTTGTTTGTTTAAGGCTTATGGAAACCACCTGATGTTTCCCATCATCACGAGTTAAACGTTCTACTTCTTTTCCCATGTTTCCGAAACCAATTAAAGCAATCTTCATTTATTTTGAGGCAATTGTACCACTTTGTAGCAAATTTTGATGTAAATATTTGACAGCTTTCTTAACTTGATCTGATTTTATAACAATGCTGATATTAATATTGGTGGCCCCCAAAGAAACCATTTTCGGCACGATTCGCCGGCTGGCTAAAATATCAAAAATATTTTTAATATTGCCTGAAGAATCTGTAATTTCTTCACCAATTAAAGAAACCATCCCGAAGTTTTCACCAACAGAAACATTGGCAAATTCAGAAAGTTGTTGCACTGCTTTCTCCAAATTATTTCTGTTATCTAAAGTCACCGATACACTGACCTCGGATACTGAAACTAAATCTACAGAGATATTATATTTGGAAAAGGTTTGAAAAATTCTTGCCAAAAAACCTTTTTGCAAAAGCATCTCGGTAGAATAAATATTCACCAGGGTAATTTTTTTCTTAAAAGATATGGCTTTAATCTGTCTGCTAATTTTGTGGTTTGTGGTAATTAAAGTGCCTGACCGGTTGGGGTTGAAGGTGTTTAAAATTCTGACAGGAATGGCTGCTTTTATAGCAGGCGCTATACATCTGGGATGTAAAATTTTTGCACCAAATGCTGCAAGCTCTGCTGCCTCTTTAAAAGATACCACCTGCAATGGTCTGGCATTTTTGACAATCCTGGGATCGACAGTAAATATCCCGTCAACATCGGTCCAGATTTGAATTTCATCTACAGCCAGGCAAAAGCCAATAATTGCTGCTGAATAATCCGATCCACCTCTTCCCAAAGTGGTAACCTGGCCTTTTTTGGTGGTACCGATAAACCCCGTCACAACGGGCACTATGCCTTTTTTGACCAGGGGCATTAATATCTTTTTTATTTTTTTTCTGGTCGGCTCCAAAATAAACTCGGCAGAGCCAAAATTATCGTTTGTAACAATTAAATCTGTGGCAATTACTTGGGAAACATTTATTCCGTGGCTTTCTAGGGCATTTGCCAAAATAGCGGAGGACATAATTTCTCCAAATGATAATAATTTGTCCAATTTCTTTTTGTCCTCTGTTAAATCAAGTTTTGAAATCTCGGCAATTTTTTCATCAATAAATTCCTCCATAGTCTTTTGTCTGTTTTTATCTTTAAAAACCCTCTTTATTAGATTTTTATGTATCTCTCGTAATCTTTTCAACTCCGCCACTAATTTGGATTTAGAAAGTGAAGGTAGGGATAAAAGAAGATCTGTCACCCCGCTTAATGCCGAAACCACCAAAATGGGGTCCTTTTCTTTTTGATCTTTTACAATTTGACAAATTGTTAAGATCCTTTTCTTTGAGCTAACAGATGTGCCGCCAAATTTGGCAACTATCATATGAAGCAGATTATACCAAAGTTATAGGATATAAGCGATTTATTATTTCATTATGAATATCTTGAGGGGTTCTCATTCCTCCATTCCTCATACAATCTATCACCTGCCAATTTTCTTCTATTTCAGAAAGCTCAAAATAAATTTTGGCTGCTTTTTGTTCATGTTCCAAGCTTTTTTCGTGAATATCCACTTTATGATCTTTTAAAGCATTTTCTTGGCCCACTTTTGGATCCACTTTTAAAAGAATAGTCAAATCCGGTTTTGGCATACCATTAGTCTGATATTCCAGCTGATCTATCCATTCCATAAACTTCTCCCTTTTCTCCTCATTCATATTTGCTCCCAAGTGGGCTTTGGATGAGGCAATATATCTGTTGGCTATCACTAACTTACCTTCCTTTAGCCAACCAAAAATTGAATCCCTAATAGTTTTTCTGTCAGAAGCATAAAGTTTTGCCATCTCGTATGGATCAATATCACTAATTTCTCCAAACTTTCCGGAAAGATAATCAGCAATCCTATCAGCATATTCATTTTTTCCATATTGAGGAAAACTGATTACCTCAAAGGGAATATTTTTTGAAAACAAATATTTCTTCAAAAGCTCAATTTGGGTAGTTTTCCCGGATCCATCAATTCCATCTATGACAAGTAATTCTCCTTTGCTCATTATTTAATTTTGCTTATCGCTTCCAGAAATGCAAGAAATAATGGATGGGGTTTTAGGGGTCTGGATTTATATTCCGGATGACCTTGTGTTCCCAGATAAAATGGATGTGCCTTTTGGGGAAGTTCAATAATTTCTGCCAGATTTTCTGCAACAGATCTGGCTGCAATAATCATTCCTCCCTTTTCAAAGTCTTGCGAAAAGTTGTTGTTAAACTCATATCTGTGTCTGTGTCTTTCAGAAGTCAACCCTTCAGCATTTTTTAGCTGCCCATACTTTTTATAAATCTCATATGCCTTTGTTCCCTTCGCAACCTGCGCATCCCAGGAACCTAACCTCATGGTTCCCCCATAGGCCCTTTTGGCCATAAACTTTTTCTGTTTTGGCATTAAGGTTATTACCGGATGTTTAGTTTTCTTATCATTTTCCGTGGTATTGGCATCTCTCCACCCTATTACATCCCTGGCAAATCCAATAACTGCAAGCTGCATTCCATAACAAAGACCCAAATAGGGAATCTTTCTGTCTCTGGCGAAAGAAGCAGCAGCTATCATCCCCTCCGCTCCTCGCTCACCCCAGCCTATTGGTACAATCAAACCGTCTGGGTTCCCAATAACTTCTTTTACACCTTCGATTCCTTCTTTCTTGTCCGCCATAGCTTTAGCGACGGCGGATTCTACCTTCTCCGCATCTACCCATTTTGTTTTAACGCCTATACCAATTTCCCAGCTGGCATGATCGATGGCATCAAAAAGGGCGGCATAAGAATCCCTAAGCTGATAATCTCCTGTGCCAAAATATTTACCAACTATGGCAATTTCTACTTCCTTTTCTTTTTTGGCCTTTATTTTCTCAACCAATTTTTCCCAAGGCTCTACATTGGGTTTTCTTACCTTTAACCCCAGTTTTTGAAGAATTCTTTGTTCAAGATTCTGCTTGTGCAAAACAAGAGGTATTTCATATACAGTTGGGAGGTCGGGATTGGAAATAATATCCTCTGGCATCATATTGCAAAAAAGGGCAAATCTTTCTCTTCTTCTTTGATCCAGATATTTTTCCGATCTGGCAATCACAAAATCTGGCTGAATTCCCAAAGAATTTAAGGTTCTAACAGAAAGTTGAGTTGGTTTGGTTTTAGGTTCTCCAAGGTGCGGAGGAGTTGGTACATAAGAAACATGGATGTGTAAAACATCACCCCTCTTTTGTAAAGTCATGATTCTGGATGCTTCGTAATAGAGAACGTTTTGATATTCCCCTGCTGTTCCACCCAGCTCAATAATGACTATATCAGCTGATCTTTTTCTGCCCACATTATTAATGCGATCAATAATCTCGTTAGTGATATAGGGAATTGCCTCAACATCTTCACCGTCATATTCAAACCTTCTTTCCCGATCTATTACCTCTCTGTATATTTGCCCCATGGTAACGAAGTTGTCTTTGCCCATATCTTCATCCAAAAATTTCTCATAAGATCCGATATCCATATCAGCCTCTGTCCCATCCTCGCAAAGAAAGGGGTCGCCATGTTCTATTGGATTAATTGTACCTGCATCTAAATTTAGATAATTTTCAAACTTGATAGGAGCAATTTTATATCCTGCGGATTTTAAAAGGAAAGCAATAGAGGCAGCTGTTGTACCTTTACCAATACCCGAAATAACACCACCACTTACAAAAATGTATTTCATCTTGTTCGAAAATTGAGCAGAGGGGGATTTTCAGAGGCCCTTATTATAATAACAAATTTGATTACAAGATTTCAAGTGGCAATTAAGTTACGTCATTGCGAGGAGTCTTCGACGAAGCAATCTCTTCTTTTGGACTAGATTGCTTCGCCCCTTCGGGGCTGGCAATGACGGATTCAGCCTTGTCTGCCAACTTCAAGATGTAACTGCTTTTTCTTTTCTTCAAAGATAATGCGGTACCTGGGAAAAAAAGCTTCTCTACCTAAAAGGTTGAAGGAAACAAGATACTCCCTTGAAAAGACAATCGGGCAGAGAAAATTTATTCCAGCAATCTCAATCTCTACTTCATGAAGATAACCTTTGATCCTACCACCTACACCACCTAGATACATTTCCTTACCTTTCTCTATAACAAGTCCTAAAGAATCTGCAACCTCTGCACGAAAAACGGAAATTGTTGCTCCGGAATCAACCAGGGCATAAAATTCTTTTTTCTTACCAGTAAACGCTAAGGCCAATGGAATAATTGGGAATGTATTTCCTAAAGAATCAGATTCATATGGAAATACGGGTGATACTATTTTGTGCATGTGAACACTAGTACATATGGACCTTCATCTTTACGAGGAACTCTAAAGGCAGCTGGCACGGTTCCAGAGGGTCTTTTATCAGTTACAGGTCTGGTGATGAGAGGTTCAATATCTTTTATTGTATCACCAACCGCTATCACTCTATCCTTAAGTGGATCAATAACCACCCATTTCCCGGCAAATTTACCCATCTGTTTTGTTGAAACATTTATCTTTTTCATAACAACTATATCATACTTCCTGCTTTTGGTTTTGTCCAGGAGGCAAACTTGCAACCTGGCCAGTTTTTACAGCCGTAAAAAGTTTTCCCCCGTCTGGTATGTCTGATAATAATATCTCCACCATCGTCCGGACACTTTGCATCAATTTTTTCCTCCAAAGCCTCGGTATGCCTGCATTTGGGAAAGGTGGAGCAGGCCAAAAATTTGCCAAACTTCCCTATTCTTATAACTAACTCATTTCCACACTGAGGACACTTTTTACCGGCAAGCTCAGGTACCAGTTTCATTTTTTCCGCCTCTTTAAATGTTAGTTCCAATTTTTTCTCAAAAGGCTGATAAAATTGTCTAATAGTTGGCTGCCACTCCCTTTCTCCTTTGGCTATCTCATCAAGATCATCTTCCATTTTGGCAGTAAATGAATAATCAACAATATCCGGAAAATATTCCACTATAAAATCATTAACAGTAAAGCCTAATTCTGTTGGGACAAATTTTCTCTCTATTCTTTCCACATAATATCTTTCTTGAATAGTGGAAATAATTGGTGCATAAGTAGAGGGTCTGCCAATCCCTAATTCTTCTAACTTTTTGATAAGTGATGCTTCATTGTAACGGGGCGGCGGTTCAGTAAAATGCTGATTGGGCAAAAGTTGAATCAGGTTGAGAGGTTCATTTTCTGAGACTTTTGGTAATAATTTTTGCCCTGTATCTTTCTCTTCATCTTCCAACTTTTCTTTACCATAAAGTTTTAACCAACCTTCAGATTTAATCACTGATCCAGTAGCTCTTAAAAGATAAGCATCAGCTGAAACATCAACGGTGGTTTGGTCTAAAATGGCCTCAGCCATCTGACATGCCACAAACCTTTTCCAAATCAGATCATAAAGTCTAGCATGATCTTTATTCATACTTGATATTTGTCTGATGGCTTGAGACTGACGTCTGACATCTGTCACTCTGATCGCCTCATGTGCCTCCTGGACATTTTTAGATTTTGATTTATAGATTCTAGGCTTTAGGGGAAGATATGATTTACCCAAAAAATCTGCAATATATTTGCGGACAGAAGATATGGCTGAGGCAGAAATATTAACCGAATCGGTTCGCATATAACTTATCAGTCCATGTTCATAAAGGTTTTGAGCTATCATCATGGTTTTTTTGGCTGAAAATCCCAGTTTATTGGAAGCAGCTTGTTGCAAAGTGGAAGTAATAAAAGGAGGGTAAGGGTAACGTCTGACTTCCTTTTGTGTAACTTTGGAAACCAAATACTCAGCCTTTTCCAAGTTTTCAACATGTTCGTCTGCCTCTTCTTTGTTCTTTATCTCCAGTTTCTTACTGTTTTGCTCAATTAACATGGCGATGAAACTGTTACCTGTACCTCCTCGAGTCTGAGCGACCGATTCGGTCTGAGACTCACGGTCGAAGACCTCGGAGTCGAAGACCTGTACCCTATCACCTGTTAACTCTGCTTCTATACTCCAATACTCCACCGGTCTAAAGATTTTTATTTCCCGTTCTCTTTCCACAATTAATCTGAGTGCCACTGACTGAACCCGTCCGGCAGACAAACCTTTCTTAATTTTTTGCCAAAGTAAAGGAGATAATTTATAACCCACTAATCTATCCAGAATTCTTCTGGCAACCTGTGCATCTACTAGTTTGAGATTTATTCCTCTAGGATTCTTAAATGCTTCTTTTATTGCTTCTTCAGTTATTTCATGAAAGACAACCCTATTGACGGAATTTCGAATTTGCGAACTCTTTAGGAGTTCGCTTATGTGCCAGGCTATTGCCTCACCTTCCCGATCCGGATCTGTGGCCAGCCACAAAGTGTCAGCGCTTTCTGCCACCTTTTTCAACTCATTGACAACCTTTCTCTTATCTCGTGGTATCACGTACTGAGGTTCAAAATTATGTTCCACATCCACTCCAAATTCAGACTTTGGCAGATCTCTCACATGACCCATTGAGGCCTCAATTTGATATTTGTCACCTAAAAACTTCTGCAGAGTGCGAGCCTTTGTTGGTGATTCCACTATTACCAGATTATTCATTGTTACTATTGTTACATTGTTACATTGTTAAAAACAATTCAACAATTTAGCAATGAAACAATTTTACTGGTGTTGTCAAGATCTTACTCAAAATCACTATCCAAAACTTGAGGATTAACTTTCTCCAACTCTGCCTCCAAATCAGTAGCGGAATCAAACTGAAAAGTTTTGGGGGCGTTGGGGGTGGGGATGGGTGTTGGAGCTTTAGAAACAGTAGCAGATGATTGACTGGCAGGGCTAACTAAATTAGCTTTCCACCCCAGGGGTGCAAACCTAAATAATAAAAATCCCAAAACTATAAAAACTATAATAATTATAGTTATTATTTTTTTATTCATAATTCATAATTCTTAATTCTATATTGCCTTTCCCACCTCATTTTTAGCCCTTAATACTTTCCCCTTTAAAGTAATCAGACTGGATTTAAGACTACCAACAGAGGAAAATTTTTGGGCCCGATGAAAGGCAATTGCCTCGGCAGCATAAGTTATCCAATAATCAGCAGTTTCTATGGGTGTATCCACATTCCCAAAAGCCACTCTGGTTTCCAAAATCCCTTTTCTATTTCTTACCTCCTCCATAATAGCCGCCATTCTTACCACATCTTCCTCAAACCTGTCACAAACTTTTTGATTAACACCATCAAGGCTAGTAAAGGCAGACGCTTTAATAGGATATAAAAACAAAACAATAATTAGAATAAAAATCCACTTTCTCATAGATATCTATCTTATACTATTATCAAACTTTGGATAAACAAAATTTATTAATCGATAGTATAATGTCTACCCCATACTTTGAACGATCGTTCAAAGTTTGTCCAAAATTCAGCTTGATAATTTCATTGAAAAAAAGCTGAAACTCACGAAAGGATACTTATATCCACTCTAAAAGATTGTCCTTTTAGAAGTTTATTTTCCAAAATTAGTCTGGAAAGTTTGGCTTCTAAGGTATCTTGGATTAAACGGCGCAAAGGCCTTGCTCCCAATACTGGATCAAAGCCACGTTTTGCTAACTCTGAAATCAGATTACCCTCAAATTCCACCAAATATCCTTTTTCTTTAAGTTGCGCTTGCAACTCACTAAGTTTTAAAGTAACAATCTTTTGTAAATCTTCCTGAGATAGTGGCTTAAACAAAACTACATCATCAAAACGGTTGATTAGCTCTGGTTTGAAGATTTGTAACAGCTCATCATTAACTTGTTTATCAAGCTGCTCCAGCGTTTGTCTCGCCTCCAACCCTTTAGCAATAGTGATGGAGGCAGCATTTGAAGTAGCAATGATGATGGTATTGGTAAAATCAACTGTCCTGCCTGCTCCATCAGTTAATCTGCCATCCTCCAAAACTTGTAAAAATAAGGTCAAGATTTTTGGATCTGCTTTTTCAAACTCATCCAATAAAAGTAGTGCATATGGTCTGCTTCTGACAGCTTCGGTTAACTGCCCTCCCTCTCCTGAGGAACCAATTAGCCTGACTACTGATTCTGGATTTTGATATTCAGACATATCAAATCTTAAAAAAGCCCCAGATGTTTTAAAATAAACTTGGGCTAAAGTCCTTGCCAATTCTGTTTTACCAACTCCGGTTGGACCCACAAATAAAAATGACCCAATTGGCCTTGCCTCCTCCCTAAGTCCTGTGACAGATCTTCTTAAAGAATCTGAAACTAGCTTAACTGCCTGCTCTTGATTAACCATCCTTTCATGAATTCTTTCTTCCAATTTTAAAAGTTTGTCTTTGTCAACCTTTCCCAAATCCATTAAGGGAATCTGGGTTCTTGAGGAAACAACTTCTCTGACAACCTCACTGGTTACCCACCCACTAATGGGTCTTGTTTGAGCTTCTTTTAAAACCGAAATTGCAGAATCAGGTAAAACTCTATCATGGATTATTTTAGAGGAAAGCTCCAAGGCTGCCTTGATTGCCAGAAAGCTTACTTTAATTTTTTCTCTTCTCTCAAAAGCTACGCTTCTTATTTGCAAAATATTTAATGTGTCCTCCCTCGTAGCAGGCGGAAGCTCTATTTTTCTAAAAATTCTTGCGAAACTGCCATTTCTTTCTAAAACTTTTGCATAATTTTCAGGCTCTGTGGTACCAATAAACTGAAAGGTGTCTGATTCCAAGAATGGTTGCATCAAAGAATAAAGATTGAGCTCCTTACCCACCTCCCCCATTCCCAGCTCATGAATTTCCTCTATCACAATAATGACATTTTGGGCAAATTCTACCTCTTCAAAAATTGTTTTTATTCTTTCTGCCAGTAGTCCCTGAGTTGTCATACCTGATAAAAGTTTTGTTAAATCCAAAAGCACCAATCTTTTGGTTGCCACACTAGACGGAGCATCCCCCAAAACTATCTGTTTTGCCAAATGGCGGATTAAAGCAGATTTGCCTGCACCAGGCAGAGCAACCACTATGACATTTTTCCCTGTTTTTTGGGACAAAATATTGACAATCTCCTCCACCACACCGTTAGATCTTATAAAGGTAAAATCTTTGAATTCTCCTTTGGCTGCTTTTTTGGTTAAATCCTCTCCCACGGAATCCAACACCGGAGTAGGTACGCCCAGCCACCCCCTATTTACACCTTTTAGGTGACGCACCACAAAATCATCATCCCAAAGCCAAACTTTTCTCCAAACTTCTCTTTTCTTCTCCAAAAAATTTAAAGCCTCCTCAATATCGGAAAACTTTAAATCAAGTTTAAGTAACATTGAGTCAATGTTGGGAATTTGTTTTAATGCTGCCACAAAAAAATGTCTTGGGGTAATATATTGAGCCCCGGTTTTTTTAGCCAGTTCAAAAGCCAAAAACCCCACTTTTTCTAAATCCGCTATTTCCCATTCCGGAAAATTTGTCACCTCAAGCTCTAAAGTGGACAAAAGATTCCCAACCTCAGGATCAGTCAGTAGCTTTTTAAAACTTAAGTCTTGCCTTTTTACTTTTGATGCTAGCCAAAGATTATCTTTATTTACCTGCCAGACCTTTTTGTGAGGATTTAGGCTGATATGAAGACCAAATAAACCAGTTCCTGATAAAAATAAAATCCAGCTAATAAGATGCGGTTTATCTAATAAAGCAAGCAGTGGCAACAAAAACCAATATAAGGCAATTAAAAAAACGAGGATGGAGGCAAGGGCAAAAGCAAAAAGACCAATCAAGATTCTACCTATTCTGAAAAGGAAACTTAAAGTTCGTCCCACAATTGTGGCATCATGGAAAAGAGGCACAAATAAAAGTTTGATCATTAAACCTACCGCCAAATCCTCCTCCAAAAACAAAATCAAATTTTTCCATGTTCTTATAAAGGTATTTGAAGCCTCTATGTACCAAAATTGTATTAGGTGAGCGGGTAAAGTCAGATATTTCATTTGGCTCTTATCAAATTACCATCAACTTCAATCTCACTTTTTGGCTCCTTTTGATGAATTTATATTTGAGGACAAAGTAAGGAAGGCTACAATTAAGTACAACTGCTAAAGATATGAACAGTATGACAATTTTATTCATTACCTTAAATATTACCAAATTTTTCCTATCTACTACAGTAATTGCCCCCACCCATACTTATAATCACTCCGGCGATCTCCATCTTAAGCAAGATGGCCGAGATTTTGGCAGAAGAGAAATTTAACATTCTGCCAATTTCATCAATATGTCTGGTTTCATTTTTTAATGCTTCCAGTACTTTCTTCTCTTCTTCAGATAACTCCTCCTCAGTTTGAACTCTGAACTTTGCACTTTGAACTTGATTTATCCCCAACTCATCAAGGACTTCTGTGGGCTCAAAAACCGCTCTTGCTCCTTCTTTGATTAAATCTATTGGGCCTTTAGATAGGCTGGAAGTAACTGGGCCTGGGACAGCAAAGACATCACGGCCTTGCTCTAAAGCTAGTCTGGCGGTGATTAAGGAACCGGAATCCTCTGCTGCCTCGGTTACCAATACTGCTAAAGATAATCCGGAAATAATCCTATTTCTTGAGGGAAAATTTCCCGGCATTGATGGGTAATCTGGAGGAAATTCAGAAATAAGGGCACCCTGACTACTGATTATTCTTTCTGCCAATTGACTGTTTTCCGGAGGAAAAATTTTATTTAATCCTCCACCTAAAACAGCAATTGTTCGCCCCCCTTCCTCAAGGGCTTTCTGGTGAGACTTTGTATCAACTCCTCTGGCCAAACCTGAAACAATGGTTAACCCTGCGCCAATAAGCTCTTTAACAAACTGCTCAGTGACAACCTTACCATATCCGGTCATTTTTCTTGTTCCCACCACTGCTATGGCTTTTTCATCCTCAGGCAAAACTTCACCTTTATAATATAGAACAATCGGTGGATCATAGATTTGTTTTAAAAGCTTCGGATACTCTTCATCATAAATGGTCATCCATTTGATACCCGATCTTTGGATCAATCCTGCATAACTTTCTGGCTCCAGTTTCTTACGAGTTTCCACTAAAAGTTCTGTGGTGTTTTTTGGGATACCAATTTCCAAAAGCTCTCTCGGGTTTACCTCCCAAGCCAATTTTGGATCTTTAAAATAATCTATGATGGCTTTAAGTCTAATCGGCCCCAAACCATCTATGGAATGTAGCGCTAAAAGATAAGAAATATTATTCATTTTATGTTTTTTAGATGTTCTCTTGCTATAAAAAATGATGTTATCAAAACTATGATACCACCAACTATTTGGGTGGAGTTTAGACTTTCTCTAAATAAAAAATATGCAAAAGGTGCACCAACTAAAGGCCCTAGGCTTCTTAAGGCAGACACAATCCAACCTTTAACAGTTTTTAAAGATACAAACCATAAAGTTAAGCTGAATATAAAAAATATTATGGTGGCTAAAATTAGATAAATCCATCCTAAAGCTTGAGACCAAACAGTGGGGTTTGAGAAGATGATGGCAAAAGGCAAAATCACCATTCCGCCACTCAGAAGCATTAAACTATTAGTTTGAGTTGCTCCTAAATTTTTGGCGAGTTTGGTGGCAGGAAAATATGATAGAGCAAAAAACATCATTGCCATGATAATAAACAGGTCCCCTAGCTGAGTCCTTCCTAAACTTCCCAACTTACCTCCCGTTGAAAGCAGAATAGCACCGAAAATATGCAAACTAAGCAATGCTAAATGTTTTGGTCTTACTTTCTCTCTTGCAAAAACCCAATACCAAAAAAGCACAAAATATGGTTCGGCTTTGGTAAAAAAGATGGCCTTAATTGAGTCTGTTAAGCTTAACCCTATGGAGAATGATAATTGCCCTAAAATTTGTCGGGAAATTATCAGAAAGATCAAGTCTTTATGATGTTTTTTTATTTGCTGAAGACTTAGTTTGGTTCCTCTTATGAATAGGGTGGTTAGCAGGATTGCTGCTGCCAAAAGTGGGCCAAAACTTGCTGTGATAAATGGATTTAAAAGTTTGACCGCCCCGCCTCCGAAAACAGTGGCAATGCTTGAGGCAAAAGGTGAAAGTACAGCAAAGATTAATCCCCAATGATGTGGTTTCATTTTGTTTCCGATCGTAAACATTTTGATTAGAAATCCATATTATCTGATTCAATCACCATTACCCAGTCTTTTATCCCTAGTTTTTTTATAAAATCCCTGAGGGCTTGGGTACAGTTTTTCTTAGTTATCCAAACACTTTTTTGTAGCTGTTTAAAACCTAACCATTTTAGTTTATACCTTAATAGATCGCGCGCTACTCTTCTTTTCTCCGGAACATCCCATATCACTATTCTCCATTTTCCATCCCACGGCTCATCAATTAATTTCATTTTTGTCCAAAGAGCCTTATCTCTTCCTGAATCTGTTAATCTAACAACCAATTCCTTATCATCAATTAGCTCAACAAATCCATTCTCTCTCAACCTTTTAAGAGCAAGTGCAAGGGTTGATTTCTTAAGTGGTCTGTCCCACCAACCGTAATAGGCGTAAAGATGCGGCTTATATGCAAAATGTTCAAATCTAATATACCCATCAACAGACTTCTCTAGAGTCAGAAGAACGAAATTAGTAAGGCTTTTTTTAGTAAACATGTAATCATAGTATTCACGATCGTAAATAGTTTGTCAATATAATGTTATTCCCCTAAACTCCTTCCAGAATCTGTAGCCTGAGGATAGATATCCTTAATTAAATTATTTTTATCCTCGGAAAGATACCATCTTAAAGCTTCTTTTACTATTGGCGCTGCAACAGATGATCCTTCTCCTCCTCCCTCTATTAAAACCGTCATGACAATTTTGGGATCATCGACCGGAGCAAAAGAGGTGTACCAAGCATGAGTTCTATCTTTAGGATCACCATATTCTGCAGTTCCTGTTTTACCGGCTGTTTCTATTGGGAAAGTAAAAAAGGGCCAGGCCGTTCCCCCTGATTTTGCAGCTTCTTTTAAACCTTCTTTAATGACAGACACATCACTCTTGGGGACAATACCCTTAAG
This sequence comes from Candidatus Microgenomates bacterium, assembly GCA_016182045.1. Classification (GTDB taxonomy): domain Bacteria; phylum Patescibacteriota; class Microgenomatia; order Daviesbacterales; family UBA10151; genus JACOYE01. The sequence continues at coordinate 84,154 of JACOYE010000008.1, forward strand.
CAGTATCTGGGGTTTAAACTCTTTTAAAACTTTTCCTCCGCTTTCTACCCTTTTTAAAAGCTGCGGCTTAAAAAGTGAACCATCAGCCGAAACAAAGGATGTTACACCTAATATTTGTAAGGGGGTTGTCAGAATAAATCCCTGACCGATACTAAGATGCAAGGTATCTCCGGGATACCAGGGTAGATTAAGTGCTTTTTGTTTCCAAGCTTCATCCGGCACTAAGCCGGTCTCCTCACCCGGCAAATCTATCCCCATTGTTTGCCCCAGTAATAATTTCTTAGACCAATCAATCAAACCTTGCTCACCTATGGTCTGACCGACTCTATAAAAGTAGGTATCATTGGAACGTTTCAAAGCTTTAATCAAATTAACTAACCCTTCAGTTTTACCATACTGATTAAAGTACCAATTGGAAAATCTGAAAGTTCCCAGATAAATTACCCCGCTGTCTTCAAAAACTGTTTGGGGGGTAATCTTACCGGAGGATAAAGCAGCCAAGGCAGAAACTATCTTAAAAGTAGATCCGGGAGGATATGTCCCTGCTATGGCTCTATTTAAAATTGGAGAATTAGGATGAGAAAAAATTCTATTTATTTCTCCCTCATCTATTCCCCTGGTAAATAAATTAGGATCAAAGGTGGGAAAAGATAGCAATGCCAAAATCTGACCACTGGCTGGTTCCATAGCCACAACAGCCCCACAACAGCTATTAACCTTAATCAGTGTTTCCAGGGTTTTTTGGTAGACTTTATCTTGCAGATCGGCATCAATCGCCAGATAAATATTTTGTCCTGAAATAGGGGGTGTCTTGCGAAGGGTTCTAATTTTCACCCCTTTAGAATCTACCTCTATAATTTCTCCTCCATCTGCACCTCTTAGCAAACTTTCATATTGAGCTTCTATGCCGGAGAGACCTATTCTGTCTCCCATCCTATATCCTTTAAACTGTCCACTTTTCAGTTGATCTTGAGAGATTTCTCCCACGTATCCTAAAATATGAGCTGTTTTCTCCCCCATCGGATAATTTCTGACACTGTCTATCTCCAGACTTTGAGCTCTGGGATCATCGTTAACCTCAAACTCCAAGGCCTCCTCTCTGGAAATGAGCTTAGCCCTCTGAGTAGTCTCATCAAATAATCTAAAGGCCGGCGAATTGGCAGCCAATATTTTTCCATTGCGATCAAAAATGACTCCTCTAGGTGCATGAATTACTTTCACCCCAATCCTGTTACCATCAGCCAGTTCCCGGTTATCTTTACCTTTGACTATTTGTAAATGGAAAAGGCGCATTAAAATAATGGCAAAAATTACCAAACATACACTCAGTATTAAGATCGTTCTAAAAGGGGAAGACACAAGCTTTGTCTGTTTAAATTCACTCCCAAAATTAGGCAGCAGGTAATCTGTCCAATTACTATCTTCATTTTTATTTTTTACCTTTTTGCTGGGGAAGCTAACTTTGGCTAGTTCATCCCGGAAAGCATAACCTAACGATTTTTTTCGGACCATATAATTAAACCTTAAGCTTTATATCCTTTCTGGCAACAAATCTTTCTTCCCATATTCTGACCAAATATAAAATGGGTAAAGAAAGCAGACTTTCCAGCAAAACTTGTGGCATCAATTCAAAAGAGTGCTGAGTAATTAACCAAACTGTTGCCTTATTTAAAGAAAGCAAAATAAAGCTTATCGGCACTATTGTCAAATAATTTGTGGCAAAGGGCGATCTTGATAAACCTTGAGTTATTTGAACAATTAATAAATAAACTACACTTTGAAGACCCAAAGGATCAAGATTGAGGTGAGAAATAAATAACCCGAATGTAAACGCCAAATAAAGATTTGATTTTTCGGCTTTGATATAGGCGCGGCAAATTAGAATTATTAAAACCAGATTAATGGGCAATATGGTTGATTGCAAAAAAGAGGCTAATATTAAGATGGCGATTAGGGTCTTCATGCTATTCTATTCGATAATCACAAATACCAATTCTAAATCTCTTATATCAAAAACCGCCCCAACTTTAGCTTGTTTAAAAACCTCATTTTCTCGTTCCAAAACCTCTGTCACGCTACCCAAAATTAGTCCTCTTGGTAAATACCCCTCCGTCCCTTCTGTATAGACTAAATCACCCACTTTGATATTTTCCTCATGCAAGATTTTATCCAATAAAAGTTCCAATCCAAACTGGCCTACCAGTATCCCTTTTGCCCTGCCTTCCAACCCTTGGGAAAAAGCTGCCACTTTAGAGTCGGGATCAGCCAGAAGTTGGATACTGGCACCATTTTGTGAAACTTGAAAGATCCTACCAATATAGTTATCTTTAAAAACAACCGCCTGACCAATCTTTATCCCGGAAGATAAACCCTTGTCAATTTTTAAATACCTTCCCAAACCGATTGGCCGGGCCGGCAATAAATTATAAGTTTTGGGGTCTATGACCTGCTGCTGTGACAGTAATGCCTCTATTTCTGCCAATTTTTTTCTTAAAGTGGCATTCTCGGAAATTAACTGTCCAATCTGTTCTTTTAAAGCTGAGTTTTGCTGGGCGGCAAACCTGGCGGAAAAGATAAAGTAAAATTGTTTACCTACCAGCTGGCTATTTCTATAAAGACCAAATGAGATGGGATTAGTAATATAAAAGGTCACTGCTTTAGGCCAGTTTAAAAATTGCCAGCCATCTAAAGCCAAAATTAATAAACTTAGAAGCGTAAGAGTCAGAAATGCTTGTAAATTAGGAAGAATTTTACTCATTATTAGGCTAATTTATACCACACTATTGAAATAATTTCCCCCACAAGTTATATTCTATTAAACTTATGTCCAACACCTTTTTAGACAAATTAACTCTCAAATGGAAAGACGGTAAATTTGTCTGTGTGGGATTGGACTCGGCTGATCTGAAACTTAATAAATCTGTTATTGATCAAACTTTTGATTTAGTTTGCGCTTATAAACCTAACTCTGCATTTTATGAGGCAGCCGGTGCAAAGGGTTGGGAATCCCTTAAACAAACCATTAATTATGTTCATCAAAAAGATTCCTCTATCCCTGTAATTTTGGATGCTAAAAGAGGCGATATTGGTAATACTAATGAGGAATATACGAAAGCCGCATTTGATGGTCTGGGAGTTGATGCTGTAACTGTTCATCCATATCTTGGCAAAGAATCCTTGGAGCCTTTCTTGAAAAGATCGGACCGCGGGGTTTTGGTGCTGGTTAAAACATCCAATCCCGGTGCAGGTGAATTTCAGGATCTTAAGATTGAGGGAAAACCATTATATCAAGTTGTGGCTGAGCATGTTAAGAGTTGGAATACTAATAATAATGTAGGGGTAGTTGTAGGCGCAACTTATCCTGAAGAGCTAAAAAAGGCCAGGGAAATTGTTGGGGATATGCCAATCTTAATTCCCGGAATAGGCGCGCAAGGTGGAGAGGTTAATATGCTTAAAAATGGATTGGACAGCAATAGGGCAGGAATTATTGTTTCATCCTCCAGGGCAATAATCCTTGCAGATAACCCAAGGGGTGCTACGCTTAAACTGCACCAGCAAATTCAGGAGGCGCTAAAATGAATACTTCAGAACAGGTTGCCAAAATTCTTCTTGAGTTAAATGCAATTACCCTACGTCCCCAAAAACCATTTAGATATGCTTCAGGTATTTTAAGTCCTGTTTATACTGACTGTAGGGTATTAATGGCTTATCCTGATAAAAGGAGACAGATTACGGATTTATATATAGATACTATCCAAAAATCCAAAGTGCAATTTGAGGTGGTGGCGGGGACTGCCACAGCCGGCATACCCCACGCCGCCTGGATTGCTGATAAGTTAAATTTACCCATGGTATATGTCAGGGGGAAAGCTAAAGACCACGGTAAGGAAAATTTAATGGAGGGAATCATCAAGTTTGGACAAAAAGCCATTGTGATTGAGGATTTGGTGTCCACAGGTGAAAGCGCCATTAATAGTGTTAATGCTATAAGAGCAGCTGGAGGAGAAATTTCCCATGTTTTTTCCATCATCACATATGGGATGAAAATTGCTGAGCAAAATTTTAAGAATAATGGTCTAAAATTAGTCTCTTTAACTAATTTTGGGGATGTGGTAAAAATTGCTCAAAAGATGAACTATATAAATAAGGAAGAAATGGCCACTGTTTTGCAGTGGACCAAAGATCCACCTTCCTGGGGTAAACGCATGGGATTTGAATGATTAAGGTTTTTAGAAAACTAAATCTTGATAAAGATGAGCTAGGAGCACTATCTAAATTCATGGTTGATGTAGCAAAGGGTATTTTAGGTGCTCCTCTTATTATTTATCTGGTTTCTGGTTTTTCACTACTTGTTTTATTGATCATATTTTTGATAGACTTAGCAGTAGTCACTTTATTTTTAATTGGAGCATTGCAGATCCATCGAGTAGCTAAAAGGAGGTCACATGGATGAAAAAACTTTAGGAGCAATAATGATTGCTGTTGTATATCCTCTCATGATTTTGTCAGTTGCCTGGGGATTTATTTTACTTCTTCAATGGTCTGAAAAATCTAGACGTTCTTCAAAAAGAGTTGAGCACAGAATAAGAAAATAATACCCATCTATAGCTTAGCTTTTATTTCCTGAGCCAAATTTGGATTCCACATAGCGCCTGTTGCTGATTGGACTATATCTGCTCCCGCTCTTCTATATTCAAAATAATCCTCAGGTGTCATCACCCCTCCTACTCCCACAATGGCAAAATCACTGTTCAATTTTTCTCTGATTATTTTCAACCTTTTTACCATATCCAACCCTGCCCACTTAATCCCTGCCCCACAAATACCAGCAGATAATCTCCCTGGACCGGGTAAGGCTTGTTCTCCCCTTTCATTAACCACTGGACTGGGAATAGTGTTGATGGCAGAAATACCATCAACGTACTGAGCTATTCTTTTTATAATATCTTCTAATAAATCCTGTTGAGCGGAGGAAAAGTAACCCATTTTTGCCAAAAGTTTAGTATCTCCCAATACTTTTCTGACCTTTTTACAAATGCTCTCCACTGCCTCTTTTGAATAACACAAAATACCTTCTGAGGCCACATTTGGACAAGATAAATTAACCTCAATTACTTTTACTCCAGTCTCTTTGGCTAATTTTGCTGCAAGAGCAAAATCATCATAATAATCTTCAGCACTAAATCCCTCTTTAATGGTTCCCACAACAGAGGCTATTAAAAGCTGTCCCTTGCCTTCGGCTTCAACTGCCTTTTTCATATCTTCTTGCCAAATACTAGCATCTGGTGAAGGATTACCAAAAGAGTTGGTAATACTAATCTTTAATAAACTATCTGGAGCCTTTAAGCTTGCCTTAAGAGGCTTTTTAGTTTTTTCCAAAGTTAAATCACCCTCAGTTTCCACAAATAAAACATTAGGCCAATCATTTACCGGAAATTTAACAGACCTTCTGGTTTTATAATGAATCACATCAAAACATTTTTCAAAAGCAGCCTTACAAAATTTGGAATTTAAAAGAGGGCCTGAAGGAATTCCAAAAGGGGTATGTATTTTAAAACCTAAAAAATCATACTGAGGTTCACCAACTTCCCTTAAATCTTTTCCGTCTGCAAAAGATCCATATGGCCCCTGATCATAATTCTCTTCATAGCTCTTTGTTGGATCGTAAAAAGGCGTCTTTAACATCAGGAGTATTTTAGCACTTTTAATAATTCTTCTAAATCATCAATTACAAAATCAGGATTGCTCTTGGCAATATTTTTTCCACCAAAACCATAAGTTACCCCCACGGTTTTAACACCTGCATTTTTACCCATTTCTATATCTGCTGTAGCGTCACCCACCATCAAGGCATTGTCAGGTTTAATATTTAATTTCTTTAAAGCTATAATCACTCCTTCAGGATGAGGTTTAGGATTTGAGACTTGATCACCGGTAACAATAACATCAAATAAATCCTCATTCATCCCTGAGGCCTTTAAGGTCTTTGAGGTATTTTTCATTCTACTGGTGACAACACCAATTTTAAAACCTAAATTTTTTAATTTTCTTATGACAGAAATAATAGAGGGGAAACTTTTTATCAAATGAAAACGTTCTTCCTGAAAACTGATATGTGTATCAACTAAACTCTTGTGGTCACCTTTTGGTGCTATAGTTTGATAAATCACTTCCAACCCATGTCCAATCAATGGAGCCAATGCTTCTCTTTTTACAACTTCGAGTTTGTGAAAGGACAAGGCATATTCATAAGCCTGATATATAAATTCAGCCGTATCAACCAAAGTTCCGTCTAGATCAAAAAGGACAGCCTTTTTCATTTTTTAGTATGCATCTTTAACCATTTTGTTTTAAGAATTCATATAAAACAGCCAGAGCAGTTCTTTTATTACCATCTAAGAACGGATGGTTTAATATCATAGAATGAAAAAGTCCTTAATAATCTTCTGCTGGTAGAAAATTGCTTGCTCTGCGGTTACATATTTTACCTTATTCATCTTTTGGCAAGCTCCTTAAGAACCGGCCTATACTCTTTGATAAATTCCTCGACAGAAACAACAAACTCAGGAGTGATACCGGAGGATTTTTCACCGCCTTTCTTTTATGTTATAATCGTTTACGATTACATCGTTCACTTCTTGTAACGTGAACGTTATAACATAATTATAATACATTTAGAGACTTCACCTCAACCCTCCTGTTACCTTAACTTTAGAAAGAAGATCCAAATTCTCCAATACCTCCCCACAGCCTCTGACCACAGTTGTGAGCGGATCATCCGCCAAATAAACCGGGATCTTTGTTTCCTCTGCCACCTTTTTATCCAAACCCCCAAGGAGTGCTCCCCCCCCTGCTAAAAATATTCCCCTCTCCACTATATCTGTTAACAACTCAGGAGGAGTTTCTTCTAAAACTTCTTGGATAACTTGGACAATTTGTGTAACTGTGGGAGTTAAAGCTTCTCTTATTTCATTAGCCGATACTTTGATGGATTTAGGCAAGCCCGATGCCAAATCACGGCCACGGATAACTGTGGCCATATCATCTTTACCGTTTAAAGGATAAGCAGAACCAATTTCTATCTTGACCTCCTCGGCAGTTTTTTCCCCAATTAACATGCCATAGCGGGTCCTCATATAATTTACGATATCCTCATCTAACTCATCCCCGGCCACCCTTAAGGATCTATTGATTACCATTCCACCCAAGGAAATGACAGCTATCTCACAAGTGCCTCCTCCGATATCTACAATCATCACTCCTTCCGGATCTTCAACCGGAAGGTTGGCTCCTATGGCTGCGGCCATCGGTTCTTCAATCAAAAAAGCCTGCCTGGCACCGGCCACCAAACAAGCATCCTGAACAGCTCTTCTTTCTACTTCTGTCACCCCTGAGGGAATTCCCACCACCACCCGAGGCTTGGGGATTTTTGGCATGAAGAATCCCCCTGAGGGTGTTTGATGAACTTTATGGATAAAATAACGGAGCATAGCCTCAGTTGTATCAAAATCGGAAATGACCCCATCTCTTAAAGGTCTGACAGTCTCAATGGCAGCTGGGGTTCTTCCCAGCATTCTTTTGGCCTCCCCTCCTATGGCCAGGATCTGTCTGGTTTTTTTATGGAGGGCCACCACAGTCGGTTCTCTGATGATAATCCCCTTGCCTTTAACTAAAACTAGGGTATTAACTGTGCCTAAATCTATTCCTATATCATGTGTGAAATATTTCCAAAAGGGGCCTAACATGAGGGAAGTTTAACATAAGAACTTGTCTATCCACAATAACTTACATAGATTTTTAAGATAGTAGGTGATAAAATTTCCTAAGTTTATTTTACAACTATATAATGAGTAGCCCAGAGAGAAAGGTCATACAGGTAACAAAATTTCTTGCTCAAGAAACTGGCGACATTAGGGGCAAGTTAACCTGCTATCCCACTTCAATAGTCAATGCTGCTATTGCATTAGAAGTGGTGACTACTGAAGAAGCTCGGATAGCCCACACGGAAATTATTAACCAATTAATAACTATTCCAGACCTTTGGAATGGTCCAGTGCAAATAATCCGAGCACAGGATACAAGAATTGCAGATATAATTGAAAACTATTTACCGATTAGACTAGGTGTTGATGATTCAGAAATTGGGCGTTTGATGAACGTCCCAAGAACATATACTCAAATCTATCAGAACCTTCTTGAAAGAAGACAAGCGCATGTAATAATAGTTCCCGATAGGGCTCATGCTTATGCAGTTATCGGGGCTAGACAAGAAGGCTTAGCATATATTGACCCGTTTGATCCCTATACAATTCATGTCGGTTCTGAGGAGTGGTTTAAGAAAAATTTTCAACCAGACAACGATGGATGTTTTGGTACCACTCCTGTCCGGCAACGAGTTAGGGTATTAGGTGTTTATGAGACATGAGGATACATTTTTACGACGGCCGTCAAATAATGACTAGCGTCCGACATTATCTGATTCTAAAACAATTACCCAATCCTCTATTCCCACACTTTTTATAAATTCCCTTAAAACTTTTGTACAGTTTTTCTTAGTTGCCCAAACACTTTGTTGCCAATGAATAAAACCCCACTTCTTGAGGCTATCCCTCAATAAATTTCTTGCCTGTCTTCTTTTCTCAGGAACATCAAATATGACTAGTCTCCACTTTCCATCCCACTTCTCATCTGACAGCTTAATACTTTCCCAAATAGCCTTTTGTCTTCCGTGATCTGTCAGCCGATATGCCAATTTTTCATCGCTGACAAAATCAATCATTCCTCTTTCCCTTAATCTTTTAACAGCCTGAGCAAGTGAGGCTTTTTTTAATGGTCTATCCCAACCAGCACCCCATGCATAGGAGTATGAATGGTGGATTAAATCATCATATCTTACATATCCATCTATAGATTTTTCTAATGTAAGAAGAATAAACTTGGCGATACTATTTTTTGTCCCCATAATACATTTTTACGACGGCCGTCAAATAATGTCAACTTGTTTATAAATATAATGTTTGCTAGGATAATCTAAACATATTATGCTTGATAAGACTATTACATATTCCTTTTATCTCTTATTTTTCCTAACTCCTCTTTTTTGGACTTCCTTAAATTACGAACTGTTTGAGTATAATAAGATGTTTCTTACTTATGGATTAACTGTAATCATTGTCGGGGCATGGATTCTAAAAACGATAAACGATAAACGATTAACTTTTAAGCGCACTCCCTTGGATATTCCTCTTCTACTTTTTTTGGGAGCTAACATTTTTTCCACCATTCTTTCTATTGATACTCACATATCAATTTGGGGCTATTACTCAAGACAAAACGGCGGTCTTTTATCTTTGATTGCTTATCTTCTACTCTACTGGGCATTTGTTTCAAATATGGATCTTAAAAAATCTTTGAATCTTTTAAAAGCAGCTTTCTTATCTGGTTTTATTATTTCTCTATATGGCATTTTGGAACACTTCGGGGTGTCTCCTTCTTGTGTAATTCTAAGAGGTGAGTTTAATGCCTCATGTTGGGTGCAAGATGTCCAGGCCAGAGTGTTTGCTACCTTGGGCCAACCAAACTGGATGGCTGCCTATTTGGCCATGCTTATTTTTCCTGCCCTTTATTTCCTCCTCACATCCAAAAGCCGCATACTACATACTACATACTACATACTACTGATTATTATGTACCTGGCTTTTACCTTCACCTATTCCAGAGGACCAACATTAGGATTAATTGGTGGATTAGTGGTTTTTATTGGCCTTTATTTTATTCAGAATACTCGGAAAACTCAGAAAGACAGCGAATCAGTGTATCAGAGAATCCGATTATCTGAATTTCTGATTTCTCAGATATTCCGAGTCCTTCTGAGTTTTCTGGCAATTAACCTCCTTTTTGGGTCTGCCTTAACCAACTTCAGGTTAGTTTCCAAATTTGCCGCACCTGCCAGACCCGCTATCGCCCTTCCCGCCACAAACACTACTCAGCTTGAAACAGGAGGAACAGAATCCGGCCAGATCCGTTTTATAGTCTGGCAAGGAGCTCTAGAGATTTTCAAACACTACCCATTATTTGGTTCAGGAGTAGAAACCTTTGCCTATTCTTATTACCAATTCAGACCTGCCGAACACAATCTTACCTCAGAATGGGACTTTCTCTATAACAAAGCGCATAACGAATACCTTAATTATTTGGCAACAACCGGAATCTTAGGTCTTAGCGCTTATAGTATAATCATTATAACTTTTATAATCTTTATACTAAAAAAGTTCAAAAAAGGGAATCTGCTGATTTTAAGCCTCCTTGCTAGCTACATTAGCTATCTAATCTACAACTTCTTCCTCTTTTCAGTAGTCACGATCGCCATCTTTTTCTATCTTTTCCCAGCCATTGCTTTCGTGGCCATAGACTCCACAAAGCCACTGAAATTTTCTCGACTTCTCACTTCTCACTTCTCACTTCTCACTTCCTACCTCTATCGTCGTACCTTCTATACCAAAATCGCCAAAGCTTTAGTCATTCTTTCTACCATCTACCTTCTATTTTCCATCTTCCAGCTCTGGTATGCCGATACCCGTTTTGCCAAGGGACAGAGAGCCTCGGAATTAGGCAATCCAGGACGAGCTTATAATTTACTGACCGAGGCTTTACAATTAAATGGTAATGAACCATTTTACAGAAGCGAACTTTCCTTTGCTGCAGCAGCTTCGGCTATAGCTCTTGAGGATTCCGAGGCCACCCTATCCGCAGCCCTAAAAGATGAGGCAATCAGAGAAATAGAGCTGGTCCTTAAAAATAGTCCCCAAAATGTCTCTTTTTGGCGGACAGCCATCAGAACCTATTTTGAGTTATCAGGCTTGGATAAAAATTACACTGATAAAACTCTTCAGGCTTTAGATCAGACAATCAAGCTGGCCCCAACTGATCCAAAACTATACTACAACAAGGCTTTAATACTCCAAACAATCAACAAAACTCAAGAAGCCATTAAGTCTTTGGAGAAAGCAATTGAGCTAAAACCGAACTATCAGGAAGCCATCCAGCAGCTTGAGGAAGCAACTTCATCAGCAAAACCATGAAAAAGCTTGGTAGAATCATTGCCGAATCCAGATTTAAGAATAGGCCTAAAAATATCGCCTATGAATTCCAGCAATATGGAGTATACCTTGCAGAATCATTAAATGATACCAAACATTATTCTTTATACATCAAACTGGCCAAAGAAGTGGATAGAAAAATTTTGGAAGAAGCGCTAAATTTTACAAAGGAGTATTATGGTGCCAAATCCAAAGCTAAAGTATTTATGTGGAGATTGACGCAATTAAGGAAAACTGGCTAAATTTCTGTTACAATTCCCTCATGCTTCAAGTAATTAAAGCGCCTGATTCAAGGCTGCGGGTCAAGACAACGGCTGTCAAAAAGATTACTCCTGCTTTAATTAATACCCTGAAAGAGATGATTAAACTGACCAAAACTTTTAAAGAGCCAGAAGGGGTAGGTTTGGCCTCCACTCAGATAGGTTTGGATGAGAGCTTTTTTGTGGCTCGCCTCGATGAGTCGGCCCGCCTAGACGCGAGGCTGGCGAAGCGGGCCAAAGATGGTCAAAGATTTATGATGGTGATTAATCCCAAAGTTATATCTATGGGCAAGCGCAGCAAAAAATACTTTGAAGGTTGTCTGTCCACCCCCAATATTTGGGGTGAGGTCAAAAGAGCTACCCAACTTAAGGTTTCTTATCAGGATGAAAATGGAAAGATGATCACTAAATCCTTAAAAGGTGTACCTGCCTGGATATTTCAACATGAGATTGACCATCTAAATGGCATTCTTTTCCAGGATAGAGTTTTGGAGCAAAAGGGTAAGTTTTATAAGTTTACTGGTAAAGATAAAACCGGCACAGATATGTTTGAGGAGGTGACAATTTGAGTATAATTTCCAAACTCAATATGAAAACATTACAACAACCACAAGTTTGGCCCAAGCTTTATGAAACTATTCTGATTAAGGAGGAGATTAAAAAATATTTACATAAGATGCCAAGACACAACATAGAAATTGTTTTTTGGGGCTCTGATCCATGGTCTGTCTATGTTCTGAAAGCCTTAGAGGATAATTTTGATGTCAAGGCTATAGTTACTGCTTCGGATTCATCTGTAGCAAATTATTTTAAAGGTCCAATCCTAACTCCTGAAAAGCTAGACCATGACTTTCTCACTTCTCACTTCTCATTTCTCACTTCTGATCTATTTATAGTTGCCTCCTATGGCAAAATAATTCCACAATCCATCTTAAACATTCCAAAATTCGCAAGTTTAAATGTCCATCCATCACTACTCCCCAAATACAGAGGTTCATCTCCGGTACCGGCCACCATTCTTATGGGAGACAAAATTACAGGAGTAACCATTATTAAGATGGATGCTAAAGTGGATCATGGGCCGATTGTTTCTACAAAAGAAATTAGCTTAACAGGACAGGAAAATTCCCTATTTTTGATCAATAAATTATTTCAACTCGGAGCAGATCTGTTAGTAAAAATAATACCGGATTATATGACAGGCAAAATAAAATTAATGCCCCAAAATCACCTAAAAGCCACATATTGTGAAAGGCTAACCAGAAACAGTGGTTATTTTAAAATTGATAATCCTCCATCACCTGAGAAACTGGATAGAATGATCCGGGCATATTATCCCTGGCCGGGAGTTTGGACCCGCTTTCGCCCTTCGGGCTCCAGCGGGCAAGCCAAAATAGTAAAATTCCTACCAGGTGGGCTACTTCAAATGGAGGGTAAAAAAGCTATATCTTACCAAGACTTCCTCAACGGCTACCCAGATTTTCCGATCAAAGAGCTTCTCAAAGTATGAAATTCTTCCAGATAAGCTTCGACGTCTGAAATCACAGAGCTTTGTCTTGCTGCATCCATATCAAAACCTGATCTTAGGAATCCTGCCCTGCAAATACGTTTAGCTGCATCATATAGTGGAGAAAAAATTGCATTTGCTAAAGGCAAAGAATTAATTCCACTCCTCCTCACATAATCTACATATCTATGATTGTAGGTGGGGTCCAAATAAAACTCTAAAGCTTCATAATCTCTCCGTGCTGCTCCAATATGATTTGCGGCAGTCATTTCTAAGAAAACTCCAAGCACATCTCGTGTGGTACCCCTGATAAGATGTTTATTCGACAAGCTTTCTATAATATCTCTATTAATGGATCTGGCAACCCGTCTGGCTTGATATCCTACCATCAAAGATCGTATTCTTTCATTTGATTTAATCAAAAATACTTCAATAGACTCAGGTATTATCATTTTAGTAAAGAAATCAAACAGCAATACTTGTTGGAATCACGTTAGGAGTTATTAAGGGTTTCTTTACTATCCTTAAACATTTAGTACAGTATTTTTTACCCAAAAAGGTGTGCAAATTTACTTTTTGGACTCTTTTGTGAATTGGGGCACGCAAAGCCCAAACTCCCCCCGCTCCTGAGGAACCTTTCTTATGTCTGGAGAAAGCCACTATTTTTTTACCTTTTCCGCATCTTGAACAGATTAACATATGTGATAATATAACATAATGAACCCGGAATTTCTAGCCATATCTATTGTAATCCTGCTTTTTTCAGTTATTGTCCATGAGGTGATGCATGGACTGATGGCCAAAAGATTTGGAGATCATACGGCAGAACAGGCTGGTAGACTGACCTTAAATCCTATTCCCCATATTGATCCAGTGGGAACCATTCTACTACCGGCACTGCTAATCTTATCTGGCTCCCCCATTCTTTTTGGCTGGGCCAAACCAGTTCCTGTCAACCCTTTAAATTTTTCCAACCTCAGACGAGGAGAGCTTTTTGTTTCTGCAGCCGGAATTTTGGCCAATTTTGGCCTGGCCATCTTTGCTGCCGCAATCTTCCATATCCTAAATGCCTTACCTCAAACTTTTCCATTTTTGTTAGGGGCTCTTCTTCGTTTTGCAGTGACAATTAATTTAGTTTTGGGAGTATTTAATCTATTCCCCATTCCTCCTTTGGATGGATCAAAAGTACTGCTTTCCCAGCTTCCTTATAATCTGGCAAAACAATATCAAAAAATAGAGCCTTACGGAATTTTGATTTTGTTAGTTCTACTGATGGTCCCCTTTGGCAGCTCATCATTATTACAAACAATTTTGCGATTTTTTGTGGGAATTTTAAGTAAGCTTTTGGGATTTTAAGATTCTAAAGAGGATTTAAGCTCAACTTTGCCAAAAAATTTCAGTTTCAGAAGTTTTTGATCGTTTGTCAGAAAAATATCGCATTCTGCTTCAGTTGCAGAATGGAGCTGAATATTATCTTCAAAATCAGATGTGGGTCCACCTAAAGCCTTAACGGTCAATTCAGTATCAAAAGAAACCAATTTAAAAAATCTATCTATATCAGCCAGACGTTCATCCGGGATTTTGTACTTATAGAGATAGGTAAGAATATGCACTGATAAGGGTGAGAGGTACAAATCATGAATGCGCAGCTTCTTACTATCAATGGATTTACGTTTCTCCACCAAGTCTATGAAGATATTAGCATCAAGAAAGATCTTTGCCATATTTTTCCATCATGTGCTTTCTGTAGACTCTTTCACGATCCTTTCTAGATATTATTTTTTTAGGCTTGATATTGTCTAAGAACTTCTCAAATGCGTCTGGATCAAATGGTTTTGGTTCATATGTAGGTAGAATTTCTCCAATCACCTTAGAGCGATGGATCAAACGCAGGGTACCCCCTTCTTTAAGGGTATGAACAACCTTACTTGATTTTGTTCTAAGTTCAGTGGTAGTGATATATTGCATACCTTTTAAATGTACACTTGAATATACATTTTGTCAATACTTGTTTGTAGGGACCACATTGTAGGAACCACAAAGTTAACACATTACTAAGGAAGTTAAGTAAGTTTTTAGGCTTTTAAATTGGATAGGCTTCAATTTCTGGATGGCTTAGAACATACTCAATCATCGCTCCGATAACCCAACTGTTAATACGAACATCAGATATTCGTTTATCTCTATGAGTACGAATCAGCCATTCGTGAATCTGCTTTGGAGTAGTAAAACCAAGGCCAGCTGCTTCCTTAATCCTATTCCTTATTAAAAGAACCTCAGACTTAAACTTTACTTCCACTGTTTGTCTGGCTATTTGTCTTTCAAATAGTAAATTAACTTGACTCTTAATACCTTCCTGTTCAAGTAGTTGCTCTAGTTTATATCCAAGTTTCTCTCCCAATTTAACTACTCCCTTTACACCTATGCCACGTATGTCAGCTAAATCTTTTATTGAAAAATTTAATAGCTCAACCAGTGTTGTTTCTTCTGGAAGCAAACCCTTAATAAGAAAGGGTATCTTTTGATTCAGCTCTCTTTGTATAGAATTGTAAACACGAGTAGAAAGTCCAAGCTCAGATAGCCGTATGCTCCCTAACAATTCCATATGTTCAGGACTCAGTATAATTTCTGATATCAGATTGTTAAGCTTTGGCCGAGATTCCCACTCATCAAGCAACCTCTGTCTTTCCAACCCTTTTTGCTGCTCCTCTTTTTTCCTTCTCCTTTCTTCCTCCTCTTGTTGCCTGTAATATTTATCGGCCATCTTTTTAAGTTCATTACCCAATTCACCACGGGCTTTTTGGGATAGAGTAACATCTTGAAGGTTAACCTTAACCAAATCATCTAAAGAGTGTATGGATATGTTTGCTACTTCCTCTTTTGTTGTGTCGGAAAGATCAAGATTTCTAACAGACAAATAAGGAAATTTGGGGAGATCTTTCATAAAGACTGCTCCAAGAAACTCCCGTCCCAAATTTTCCTCAGGTAAACTAAGGTAACCAGTTAAATCTTCCCAATGGGAACGGGATCGAAGATGCCACAAGGCTTTGGCTTCAATTACACGAATCCCTTCTCTTCCAATCTTGCGCCCCATATGCTCAGGACTACCAATTTCTTTAAGTGTTCTTCTGATGCCATCATCAAGCCCAAGACGAAGTCTTAATACTCTTTGTTCTCTTTCAGGTAATGTGGCGACCTTCTCCCCAACCGCACCGACAATTTCACCCTCACTCTCTGGAGGAACTGGATACTGTTGTTCGCCGAAAGCAGCTTCCAAAACTCGTGCATGCGGAGTCAGCCTCTGTCCTTCAAGATACTCCTTAAGTCTTTCTCTAACCCGAAACTTATTGGCAAATGAGGAAAGTTGATCATCAGGAAGAGACAGAATCTCATAAACTATAGTTATATTTCTACCTTGTAATTCGGATAGTAAAGCTTTATTTGCTGGCCATAAGGTTTCTAGGAGCTTACTAAATGTTGTTTTTGGCCTCAAACGTCCTCCCAAACCAGAAATCTCAGAGATAAGAGTAAAGCCGATACTATCCTTTGGAACCATCTCTATAATGGGTATCCACTGCAGTTTTTGTTCTACTAAATTCATACTTACCCTATAGTTTACTGAACTTTGTTCCTGAAGTCAAGGACATTAAGGTTTTAGAAAATGTTTTTGGCGGACTACAAAAATTAAGGTCACAAAAAGAATTAAAGCAGAGAAAGTAAACGGAGAATGATATCCAAAGGTGGAAAAAATCCATCCACCCAAAAGGGGGCCTAAAATCCTGCCCATGCTCTCAAAAGCAGATGAGACCCCCATGGTAGTTCCCTGCCCTTCTTTAGTTTCCTTGGAAATTAAAGAGCCAATGGTTGGTCTTGATAATCCAGAACCTAAAGCAAAACCAACCATCAAAAAGCCCATGGCAAGTGCTATTTTAGAAAAAGGCATCAAAAGCAGTGTCACAGCCATAATGGCAATTCCCAAAATCACTGTCTTATGCTCACCTATGATACCAGCCACCCTATAAACAAGCATGCTTTGCACAAAAGCTGACATCAAACCCATGCCGCTAAAAAATATGCTAATGGTGGTGGTGTTTATCCCTAAAAATTCATATCCAAAAAGGGGCACTGCCACCTCATTATTAGACAAAGCAAAGGACCAAAGAAAGATTAAAATAAAAAGAGAGCTTAATTCTCCTTTTAGACCCTGATACATCTTATTGAAATTTAAAAAGCCCTCTTTGATGATCAACTTTTCCCTCTTTTCAGTCAGCGATTCAGGCAATAAAAACTGAACAGACATGAAATTGACGGCAGCCATCAAGCTTGCGGCAAAGAATGGGAAAGAAATAGTGATATTTGATAAGAATCCTCCAATTGCCGGACCAAAAATAAATCCCAGGGCCAAAGATGCCCCTAAATTACCCATGCCCTTAATTCTTTCTTCTTTAGTGGTTACATCCGCCACATAAGCTTGAGCAACAGACAGTGATGCCCCGGAAAAGACCCCTTGTAAAAATCTGGAGACAAAAAGCCACAAAAGATTTTGGGCAAAACCAAAGACCAAAAATGTTACACTCAAACCTGCCAGAGAAGTCAAAATGACCGGTTTTCTGCCAAATCTATCGGAAAGCCTGCCCCAAATGGGAGAAAATAAAAATTGACCAATGGCAAAAGAGGCTGCCAAAAAGCCGATGGTGCTTTCCGAGGCATTAAAGTGCTTGGCATAAAAAGGTAAAAGCGGAAAAACCATGCCAAACCCCACAATATTTATAAAAATAGTTAAATAAATAAAAAATAATGGAGGTCTATCCTTGAAATATCTGAGCATAATTTTGAAATTTAGTTTGGTTTGGTATAAACTATTATATTACCAACTTAATTACTATGCCTGAATCATTATCTGTAACTCCAGAAGACCCTCCTCCCTTATCATCCGAGCTTAGATTGGCCCTAGAGATTTCTGAAGATGAATCCAACAATGAGATAATTCATAAAGCAATTGTCCGTCAGATAGTTAAAAGTGATCTTCTTACTACACTTCTATCTATTGCTGATGATCTTGAGATTGATCAATTATCACCTGAACACATTCCTCCCTCAATTTATAAAGCCATGCAAGATACCTCTTTGGAGATCCCTAAAAGGAGTGAGGAGGAGTTTAGTTTCCCATCCTCTTCAGAACAAGATTTGGAAATTGCCCAATACAGTACCTATAGTGCAGAGTCTTTTAAAAGGCAGGCAGAAGAAACTAAAAACCTTTTAGAAAAAGAAAGATATCAAATTATGGCAGCTGAGGCAAGGCTTATACCCACAATCTTCGTAGATGGCATGGTACGTGAGACATTAGACAAAGGGGGTAATGAGGGTTGGGATGGTAACAAAATAAAAGTAAAAGAGGATGGATTACCGCTTTCTCAACTTAGAAGGCAATATTTTACCGGCACAATAGACAACTTGAGTGATTATGATGCTTTTAAAAAGGCTGTGGAAGGATCTTCTTTATCACCAATGGCAGAATTAATGCTTGATTTATATAAAAAGCTCAAAGCATTCGGAATAGACTCATTTCAGGATTTTTTCAACATGATGGGACAGGATAAAGTATCAGTAAAGACACGCTCAGAGTGGGCTGTGAGTTTTTTCCAGGAAGATAACAATCAGGAAATACTTGAGGAGAAAATAAAGGAATTGGTAAAAGAGGGAGGTATTCCCGAAGTTCATCAGCAAACCTTTGCCGCTTTTGCCTTGGCAGCAAGATTACTTGATGAGGAAGATGGAAGAGAAATTTTGGAACCTAAGGAAATGCTTAAAAGGATCGCAGAAAAAGAAGGGATTAAATATGATGATGAAGATGTTCGATTTTTAGGAAATCAGCCAGTAGCCATCCCCTCAACAGCCCTATTAGCTCTAATAGATGCAGAAGGAAAAAGTGCGGTAGGCGCAACACTTTTACTACCTGAGGGTATGATATCAAGACATGTTACCCACGAAGTTGCACATATTATACACGGATTGTTCATTAGAAAAATATCTCCTTTACTGGCTGCAAAGCTACCATCCCAGGCAGCTGAACGGATTGCCACCTATTTAGAGTATAAATATGGTGGAGGGTTCACCCGTTATGCCCGATTGTCCGCTTCAAGATATGTTCTCTTAACTGAAGCCCAACTTGCTCATATTGATGAGCTGGATGCGGCTTGTGAATCTGAAAATTTAGAAGAAATAGAGAGGATACTAAGGGACTCTCTGAAGACACCAACAGAGAACATGGAAAAAACCTTTGGAGAAACAGTTGCAGGCGAAACTTATGGTTATCCATTTGGCATTTTAGGCCTGTATGCTCATGCCAGTAGCCTGGTAGAGGGTGATCTGTTAAAACCATTAACGCAGATTATAAAAGAAGCAATAACAATCACTTAATTTTTGGTGCACTTGACAAACCCATTAGTTAGTACTAATATAAAATTATCCTAAAGGACATTTAAAGTAGATGGCCTAAAGGATGACTGCCCAAAAGGCATCCCTACCTTGCACGTTAATAGCCGAAGATATTTTTCCTCCACTGTTTGTTAAGTCTTGGGTTGATCCGAAGTTGGCATCCTTGTACCGTCTGGTACAGGATCCCACAGGATTCCCACTTTTTTCCCAGGGGGAAAAACTTCTGCCAACGGCTAGCGTAGGGAGTTATTATAATTTTTTGGACAAATTCTAAAAACTGGTGACTGCAAATTATAGACAGGTTGCAGATTTGTCCAATTACTTCAATCTCGTTCCCGGTTTTTTTGTGATAGAATTTATTTACAAAGTTATACAGCAATTTTCAAGAGGATTCTTCCTTTGCCGACGTAGCTCAGCGGTTAGAGCACTTGTTTTGTAAACAAGGAGTCGTGGGTTCGATTCCCACCGTCGGCTCAGAATTTAAAATCTCGAGTTCGGTTCTGATTCAGAATTACTCTTCTTCTTGCTCCATACCTTTAAGTGTGAAACCTACTGCATTATTAATCTTATGCTTTCTTGTTGATAATCTACGCCGATTTAATTGACCAAGCAAATTATAGCATATTTTTGCAGTATGATTTCTAATTAACTCTACTGCCTTTAAGGGATCCTCTTCAGAACCACCTTGAGGTTCTGGAATTACTGCATCTATTAAGTTGAGTTCTAACTGATCTTTTGCGGTGATACGCATGCTTTCCATAGTCATCACTAATTTATCCAGACTAGGATTAGCTTCATTATATAAAATAGTAGTGGCAGAATTTGGTTCAGCCACGCTGGCCCATGAATTCTCAGTCATAGCTAAATAATCAGCGATAGGCGTTGTTGCCAATCCGCCACCGCTACCCAAAGCACCTATGACATAAGCTATTGTTGGAGGCTGATAAGAATTTGTTTTTAGAATTGTGTCGGATATTTTTCTTGATTGATCATCAATTTCAGCATCAAGAGTAGGCTTTGCCCCTAAGGTATCAGTTAAAAAGAGAGCCGGTATTCCCCTTCTTTCCCCTAGATCTAGCATTCTTTGAACATAAAGATAATCAGGTGGAGCTGGACTGGCGGGAATTTTCACAATTCTTCCATCACTCATGCGTTGATAAGATGGTTGGTTACCTATTACCAGAAAAGGTTGTTCTCCAAGCTTGGCTAAGGCCGCTATAATAGCTGGATAATGTATGACATCATTCTCCACCTCCACGCTATATAGAGGAACAACATCTGTGAAACCGTTTGTTAAAATGTACTCTGTGTCCGGTCTTCTTGGATCCGATTTAGTGATCATATATCTATCATATAAACTTTTATTATCTTTTCGCTGCTCTAATCTTACTTCACCATCAATATATCCATCACTTTGATCATCAAACACTGGAGTAAAAAAGCCCTTCTTATCAAAAGGATAACGCCCTCTTCTGGGGGATTTTATTGGAGGTAAATCTAATAGACTTTGTCTTACCTTTCCACCCCTAGATTTTTCTATATTAGCATCCATTTTTAAAAACCTCTCCAGCCATTGAATGAGCGCCTCTTTATCTTCAATAATCATATCAATTGTCCTATTCCTAAATCCTGCTTCTGCGCTTTGTGCTCCTTCTGGAACTGGCTCATAGGTATAGCTTTCAATTACTCTTGGACCTGTAAAACCAAAATTAGTTCCTCTTACGGCAACTGCCACATCTGCCCTAGGAATTACGCTGGCTGATAAACCTCCCCAAACTTGATGCAATAAAACAGCAATGAAGGGCCTTTTGGCTTCTTGCTTAAACTTTTCCAGTGAATGTACAGTCCTGGTCATCTGTAAAAGAGCGGGTATGTTTTCTTGTTGCCTTGCGCCTCCAGAAGAGAAGATACCAACTAACGGTTGTTTCTTTCTGCCTGCCAATTCAGCTGCCAGTTTTATCTTTTCTCCTACTACCGCTCCAAAAGAACCTGCAAAAAAGTTCCAATGGGTTGCAACTTCTATGAACCGATTTCTTCCTAGGTTTCCCTCACCATAAGAAGCTGCCTCAGTGTGACCTTTTTCTTCCTCTTTTTTAAGCTTCCCTTCATAAGTTTCTATCTCCCCGTTTGCCAGTTTCCGTATTACTCCAATGACATCTTTCACTATTTGAATATGCCCATTTCTCTCTCGAAAACCTGTTCTTGCTTTAAAATCAGCAAGCAAATTCCCAGGATCAATTTTTGGTCTATCTTTTAGGATGGAATCATAAGGATTTAATTGTCCGTTAGTTGTTTCAAATTCTGGTACTGGTAGAGGTACATGAGGTTTTCGGCCATTGCTAAGAATCTTAATTGCTCCTCTAGGAAGATAGCCTGCATTATCTATTAAAGCTTGCTCATAGGAAATAACTTCTTTACCTTCGGATTGACTCATCGCCTTCAGACTATACCTTAATTACTAAGTTTAGTCAATTATTGGCTTACACAGGGTTCATCACATGACACATATCCGAAGGTATTAAAAAAACATTTATTAGCAGAGACAAAAGACCCAGAATTAAAGGAGGGTTTAAATAACATTATCAATAAACTACCCTCCCAAAATACCGAATATTGGACAATTTTTATTCTTTCCTTAAATATTTCGGTACTGGTAAGCCTACATGGGCTAAGTTTGCCACAATATTACCCACCAAGGTGGCAGCAATAAGAACAAATGATGCCGGCACTATAAATGCCAAATCTGGCTGAGCCACTCCAACCAGCTCAACTACGGCAAATACGAATACATAAGGTAATACTGCATCATGTAGGTAGTGGGCCACCTTTGACAACCTAAAGGTATTTTTGGCCAATGATACTCCCACCCCAACTAACCAGTCAGCCATCACTAAAAGCACTATAAAGCGCATAAAATCAGTTTGAAAAAGAGGCAACGGATCCAAATCTCTCACCCCCTTTCTTTAATAGTTAACTTAAGCATTACATGTAAATTAGGAGGTTGTCAAATATCTCGCTCTTAAGTCCCACCGAAACTATACTTGTTATTTGCTCATCCTAAAATACGGGCTGGGGTCAATAAATCCCAAATAGCCATTGTATAAATCGGGCTTTTTTAATTTAATGCCAAAATGGAGGTGTTCACCAAAAGCAGCACCTGTCTTCCCTGAGAGCCCAACCACTTCCCCAATCTTGACCTTATCACCAACACTTACTTTGGATGATTGAAGATGAGCATAAATACTGATACCCCAGGGGTGTTGGAGAGTAACAGATATCCCCCACTCCCCACTGTCAGAGGACTGGATGACTTTTCCTCGATCAGATGATAAAACTTCAGTTCCCTCTGACAGTCCATAATCTATCCCATGATGACCTTTGATACCCCATTGGGCAAATTTCTTTTTGATTTCTTTATTATCCGATTGATCCCCAAAGGGAAAAGTAACCGGAAAAAAACCATTAAAAGGCAGTCTAAGTTTAAGTTTCATTTTGTCTCAATATAGCATACTTTAAAGTATGCTAAAATCTTTGTAGCGCCGACGTAGCTTTAGATAGTTATTACACGAAGTGGAACTATCGCAAGATACGTCAAGCGAAGCGCCGACGTAGCTTAGTGGCAAAGCACTTCATTGGTAATGAAGAGAGCGCGGGTTCGATCCCCGCCGTCGGCTCCATTGTGATATATTTGAATTAATGCTAAAAACTTTTAGGAAAAAGCACAAATATCTATATTATCTTTTGCTGGGAATAGCGCTGGTTTTGTTTTGGAGAGGTTTTTGGGGACTGATGGATTTATATCTTTTTCCCCAAAATCAGTTCTTAAGTTATCTTCTTTCCATAGCAGGAGCCCTAATGGTGTTATTTTTCACCCACTCCTGGACTAACTTAAAAGAATAGGATATACTTCCCCCTATGGCTAAAAAAGGTAAAAGACAATTATTTATTTTACAGTGTTCTGTTTGTAAAAACAGGAATTATACCAGTTCGAAAAACCCCACAAACAGTAAAGATCGGCTTATATTGAACAAATTTTGTAAACACTGCCGCCGACAAACCGAACATACTGAAGTTAAAATTGGAAAGTAGTTACGTTTTTGCGAAGGTCCTTATTTTTTGCTGCGTTTTTCCTTTTTCCAAAGAGTGGGGGCAACAACTATAGAGATGGCCAGTAGTATGATTGCTAAAATTAGATAGAAAGATTGTAATTCACTCATATTATTTCCTTATCAGAATCATGCTCAGTAATAAGAATGCTGCTGTTAGTACTAATCCTAATGTTAGGTCAAATACATTAAACTTGTCAACTCTGAATATGTTTGGTATTACTAATGACGCTACAGAAACCAAAGATAAATTAGATAAAAACTCAGATAGCCTATCTAATTGTTTATCATTCAGCTCAGGAATAATATCCATCTTTGTTATATAATACATCATACAAAGGGGTGTAGCTCAGTTGGTAGAGCACTGGTCTCCAAAACCAGCGGTCGGAGGTTCGACTCCTCCCGCCCCTGCTTTTAAATTTATAGTTTGTTTAATCTGTATATATCTTTTCTATATCGTACATCTAATATTTCAAATGTTCTGCTACCATTATCAGAATCCAATTCTCTAAGTAAAACTCTTGCTCCTTTTGGTACGGTACAACCAATTACGAGTTTAAATCTTGGTGTACCATCGTGGCTAGGAGTTCTTAAAGGTCCCCATTTTGCACCAGTTCCCTTTTCGTTATACTCTCTTATAGCATTCCCAATTATCTCTTTATCAACGCTTGACACATGTCTTAACAAATCATCTAATTTTTCATCTTCCGGTATAACAATTTGATGTTTGATACCTGGACGCTCAGATAACTGAGCAAAAGATAAGTTGATAAAAGAAGTTGGGGATGCCTGTTGTCTTTGCTCAGACCTAACTTCCTTTCTCAATCCATAGATGGAATCAACAAATCTTTCTCTTTTTATTGGTTGACTTGGTTGAACAACTACTGTTGAACCTGATTTTGTGGAAATTCCATATTCCTCTTCTACTTGCTGGCGCAATACCCAAAGAATATTCATTGTCTTCACCATTAACTCATCCTGAAACATCTTAACTTCCTCCTCATCCTCAATTTTCGGGTCATCTAAAATGTTCCATTCGATGGTATTATTTGATGTGTCTACGATGAGTGCGACTTCTGCTTCCTCTCCTGTGTCGCTTTCATAATTTAATATGCAGGCAAATCTTTTAGGATTATACTGATCAAAACCCACTATTAAACTCTGAGGGGGATATAAATTACCCCAATTAATTTTTTCTGGATCAATTTCATAATCTCTTTGAAATGCCACCTTTGGCAACTTTGCCAGAATGGCCCAAAATTGACTTGTTGAGGGAATCACCTCCTTAAATCTATCAGGCATGGGAGTAGTATCCAAAAAAGTAGGCATATCATCTTTAGTTACTATTTTAAATTGGGAAGCTTCCTGAGCATATTCCATTATTGAATCTATCAAAAGTTGGTAAAAAGTATCTTCCTTTCCTTCTTTTATCATTTTTTGAGATCGACGATATATATCAAAGATAGAATCGTATCTATTCAAGCCCATGATCTGCAAAGTTAGTATTCGGATAGTCTTATTATCTAATCGTAGTTTCTCTTCAAAATAAGTTTTTAGTTCAAAATATCCAGGAGAATTAGGATTAAATAGTATGGACTTAACTGCTTTCTTTATCTCAATCACCTTATCACAAAGTAATTTCGACATCTTAGCTGCTTCTCTTAGAAGTGGCGGTAGTTGAGGTGAAATATCAACAAATTCTAGGCCATCTGTTGTTGACATAGAACCGATTGTATTTGGTAAAACCCCAATTGCTTGCTTAGTCATGTTGGGAAAGGCAGCCTTTGGGTAGGATTGGTTTTGTTGGAAAATTTCATCTGAAGCTTGCTGGTAAGAACCGGGATTAACATCACCATCAACTAAAGCTGCTTTAAGTAGAAAGTCTAAATAAGGTATTGGTGAAGTTCTCTTGCTGTGGAAATTAACAAAGTCTCTTAGAGAAATTCCATTTATCTCGATTGTGTTGACTATAAAGTTCCCAAAAGACATTAATGGAGCCAGTACATTAAATTTTTCTTCAAATTGATTTCTTTTAGATAATCTTTGTAATTCCTGAACTACTGTTTCGTTGACCAGTCCTGCTCCTGCCACTAAACCGTGGGTAGTTTGAACCATTCCCACGGTTAGTCCCACACCACCAAATCTATTAAATTCAGATGCCAATTGTGTACATAAAGTGTTGAGTTCATCCAATTTTTGGGTTAAATTCCAGAATCTTTTTTCATCTTGATCGCTTAAAAAAAATGGTCGGAAATAAGCAGTTTTTACAGCATCAACAAATGACTCATATTCTCTGTTGCGTTCCCCCTCATCATATAAAGGTGGGGTTGTAGGACGTTTTGCTAACTCATCCAAGCCCGTTATGATGTTTGTCTTGTCTTGCTCCTTCATAAGTCCATATTTTAACATACCTGAAGTCAATAATCAAACCTATAGTGATTTGGGGTAGAAGCGACTAGCTAACTAAATCTTGATTTTCCCTATAATAACTTCCAACATAGTTTATCAGGGCGTGCATAAATAACATAGCTGACGAACTCAAGAAAATAATTAAGCAAAGAAGCTGTAGGTGGAGCGATAGCCAAAGCAATGGGAGAAATAATTTTTACCAGACTACATTCAAACCGTAATCTTTGTAGTCAGTAAAATCCTGGTCTTGAGTGAGTAAATAGTAATCTTTACTGATAGCTTGCCAGGCCAGCATACAATCAAATGGGTCTTTGTCTCCAAATTTAGGCAGTTTATAAAAAGAAGCTGCTATTTCTGCATCCAACTTTAAGATCTCAAAACCGCTATCCTTGGCAACGAACGGCAGTTTATCCGGCAATATACCTATCAAATCGAGTTTTCCAAGTGAATATTTAAGAGAGATTTCCCAAAAAGTTATGGCGCTGACCATTTTTGTTAACTGCGGATCAGACAAAATATCTCTGACTTTTTTGGTAATTTTTTTGGAAGAAAATAAAACGTACAAAAATGTATGTGTGTCAACAAGATAATTCACGATTTTAAAAAATCCTCATCTGTCAATTTAAAACTACTGTGTATTTTAAAAGAAGCTTTACCTTCTAACAATCCTATTTTAAACTTTGTTTGCTTAAGATTCTGATATGGCACTAGTGCAGCTACCTTTTTTTTGTTTTTGCCATAGGTGATACCAATACTCTCGCCTTTGAGCACTTTCATCAACACTTCAGAGAATTTTGATTTAAACTGTCCTACAGTCATTTGATACATATTAGATACAATTAAACAACTTTCTTGACAACTTGTCAAGTTATTTTTTCCAGGTTTAAGTCCTGGCGCCCATGCTTGACAGAACTTGACAGAAAGAGAATAAACATATTAAATAATTGGCGTGAGAAAAGAGCTAATATTAATAGGTCTAGTTCTAGTCAGTATAGTTGTAGTTTCTGCCATTGGCATCTTTCTTTCAAGAAGAACAAATCCAACTCCCTCTCCCACCCCAAATTCAGGATTAACACTTACCAACCAATTTTTACCCGAGGTCAATACTCAAACCAACTATCCTACTGAGGTAGGTCCTGATTGGGAAACATACGAAAATACTAAATACGGTTATTCCATCAAATATCCGCCTTTTTGGGCCACCATAATTAATGTCACTCCCACATCTGGCAAGGAAACTTTGGAAACAGCCACCAGTTTGGATATTTTTGATTCCGCTGCTCAAAAAAGCTATCCGGATGGAGTGATGACCATCCAATACTTATCCACTGCGCCCTCCTCGCCTGCCTCCTTTTCCCGATCAGAAATCACTTTAAACGGCCTCAAGGTACAAAAATTTGCGGGTACTGAAGATAACCTTCATATAGAAATATATCTTATTCCTTCCGGTGATGACGTTATTGAAATAGAATTCAGATATCTTCCAGAAGATGCTATTGTCCAAACCTTTACCGCCATGCTACAAACCTTCCAACCAACCAAATAATATTAAAAATTAACTCTGATTCTGGCAGATTGAATTTGAATCTCCACCCCCTCTGTGCTTTTAATCTGTAGGGTATATGTCTTTTTGCCGGAGGGCAAGGTAAAATTGTAGGTGGTCTGCCAACCAAAAGCATCTGAGGTGGTGGAAACTTCCCCCTTGATAGCGCTGGTGTCTGTCACATTAAATAACCTGGCGTAGGCAGTACCTGACTTTTGGGTCAGTCTAAAATTGACTTCCAGCTGCATGTTGGCATACCCCGGGTATTCAGCTGGATCAATAGTGACCAGATAATTAGCATTGCTTGTCCAATCTCTATCTCCACCTCCACCCCCCGAGCCTAAAGGAATATAAGCTGTGGCAGACTTTGAGCTGGTTGATTGGGTAGTAGTTTCCCCTTTTTCTAAATTTGACACTCTCACTTTAAGCTCTGTGACTACCGCTTCAACTCCTTTTAGTCTTTGATCAAGATTTTGACTTAGGGGGGCAGCTTTCAGATCGTTAACCTCAGAAACTAAATCGGTGACAGTTTTTTCCAGAGCCTTAACATTATCCTCCACCGAAGCCTCAGGCAAAGTTTTCGGCACTTCAATAGGTTCGTCGAAAACTTCCTTAGTAGTTTGGGAAGAAGCAGGAGAAACCACATTGGAACTGGAGACAAAGAATCTAAAATAAATTAGCCCTCCAGCCAAAACCAAAACCACCAAAAGGGGGAGCAGGATTTTTAACATAATCTAACAATAACAACTTTAAAACAATCTTTCAAATGAAGAAGTAGCTTAGCTGTCTCTCTTTACACATCCCCAAACTCTAGGTTAAGATAAAATTATGCCCCTGAAGCCAGAACCAAAACATGATCATGGAATTTTAAAATTCCCTCAAGGTTTCCTATGGGGAGCAGCCACCTCTGCCCACCAGGTGGAGGGTAATAATGTCCATAATGACTGGTGGGCATGGGAGCAGGGCAAGCCCTTTGACTTACGCTCAGGGCAAGCCTGCGATCAGTATCATCTCTATGAACAGGATTTTGATCTGGCCAAATCCTTAAATCACAATGCTCACCGCTTATCCATTGAATGGTCAAGGATAGAACCTCATGAAGGTCAGTTCAATGAGAAGGAAATTGAACACTACAAAAAGGTCTTAAAAGCCTTAAAGCAGCGCGGTTTCACGGTGATGCTGACCCTTTGGCACTTTACCCTACCAAAGTGGGTGGCAGATGAGGGAGGCTGGGAAAACGGCCAAACTGTTAAGTATTTTGAGAGATTTGTGCGCAAAATTGTACCGGAGATTGCAGACTATGTTGACTTATGGGTGACCATCAATGAACCGGGTGTTTATATTTATGAAACTTATATAGCCAGGCAGTGGCCTAATGCCAAAAGGAGTCTTTGGGGACAAATCAAATCCTTTCTTAATTTGGCTTCGGCCCACAAAAAGGTGTACAATTTTTTGCATCAAAGTTTCCCGGCGGGCAAACCAGTCGGTATGGCCAACAATATCCTATCTTTTGAACCTTATCACAAACACTCCATCATAGAACAACTGGCTGTTTCCTTAAATGATATCTTTATCAATCATTTATTCTATTTCTTAACAGGCAAGACTCATGATTTTTTGGGAATAAATTACTACTTTCACGTCCGTTTTAAACACAGAATGCTACTGCCTCAAGCCGTAAACACCACGGCTCAAACTCATGACATTTCCGATTTAGGCTGGGAGGTTTTTCCGGAAGGTATTTTTGATGTTTTAACCGATCTGTCTGATGATCTGCCCATTTATATTACAGAGTGTGGCATAGCTTCCACCAATGATGATAGAAGAAATAGGTTTTTAATCACCTATTTGCAGGAAGTGGCCAGAGCCATCAAAGTGGGGGTAAATGTGAGAGGCTTTTTCTATTGGTCTTTGATTGATAATTTTGAATGGCAGATGGGATTTGAACCCAGATTCGGCCTTGTTGAAGTAGATTATCAAACACAGCAAAGAATCATCCGTCCTTCTGCCAAAGTTTATGCTGAGATTATTGCCAGAGGGGGCATCCCTCATAATTTGATGCGGTTTATCGGACACACAGTTACAGCTAAAGAAGTTCTGGCCAGAAAATCCCATCCATGAATCATATCCCTTTTACCATTCTTGCATACTTTTTAAACAGTGTCTCAGTCACCATTAACAAACTGATCTTGGTTAAATCCCTGATCGATCCCCTAATTTATATCTTCTACATCAGTTTAGTCTCTCTTTTGGCCATACTGATCCTGCCTTTTACCAAAATACCCTCTCCTTTAGTGTTTATCTTATCATCCCAGTCAACTTTGCTTTGGACTGGGGGAGCATATTTTATGTTCAAGGCCTTAAGGTCGGGTCAAGTCCAAAGAGTCATCCCGGCAATTGGTACCCTCACCCCTTTAATTTTACTGATGATGACCTCCTTCACGGAAAAACTGTCCCTTAATCAAATTTGGGCAGTGGGATTTTTAATTGCCGGACTTATCTTTTTAACCATGGGCGACTGGAAGGGCAAACTCACTCTTTGGGAAATTGCTTTTGAGGTAATCTCCTCATTCCTTTTTGCCATCTCATATATCCTTCTTCGCCAAGCTTATCTTCTGGAGAATTTCCTGACAGTTTTGGTGTGGTCCAGACTGATCTTGGTGCCTCTGGGGTTGGTCATCTTGTTAACTCCCCTCTTAAGAAGAAAAATTTTTCAGTCGGGCTCTCATCCTCTGTCTCTGGCCGGCAAGATGGGGCTTATTTTTATTGTTGGACAAATCTTCGGTGGCGCCTCAGAACTACTTTTAACTTTCTCTATCTCTCTTGCTAATCCTGCCTTGGTCAACTCCCTTCAGGGCACCCAGTACATCTTTCTACTTATCTTTGTTTTGGTTTTATCCAAAAAATTTCCCGATGTATTTAAAAAAGAACGTGCCCTTTTCTTTTTGGCCAAGCTGGTCGGTATCGTTTTAATAGTATCCGGTCTTTATATCTTGGCTTTTTCTCCTACCAGCGGCACCGCAAAGGTTGACCAATTACCCAAATGGGGCTTAAGCTTTTCTCCCAGATATGCTAAGTCTCTGGGACTTGATCCTGAGATCGTCTATCTTAATGTGCTTAATGAGCTGAAGGTGAAAAGATTAAGGCTGCCTGTTTATTGGGATGAAGTGGAAATTTACCCGGATCAGTTTAACTTCTCCGCTTTAGACTTTTACCTTAATGAGGCTTTAAAGAAAAAGGTGGAGATAATCTTGGTGGTGGGATATAAACAGCCCAGATGGCCGGAATGCTACCCACCTTCCTGGGTCAATAGTTTAACCGGTTCGGAAAAGAAGATGAGAGTTCTGAAACTTTTAAAGGGGGAAATTTTATATTTCAAACAATTTACCAATATCACTACCTGGCAGGTGGAGAATGAGCCTCTTTTTAACTGGGGCATTTGTGACCCTGAGCTTAGGGATGGGCAATTCCTCAAACAGGAAATTGATTTGGTTAAAGCTCTCGACCAAAGACCCATTTTAATAACAGATGCCGGGGAGTTATCTTTGTGGATCGATCCCATCAAATTGTCCGATCTTTTCGGCACCACACTTTACAGGCAGGTTTGGTCCCCCTACTTTGGGCAGCTAACTTATCCCTTACCGCCGATCTTTTATACCTTAAAGGATAATTTGGTTCGCATCTTCTCCGCAAATAAAGACAGCACGACCATCATCTCCGAACTTCAGGCAGAACCCTGGTTGGCCCGGGGTGTCACCATCACCGAGGTCAGTGCAGCAAAGCTTAATAAACAGCTGCCTATCAACAAACTTAAAGGCAATTTTGAATATGCCAAAGAGACCAATTTTCCTCAAATTTATTTGTGGGGAGCGGAATGGTGGTATTATATGGAGAAACAAGGCTATCCCCAGTACCTGGAATATGCCAAGACAATTTTTAGTAATGATTCACAAAATTAGTTCCATTTAGTTAATCTGACATTATTTGATATTATTTGATACTAAAAGAGATACTTTATACGCACATAAGAATTATTTAAAATAAGCTTGCTGATTCAGTTCGCTATTCTTGCCCGGATCAAAGTCAAATCTTTTGTTTAACCAAAGAGTCAATCATGGCAAGGAAAAGAGCAGGCACAACCAGTTTAACACCTTATCCTCTCAAGGTTGTCCTTCTTTTGATTCAATTTATCCTGGTTAAGATTGGTTCCATACCCCTAAATATTGTTAAGTCTTTTATTAACATTATTAATATCTTTATAAAATCACTTCTTAATTTGAAATTATCTCGCCACCGTGGCCGGCCCAGAACTACTCCCTTTATTCCCTTTTATTTAAGAAGGCTGAATAAAAATATTTGGGCCAAAATCCCATTGAAAATTAAAGCCTCTTTTGCCTTTATCATTTTGGTAACCTTAGTCTTTTTATACACCTCATTCATCTTAACTGCAGCATACCAGCTTCCCTCTCCTGACAGGTTGATCACTCCCCAGCAACCACTCACCACCGAGTTTTATGATCGAAGTGGAAAATTGCTTTACCGTCTTTATGAAGGCAGAAACCGCTACTTAGTCAAACTGGAAGATTTACCTGTCTTTCTTATTCAAGCCACCATTGCCATTGAGGACAAAAACTTTTACCGCCATCCCGGGTTTGATCCATTGGCCATAGCCAGAGCAGTCTATTATAATGTCGCCCAAGGCTACCAAGAAGGAGCATCGACCATCACCCAACAACTGATCAAAAATAGCCTGCTGACGCCCGAAAAGACTATTTCCAGAAAAATTAAAGAGATCATATTGGCTTTTTGGGCGGAAAGGATCTATTCCAAAAATCAAATTCTTCAGATGTATTTTAATGAAGCTCCGTACGGTGGGCCTGCCTGGGGCATTGAAGCTGCCTCGCAAACTTATTTTGGTAAAGGGGCCAAAGATCTAGATCTTTCGGAAAGTGCTTTTTTGGCAGGACTACCTGCCTCCCCCACCCAGTTTTCCCCTTATGGTACAAACCCAACTCTTTCAAAAATCAGGCAGGAACAGGTTCTACAAAGAATGCTGGAAGAAGGATATATAACCCAAACCCAAAAAGAGCAGGCTTTAAGTCAGCCTTTGGCCTTAAGGCCGCCTGTTAACAATATCCAGGCTCCTCACTTTGTATTTTATGTACGAGATTTATTGGCTCAAAAATATGGACTGAGGGTAATATCTCAAGGGGGACTTAAAATCCAAACCAGCCTGGATTTGTCCTTACAACAAGAGGTGGAAAAAATTGTCTCTTCCGAAATTGACAAATTATCTGCTTTAAATGTCAAAAATGGGGCTGCCATGGTTTTGGATGCCAAAACAGGCCAGATTTTGGCTATGATGGGATCAAGAGATTACCGTTATCCCGGATTTGGCAACTTTAATGTTACCTTGGCCATCAGACAGCCAGGCTCATCTATCAAACCTATCACCTACGCTACTGCATTTAAAAAGGGATTCTCGCCCGGAAATACCATCTTAGATACCCCAGCTGTTTTTAAGGATCAATGGGGTAATTCTTATGCACCTGTAAATTATGATGGCAGATTCAGAGGCCCTGTCTCTATCCGTCAAGCTTTGGCCAGCTCATTTAATGTGCCGGCTGTCAAAATGCTTGCCACAATTGGCCTGGATAGCATGATTCAAACAGCCAAAGATTTGGGGATTACCACTTTTGATGATTCTTCTCGCTTTGGTCTATCCTTAACTTTGGGTGGAGGGGATGTCAGGATGATTGATATGATGGGGGTTTATGCCACCCTTTCTCAACTGGGAGTTTACAAAAAACCTACTCCAATTATTAAAGTTACAGATTCTTCCGGCAATATCTTGGAGGAGTACAAAGATGAGGGCAAACAAGTTCTAGAAGAAGGTGTTGTCTATCTTATTACCAATATCTTGTCCGATGATCGGGCCCGCAGTTTAGCTTTCGGATCCAATTCCCTTCTTAATTTAGGACCAAACGTGGCTGTTAAAACCGGTACTTCTGATAAGAAAAGGGATAATTTGACTTTTGGATACACAACTGATTTTGTGGTTGGGGTTTGGGTTGGTAATCCTGATAACTCCCCCATGAATCCCCAACTGACCTCTGGTATTACCGGTGCTGCTCCGATTTGGAATAAGATTGCCAAAATAATGCTTTCCAAAATTCCGAGTAAAGCATTTACTCGACCGGAGGGAATTATTGAAATTTCGGTTGATGGCAGAAAAGATTTGGCTATTGCCGGAAATATTCCCAAAGGTTTGGTTAGGGTCAAACCTGAAGGTGACAAACTGATCTTCTCGGACTCTTTCTCCTCTTATGCCACTTCCTCAGCCCAAGCTGCCATAAAAAATGGACTTACCAATTAAGATATGATATAAAGATTCGACTCTTATGATGAGTCGCATTGAAGCAAAAGGGGGATCTTCCTCCTTGATTAGGTCAATTCAAGCAGGTCTTGGAAGAGGACTTAATTTGATAGGTGCCTGGAAAGGATCTCTTTTGAATTCGGAGATTGCTCATACGGTTCTACTCCCCTCTCAACCAAATATTTCAAAATATATACAACAAGTGGAAGCAGAAGAGGTTATCCTCAATCAGGGAAGTATTGAAATTATAGAAAGATTGGTTGGGCATCCTTTAGATCGAGGGCGGTACCGACAATTGAAACAACTTTTGGGTGGTAAAAAATCCAACTATCAAAGGATGGAAAAAGACGCTGTTGTTGAAGTCAGACTAATAGATGGTGTGGATATTGCCCGCATTCCCTCTCTTTTCCCTTTTCCTGAAGAGTTACCCAAAGTAGTAGCTATTACCAGCTTTGACTATTTACTGTCCGATGTTTATCTACATCATTCATTCTCAACTGTAACTTTGGGAGGTGAACCATTATCTTTATGGGATGATGAGGGTAAAGCATATCCACCTGATGATCTTTTAAAAGATTCTATTGAAGCACTCTATCCAGGAGATTCTATAAAATTTTCCAACGGTGATGGCTTAACTATGACCACAACAATACTGCCAATACAAGAAGGCAAGCCTATGCCACAATTTGTTTTGGCAGTTGAAAAAAATAGGGCAGCAAATTTCCAAGCTACAATTGCTGAAGCAAGAAGGAGAGATCTTGCAATCTTATGGAAGGTAAAAGAAGCACATTTGGGGCTGATGGAAGCGCTATTTTGGCGAGACCTGAACGATCCGACAAAGCGGGTTTTCATTCAAGATAGAAGCGGCAATCAAACCACCTTTGATAATAAGGAGCTAGGACGATTCCGGTTTGCCCGCGAAATTGTGCATGGAACATTTGATAGCGTGATTGAATATACCAGAGGAGACCTCGAAGAAGAGTGGCAAAAGGATATGCAGGCTATTAAAACGAATGATCCTTTTCCCCGCCACTTTAGACTGCTCACTGTTGGGATTGGTGATAATTATGAAACAGGAAGATCCCTTGCGAAGTACGCTTTGGCTAAAGTTGAAGGTAAATACATCATCCAGTGTCCACCAGTGGCAGTGACATTTTCTTATAACCAAACTAGATAGCTATTTCGGGTCCTCTTGACAATCTAATTGGCATCTATTACCATTGGGAAAATGTCAAATCCAGAAACAGGGTTTCAAGATGGTGATGATGGTGATTTAAATTTTGCAGAAGCTCTTGAACGATATCTCTCCCTTCCAGGTGATGAACCTCCAAAAGATCCTAGTGAGCCCGGTCCAACAAGGGTGGAGAAATTACCTGCCGGAAATTTTAAAACAAATCCAGATCGATTTTCTGTACGCCCGGGTGGTGATATCACCAGAAGGAAAATAACAGGAGGCCCTAGTAGAATAAGACCAGGTATACCTCATCGCCTAAGGCGAGATAGAGGCAGGCAAAATTCTTTTGATTATTAGAATTGGAACATTTTAATTTAACACCACCCAGCCTCTTAAATCCTTTTTGGGGATTTTTACAGGTGAGGTAATAAAGCGGGAAGATTCTCCGATAAAGATTAAGGTACCGTAGCGGGAGTCCGCCTTTTTCTTCCAGTAGGTTTCATCTACAGCCAGTCTCTTTCCATATTTTCCCCTGATTTCCCTAATATCCCCTAAATCCAGCCCATCATAAAAGATCACTTTTTTTACTCTAAATTGGCCAATTATATCTCCTCCTGAAGGTTTTATATAAACCAGATCTCTGGCAGAAATTTGTCCGAAAGGAGGATCACGTCTTTTAGAAAATCTACTTTCTATAGTCTTTTTACCGGAAAGTATTAAACTCCCCCCTTCCCCCTTAAAAATAGCCAGATGTTTCCCCATTTGGGGCAATTATAGCATTAAGTAATGACTTGTAAATCTATCTAATCTACTATAGAATCTGTTGCAAATGGCAGAGACTCCATGGAGAAATACTTCGCTTCTTTCTAGGGAAAGAGAGGTCGCAATGAATCCTTCGGATAACCATCATCCAACTCCCCTGCTTGACCATACTCAACCACTTACCTTTACTCCTGAGGATGCCTTATATCTGGGGCAGTTGCTTCTCGTTGATAGATTCGGGGAGAAAGAGTGGCAACTAAAACAACTAAAAATAAATTTATCTGAGTTGGAGCGAATGAAAATTAGAGCTTTGGTGGAAAGACCAGGGGATATTAATATTGACGCTTATTTTGATCCTGAAGGATATTTTAACTCGCAATGGAAAGGTAGAATACCCGATTTATTAACCCGCTTTGCCGCATTTAATGCTGATGAGCGTCAAGTTTTTTTGGAAAATAATCAAAATGCCCAATTGATGCTGGGACCTTTATCTCATCTTTCTTTAGGAGAACTGCGATTTTGGCACCAGATCTCGCATAATGATCTTGAATTGGATAGACGTACTAATGAATCTTCACGCTAAATCCAAAGTTGTTTTAAACCCTATCCCTACCCTATTTTATTTGGAAGTATCAACAGAACCATTTTCTGTATGTCCATTAGATGAAAACTGTCCATTCTTATTAAAGACAATGTGCTCCATTTGTCTCATGAGCTGTTTTGCCATAGGATATACAGGGAGATAAACATCGTTTAGTATAACACCTGTCCAGCATCCTACCCGTTCAATTATGTCCTTAAATTCTTCTTCTTTAATCTTATCCTGCTCAGTAATATCACCGCCAGCAGCTACACGATCCCACCCTTTTGCTAAAGCAATTACGTTCTCAAGTACTTCTTCTCTCCGATGTGGCTTAGATCCATTTTGATATGGCCATTCGTTATATGACTCTTCTGAACTTTGTTTCTCTAATTCTATGCTGGCCAAAGACCGATTAATACCTTCTTTATTCTCTGTACGCATAGTACCCATATGAGCACCTATCTTTACTATAGGATAATACAATTATACTCCCTCTTGTCAAGAAATGCAAATTTAGTAGGTTTTTATATGATGTAATACGAATTTTGAGACCTTTTAAAAAGCCCAAAATGGAGGATATTTGTTGTATACTATAAGTATGACTGAGTTAGCGAAATTTTATCCATCAGAACAAAACTTGGGGAAGAATTGCAGTTTTTGGGATTTGAAAGGAAGATTTGCCGGTTGCAACTTTCCTAGAGTAGAAATGCAGGGAAGAACCAGTTGCGAGAGGATGATTGATGATGTGTGTTTATTACTAAAAGACGGTCGCAGACCCTCCAGTTTAACTGAGGAGCAAATCAGAGAATTAAAGTTGAGAATACCTAAGTTTGATGAAAAACACTATATTCCCCCTGGGGATATTTCCTGAATCCACTGATATTTAGTATAATTTATGAATGGAAAGTTCTGAAGTACCAAGTAAAGGAATTAAAGGACTGGAAAAAGTTAAAAGAGGGCTTTCAGAGCTGGGAAACTATTTTAAGGAAACATTCGGTGTAGGTCCTGATAAAGTACCTGCTGAAAAAATTGATCAAGCAGCAGTGGCCAAAGTAATTCTTTATGACACCTTGGCAGAGGGTATGCGTTTGGGAGATCATTCCCAAATCCCCTTCTCTTTAACTACCCTGCTTGACAACATGGGCCATGTAGTCATGTCCCCAACAGATAATCCCAGAGAGAAATTTCCAGATGAATATTTGGCAGTTAGAAGGCAGCTTGATATATTGGTGGGGGACAACATTTTAGTAATTGTTCCTCTTAAGGAACCTGACTCTAATGGAGAAAGACTTTATTATCAAGTTGTTAACAAAGATGCCTTAAAGAAGATTGCTTCAAAACAATCTCAAAAGTGAGGGCGGTAACCTTAGTTCTCGACTGCTTGACAAAACTATAGTATGTGATACTATGGTAGCCTCATTATGGTAGAAACAGCAACACTAAAAAGACCTGCCTCATCAACTGCTGAGTCTTTGGAAATACCAGCTGCCATTCTTTTCCCAGGACAAGGACTTCCACCAAAAGAGATTTGTTCCTACTATCAATTATTAACTGAACTAAATCCTGCCTTAACCACAAGGTATCTATCTTTGGCCCAGCAAGCACTGGAAAAAATCTCAGGTTCCCCCAGTTTTAACATTGAGACAGCTTTAAAAGATGCATCTTCACCTGATTTTAGAAAAACCTCCTTTGTCCAACCGGTAGTGTATTCTTTAAGTGTGCTCGCTTATGAAATAATGCGACCCAGATTAAGAGAGAGGAATATTATTCCCGATGTTATGGCCGGACACAGCCTTGGTGAATATTCTGCCATGACCGCGGCA
Source organism: Candidatus Microgenomates bacterium (assembly GCA_016182045.1). Taxonomy (GTDB): domain Bacteria; phylum Patescibacteriota; class Microgenomatia; order Daviesbacterales; family UBA10151; genus JACOYE01. Next base: position 122,234 of record JACOYE010000008.1, read on the forward strand.
GGTGTTTTTCCCTTCGAGGAAGGAATTGAAATTGTCACCTATAGAGGTAAGGTTATGCAAGAAGCTTGTGATGAGAATGAAAGTAGTCTAACCAGCATCAGCGGTCTAAATTTAGAAACGGTTCGAGATGAGATTTGCTTCCAAACTGGGGCAGAAATAGCTTTAGTTAATGCTCCTGATTTAATAGTGGTTGGTTCCCGTCCTGATCAAATTCCAAAAATTAAGGCAGTGGCTGATCAAATAGCAGGACAAAGTGTGAGGGTTGTAACACTTGAGACAGCGGGAGCCTTCCATACACCTTTTATGATACCAGCGGCCGTAAATCTGGCAAGATTTTTAGCAAATTATGAATTTACCGATCCGCAATACCGATTCGTCAATAATTATACAGGAGGTTTAGTAGAAAGCGGTGTAACTTTACGTGATCATTCATCAGAGAGTATGACCAGGCCAGTTTGGTGGGCTAAATCTTTACAAACTATGAAAGAGTTAGGGAGTAAGACCTTTTTAGAATCAGGCCCAGGTGTGTCACTGAAACAAATAAATAAGAGAAATGGTATTGGAGAGGATCAAACCAAAAACATAGTTGATATTTCCCCATAACTTTTGTTATACTTGACAAAGTGGGTCGAATAATCGACCCTTTTTTAATAAATGCCCAACATTATTTCATTTTTTAAAGAAGTTAGGGAAGAGTTAAATAAGGTGGCCTGGCCCACCAGGGAACAAACTGTCCGCTATACCATTTTGGTGGTTTTAGTAGCAGTTGTGGTGGGATTATTCTTAGGAGGCCTGGATTATATCCTAACTGCTCTCACCTCTTTTATATTAGGAAAATATGGACGATAAGAATCAGAACAACTCAGAAAACTCAGATAAATCAGAAGATCAGATTGTCACTGAGTCAGAAAGCCAGAACGAGCAAGTATCTGACACTCTGGTTTCCTCTGATACCTCTGATTCTTCTGGCACACCGAGTCCTTCTGAGTCTTCCGAAAAACCAACCAAACCTGACAATCCCAATGCCAAATGGTATGTAGTCCATACCTATTCCGGGCATGAAAATAAAGTGGCAGCCACCTTAAAGCAAAGAATTGAATCGGAACATTTGGAAAATAAAATTTTTGAAGTATTAGTACCCATGCAGGATAAAATTGAGATCAAATCCGGTAAAAAGATGACTGTCAAGGAAAAAATCTTTCCCGGTTATATTCTGGTAAAAATGCTCCTGGATGATCAATCCTGGCTGGCGGTCAGAACTACCCAGGGAGTGACTGCCTTTGTGGGCATGGGTAATAAACCCACTCCTATTTCCGATCAGGAAGTGCAAACCATAGTTAAGTTTACTCAAGAGGAAGCCCCAACTTTCAAACAAGTGTTTGCTACCGATGATACTGTTAAAATAATAGACGGTCCGTTTGCCGAGTTTATCGGAAAAGTGGATTCTGTAGATCAGGAAAAAGGAAAGGTCAGGGTTCTGGTCTCCATATTTGGTCGCGAGACACCAGTGGAATTAGATTTTTTGCAAGTGCAGAAAATATAACCGTTATAATCGCTCTGCGATTACATCGCGACGCTTCTTGTAACGCGTTGCGTTATAACAATTATAATAATTATACTAAAAATGGCAGGAAAAAAAGTAAAAACTTACATTAAATTAAACATCCCGGCAGGCTCAGCTACTGCTGCTCCTCCTGTGGGACCTGCCCTGGGTCAGCATGGTTTACCTATCATGGAGTTTGTCAAGGCCTTTAATGAGAGAACAGCCGACAAACAGGGTAATATTTTGCCGGTGGTGATCACGGTTTATGAAGATAGGACCTTTTCATTTATCACCAAAGAACCACCTGTTGCGGAAATGGTTAAAAAAACTTTAGGATTGGAAAAAGGCTCAGGCAGGGCCCTAAAAGAACCTGTGGGTGAACTTACAAAAGAGCAGGTAAAAGCTATAGCTGAAGCTAAAATGCCGGATTTGAATACCAAAGATATTGAAGCTGCCACAAAAATTGTGGAAGGTACAGCCAAAAGTATGGGGGTAAAGGTGACTCCGTAGGAGTCATCCTGAGCGACCGAAGGGAGTCGAAGGATTTATGGGTAAAACTAAAATTAAGGTTATTGATGCATCTCAGCCTGAGGTTGAGAAAAAGAAAGCCTCTAAAAAGGCAGAAAAACAGACGATAGAAGATAGAAAATCGAAGGTAGTGGTAGAAGATAGAGAATCGAAGATAGAAGAAAAAGAAAAAGTCCATCCTCAGCCTTCTACTATCAAAAAACCATCTTCTACCATCCATCATCCATCGTCAAAAAAAGTTAGATCCAAGAAATACCAGCAAGTTATAAAAGACCTGGACAGGACTAAATCCTATACCCTCCCCGAGGCAGTTGACATGGTCAAAAAATTAAGCTACGCTAAATTTAATGCCACCTTAGAGGCTCATATAAACACCGCGCAAACGGGTCTACGTGGTCTGGTCTCCCTGCCCTATGCATCCGGGAAGAAATTACGCATCTTAGCCTTCGGTAAAGGCGCTGAACAATCGGGCGCAGATTTAGTTGGGACTGATGAGATAATTGAAAGAATTAGTCAGGGAAAGGTGGATTTTGACTTAATTATAACCACTCCTGAGTGGATGCCCAAGTTGGCCAAAGTGGCCAAAATTTTAGGACCCAAGGGCTTGATGCCCAATCCCAAAAACGGCACTATCACTCCGCCAGCTGGCGGATCAGCTGACGGATTAAAGAAGGCAATTGAAGGATTTCAGGCCGGAAAAACCGAGTACAAAACCGAGTCTAAAGCTCCTGTTGTCCACCTTGCCCTGGGAAAATTAAGCCAGCCCACTGATGAACTTTCTCAAAATATCCAGACTCTTCTTCAAACTATTGGCAAAACCAGAATTAAAAAAGTCTCCCTTGCCCCCACCATGGGCCCATCTGTTAAGCTTGATCTTACAACCATCTAAGATTTCCCTTCTCAATTTCGGGTCATTGACAAACTAGCTTATAATCTGATAGTCTTTCCGCAACATGCCATTTGTAGAATTAGCATTAGCCTTAGCACCAGAATATGGTGCTGCCTACATGAACGAAAGAAAGTCTTCAAGTGCTGAAACTGCCAAAAGCCATCATCGATTTGTAAGCAAAGTTAGAGAACATACGGGAGAGTTGCTTATAGCAGCAGGCTTTGTAGCTGCTGCCGCTTTTGGCTTGGGTTCAATTAAAAATGCTGAAGCAGGGGGTAAAATTAACCCAAACGCTACTGAATACGATGAAACGTGTGCTGTATTTGAGCAAATATATCCTGGAAATGTTGTGGTAAATAATGGTGGTTTTTATGACCAATTATTCGTTTTCTACGAGGATGGTAAGAATCAAGGTCGTCTTTGGGCATCTCCAGATTTTAACACAAGACGCTTTCAGAATTTAATAATTTTGCTGGGTGTTACTGAAGAAGATTGTGGTGGAGTTCAACTGTAACGCGTATGATTTCCTAATTTGATGCAGCTTTCAGAACGCTTCTAAAAAGTACTCTCAATATCCATAAGCTTTTGGCCTCTACACATTTGACAAATTCGGTCAGTATTATGAATAATGGATATAGGCATTTTTATGAAATCGGGTTTTTCTTCAGTAATACTTATCTTTCTTTCATCCTTAGGGATTTTGGCCTATATCCTACTTTCTTCTTCAGCCTCTTTTAAAGAGGAACTTTTTGGCACCCTTTATCCCAAGCCTTCCTCCAAAGCAATAGGAAAAGCCGAATCTGTTGCAGATGAGGTGATTGTCAAGTTTAAAGAAGGCACGGATGAGGGCAAAAAAGACAATATCAGAAGAAAACATAATCTTTCCAAAGTGGGAATCATCCCCAAAATTGAGGTGGAAAGACTAAAAGTTGCCCCTCCGCTGAAAGAGGCCACAATTGAGCAGCTCAAAAATGATCCCAATGTTCTATTTGCTGAGCCAAATTATCTTGTTTATCCGGCAGTACTCAAAGGACCAGCCAAGATAGAACCTAATGATCCAAATCTGGCAACTCAGTGGGGAATGTTTAAAATCAGGGCAGCAGATACTGATACAGAAAATCCCGGCGCCTGGTCTGTGACTAAAGGAAGCAGATCAGTAAAAATTGCCATTTTGGATACAGGCATTGATGAGCGCCATGAGGATTTAAAAAGGCATGTTGTCTCAAGTGTCAATTTTGCAGATAGTCCCACCACAGATGATATCTGCGGTCACGGTACTGCTGTGGCCGGAGTGGCAGGGGCCTTAACTGACAATAGAAGAGGTATCGCCTCTGTGGGATATGACACTTCTTTAATGAATGTGAAGGTACTGGGAGATGGTGATGGAGAAGGTCGCTGTTTGGCTGACACCGCCAGAGTTGCCAATGGTATTGTCTCAGCAGTTGATAATGGCGCCAAGGTGATTAATATGAGCTTGTCTCATCCAGTGGAATCTGCTCTTGAGGAAGTTGCCATTGATTATGCCTTCAGTCAGGGAGCTGTGTTGATTGCTGCGGCAGGAAATGAGAATACAAGCGATCCAACCTATCCTGCTTTCTACGATAATGTCATTTCTGTGGCTGCCACAGATTCAAATGACCAAAAAGCAGGATTCTCAAATTATGGCACATCGGTCGATGTGGCAGCCCCGGGCAGCAATATTTACTCAACCAAAAAAGGTAACAGTTATGATTACTTCTCCGGCACATCAATTGCCGCACCTTCTGTTTCAGGACTGGCTGCCTTAATTTGGGCCAAGGGAGATTGTGTCACAAATACCTGTGTCATAAATCAAATTCAGTCAACCTCAGACCCAATAGCAGGCACAGGCAGTTTATGGGTTTGGGGTAGGGTTAACGCATATAGGGCTGTCACCCAAACCCCTCCTATTATCAAACCTTCCCCTCCACCAATTCAGCCAGCTGACACTGCTTCAGATACCTTTACCAGAGCCAATAATCCCGAATCTTTGGGTACTACCGAGGTTGGAGGAAAAACATGGACTACGCTTTCCGGCAGATGGGGTATTGATAACAATCAAGCCTACACCTCTGATTCCTGCCAAGACATTATCCCCGGTTATTCTGTAGTGGACTGGGGTAAATCAGACGGGATTCTCCAGGTCAAATTGACCACTAACCCCCAAGGCACCAGAATTCCCTTTAGGCTTTCGGATACTGACAATTTGTATTATGTTTTAACAGAACCCAGATTCCCCGGTGATGTACCAGCTTACGGTCTTTGGAAAAAGGTTAAACCCCAAGGTCAACCTTTTGCCCTGGAAACTTTTTTGACCAGATCATCGGGGATCACACCAGCTGATGGCGACATCATCAAATTACAACTTAACGGTTCAAGCATTAAGGTTTATGCTAATGGCAATTTAATAATAGATGTTTCTGACAACGCTCTTTCCGGCACTAAATACGGTCTTGGTTACTTTGCCTGTGGCAGTCCGGTCTCTCATTTTGATGATTTCCTAATCACTCCATAATAAATAATCGGCCAGTTGACAAGGTTAAATATTTGTGTGAACAATAAATTATGAGCAAAAAACAAGGGGGTTTTTCTACAATAGGTTGGATGCTTATTGCAATAGCTGGTCTTTTGGCCTTTGTTTTACTTTCCTCAACAGCTCCCCTCAACAACTTACTGTTTAGTAAACTTTACCCTAAACCTGCCTCTGAGGCAGCTCCTCCACAAAAAAGTTTTTCTGCCACTCTTACTTTAGATCCCAATCCTGCGGAATGTTGTGGTACCTTTGTTTCTTCAACTGGTTCTGGATATTACCCCTCAGCTGATGCCTACATAAATATCCTCACTCCTAAATCAACCTATGTTTATACCAGATTTACCAGTTCTTCTGGCACCCTTTCTTTTACATTTAATACTGCAGAGCCTGGTACCTACTCTGTTAAGGTTTATCAGAAAAAACCAAAAGGCGGTAAGCTTGTCCAGATGTCTGAAACTCCTTTGGATGTAGTTCAGCTATCACCATAATAATATGCCAAAGGTTTTTGATAACCAAACGAGACTTGGTGATGATTCTACAGTACTTGCCACTTTAGGCAAAACCAGAATCAAGAAGATCAGACTTACCCCTACCATAGGCCCCTCAGTTAAGGTGGATCTGGGAAGTATTTGAATTTCGTAAAACAATGAGTAGTTTTTTAGAAAAATGGATATTGGGTAGAAACATAAGTTGGGCTCTTGACAGAATATCTTATAAAATGTTACAAGAAGATCATGTCCGTAATAGAAATTGATTTAGTACCAAAAATAGCTCTTCCTGAAATTCCTACAAAGCTAAATAACAATATATTTCCGGCCCCAACTTTATCAACAACCTTAAGAGCAATTTTGGCCATGGCATCCATTTATGGAGTCAGCACGCTGTTTGCCAAATCGCCCTCAGTTGAAGCAGACCCAAACATCCCTGCAAGAGCTGTTTTACATGAAGAGGCCTGTGCTACCTGGACTCAAAGATATCCAGGGAATATCAAAGTACGAAACGGTGGTTGGTTTAATCAGCTTTATGTTCTTGATCCTAATGGCGATGGTCGAGCTAAAATTTGGCGTTCTCCTGACTTTAATGATCTAAATGTGACGGAATTTAATGTAACAGACGATGTTCTCCTAGAAGATTGCGGTGTTGAATTAGGCGCTGTAACCTCTGCTTTAGAAATTTCGTATTCAAAGGATGTTGCGGAATATTTTGCTAAAGGCAGAGGAGAAACTTACAGGCGCTTATAAGGCACAAAATTAAACCAAGGAGCCCAACATTTACTTGCAGCCTAGATCTTACTTTTCAGCTTCTTCTTAAAGCCTTTTTTAGGATCACCCCAAGGTTAATTCTCAGGCTAAAAACCGATATTAGGCCAAAAATTAACACAAACAAGGCTGACAGGATATGAAAGAGCACAATCATGGCCGAGGCCAAATTAGCATCCAAACCAAATACGCCGGATAAAATCAAAAGTCCTGAGGCCTCAGCAGATCCCACATAACCCGGGGCTGCCGGAATGAGGTATGTTAAGGCAGATAAAAGTTGCCCCAAATACATCTTTAAAAAATCCTGGGGAGCTTGTATGGCCACAAATATAAAATACCAGATGGCTGCATCTGCTCCGTAAGCTAAGACTGTAATCCCGGTCAACAAACTTAAATCTTTGGGGTGCCTTCTTAGTATGGAAAAAGAGTCTAAAATGAAATGGCTAAATTTGTCAAAATATATCTTAATATTATTAACTATCAATAGATGACTCAAAAAAACGACTATTTTTCTAGCAAAATTTGACTGAAATATGGCAAGGTATGCCAAAAACAAGGCAATCGTTAGTATAACCGTTATAACAATTATAAATTTTATACTAAGAGAGGTGGGAATTATTAATAAAAGTAGTGCTGCCAAAAGAATTACTACTAAAAAATCCACAAACCTGTCCAAGAAAACCCAAATCACGGATCTTCCCAGCGGCAGCCCATATTGGGTATTAAGATAAATTCCTTTGGCTATCTCCCCGGCTCTTATTGGTATAAAAAAGTTAAGCATCATAGCCACCCCATTTAAAAATATCAAATCCTTAAGTTTGATTTTTTTAACCTCTGATAAAAAAATCTTCAATCTTAAAGCCCGAATTACTAAAGAAAACAGCATAAATAAAAAAACAGGCATTAAGCTAAAAAGATCAACCTTTGATAAAGTTTTTAAAATTTCACCTAAGTTGACAAATTTTAGCCAGATGATGATTAGGACAACACCAATTAGCGTGTTGATGGTTATTTTAATAAGGGAACTTTTTGATAACATGAGGTACAATCTATCTATAAACAATTGTAAATTGTAAATTGTAAATTGTAAATTAGCCGAATATGTTTTCATCTCTTAAAGTCAGAATTTTAGTGGGAGTTTATATTTTTCTTATTTTATCTATTCCAATAGGGGCATACCTTGCATCCCAACAGCAAACTATCAAAGGTCAGGCCAGCCAAGAAAAAAAGACTGCCAAACCCGTGCCAACTGCTTCTCCCTCCTCAACCAAACAATTACAGGAGGCGGCTAAAAAGAAAGTCACAAGCCAAAGTCCCTCACCCTCTCCCACTCCTGAACCAACCACCACCGTGGCTACCTCCTTTGGTCCGACTTTAGCATTAAAAATACTACTTGAGGGCAGACCTACTGATAATAAAGCCACTTCTCTTTTTGTGGGAATAGTGGAAGGCGTCATAAGTGGCAGTCCCAAATTCCTGCTTTCTTTTAGCATTGATCTGCCATCCTCCGGAGAATACGATAATTTATCTCTGGCAGGGTTATCTGCGGGTTCAACATATACCGCTATTTTAAAAGGCACTGCCCAAATAGCCACCTCATCTGCCTTTTTGATGTCCCCCTCAGTAACCAACCTAAATGGGGGACAACCTCTGACTCTTTTATCAGGAGATTTAAATGATGATAATCTGATAAATTCCGCAGATTATGCGGTGGCCAAAAATGCTTTTGGTTCTGCCCCCAGTGAATCCGATTGGAATGAAAATGTGGATTTTAACAAGGACGGCAGGATAAATTCCCTAGATATTGCCCTGATAGTCAAAAATTTTGGCAAAGTGGGTGTATCAGGAGCCTGGGTCTCCCCCCTTCCCCAAATAGCCAGCCAATCGGCAAACCTAATACCAAATCCGTCTACTTTACCGGTAGGTTCCCAAGGAGCAACAAATTCAGGCTACTGGATTTGGATACCTGGGTCTCTTTGAATTTATCCTTCCACTTTCCTCTATCAAAAGTGCCAATTCGCTACGGGTCGGCTCTTCATACCTTTTTGGATCAAAAATCCGAAATGCCCCTCTAAACTTTTGATTAGACCACAAACCAACCTCAATCAGATCACGCTCTGACCCAGGAGTTGTCAGTCTGACCAATCGAATTTGTTGTTTAAGAGATACCTCCCCAAAGGAAGCTTGTCGCCTAACCTCCAGTAGTCTGAAGGCCAGGGAAAGTTTTATGTGGTTACCCTCTTGCCACGCTGGTGATTCCTTTAACAGGGTGGAGTCACGTTCTTGTTTTCCCAACTCTTGAAGTTTTCTTTCTAGCCTCTCAACCTCAGAGAAACTTCTTTTAACATACTCTTCTGCCGGCTCATTATTATCTCGGTGATACTCTCCAAACAAGTCTATCAATGCCAATGAGTCTGTGGCTAAACCGGTGCTTTTCAGAATTCCAAGTGAAGTCTGCCAAGTATAGGGCCGAGTCCAATCTTCCCCCCGCCTTAGATCAATCCTTACTCTATTTAGAGATTGAGGATGATATACTTCACCAGGATAACTTAGGATATAGACCATAGTTTGTCTTTGTTGACCATCAATATTATGTTCTGCCTGAATTTCTAAAAGCCTGATAAGTGAGCTAACTCTTCTCTGCTGATGGTCTAGTAGATCGTCATTTTGAGCCTCTCTAAATGAACCTGAACGTTCTTTTCCCTTTATTTCGGCGATTTTTCTACCGGAACCGGCTATATTTTGCACTAACTTTGACATTTGTTTCTCGACTGATCCCGATTCCATAGTTTGATATTTTAACTAAAATCTAACTTTTTGCCAAGTGCAATTTGACAAATTGTATTCACTCATATTAAAATGGTAGGGCTTAAGACAGTGAGTCCTTCGACTCCTCCGACATTCGTCGGAGTCGCTCAGGATTATAATCGAGCGGGTCGACCATAATTCTCACCGAGGCGTTTGAAATTAGTTTACAGGTTTTAGGTTACAGGGGATAAGTTTTCTTGCGATTACTGTACCCTGTTCACTGTACCCTGTCACCTACCAAAACTCCTCGAAGAGGAGTTTTTTAATGGCTAAAACAAGAGCTCAAAAAGAACAGTCAGTATTGCAGATTCAAGAAAAGCTTAGCAAAGCTAAGTCTGTGGTTTTTGCAGACTATAGAGGTTTAACCATGAAACGGTTGTCTGATTTGAGAAATCAGTTGCGTGATGTAAATGGCGAATTTACCATCACTAAGAATACTTTACTTGAGCGTGCCCTTCCAGCTTCCAGTTTCCAGCTTCCAGTTTCCAGCTTTGCCGGACCCACCGCCACCCTATTTGCTTATGATGACGAAATCTCCCCCATCAAGCTTTTGGTAAAGATGTTAAAAGATGCAGGATTAGGTAAGGTTAAAATGGGCTTTTTGGGTGCAGAGTCACTTGATGAGGCCAGAATAATCCAGCTCTCTACCCTCCCAACCAAAGACGAACTAAGAGGTCAGATAGTTGGAGTTTTAGTGGCTCCACTCCAGGGAATGGTGTCAGTTTTACAGGGGAATTTAAGTAATTTAGTATATGCATTAAGTGAGCTACAAAAACAGAAGGGAGGTGTTTAAAATGGCAGACGATCAAAAACAAGACCAAGTAGAAGAAAAGGTAGAAGAGGAGGTTAAAGAAGCTGCACCAGCTGAAGTAGTCAAAGAAGAGGCTCCAGTCGAACCTAAGGCTGCACCTAAACCAGTTTCAGCAAATCTTGAGAAAATCATAGAGCAGATTGAAAAATTATCAGTTCTAGAACTGGCTGATTTGGTTCATGCTTTAGAAGACAAGTTTGGAGTTTCAGCTCAAGCACCAGTAGCTGTTGCAGCAGGAACAGCTCCAGTAGCAGGCGAACCAGTAGAGGAAAAAACCACCTTTAACGTGATTCTTTCGGCAGCAGGAGCCAATAAAATTGCCGTTATTAAAGCTGTTAGAGAATTAGTTCCCACTTTGGGCCTTAAAGAAGCCAAAGATTTGGTAGAGGCAGCTCCAAAACCTGTTTTAGAGAGTGTGAACAAAACAACGGCAGAGGAAGCTAAAACCAAATTAACAGCAGCAGGAGGAACTGTAGAATTACAGTAATAAATTTATTTAAATTTTGTAAAGATCCAGACCTGGAATTTGTTGGAAATGCTTCTGATTTAAGGTTAAAACTGAAGCTCCTATTGAAAGGGCTGAGGCAGCAATAATATAGTCTTGGGTACTAACTTGTTTTCCTATTTCTCTATATAATTTTCCAGCCATCATGGCAATTTCTTCTGTCAACTCAATCCTTTTAAAGGATTGGATCATATTTGTTATTTTAATCCTGACTGAAGAGTTTTTAGTACTATTCCCTGAAAATAATTCAAAAATTACTATCGTAGGAATAAAAAGTTGCGCATTCTGTTTTTCAATCTGATCAAAAACCTCATCACTAATCGTTCCGCCCCGTAGATAATCGATAAAAATACTGGTATCGAATACGGTCTTCATTTCTTCTTAGTAAATTTTAAGTCCTTGTCCCAATCTCCAAATCCTCTCCATGCACCCTTTGCTCTAAGCGGAGAAATTTCTTCTATACTTAAACCTTTAAGTATTCCATGGGCTGCTTTTGCTGCTTTGCGAAATGATTTCCAGTCAAAGTCTGTACCTTTGGGAGAAAGAACTGCCACTTCTTTGGAATCTCTCTCTATGATAATTTGTCTTCCCATTACTACCTGGTTTAAAAGCTCAAAAAAATTATTTCTGGCTTTGGTGGCTGATACTCTTAATATATTCATATAAAATAGCATATCAGCTAATGTACATCTTGTCAATAGAGAAATGGGATATTTCAGGTTACGCTTCTATACCTAAACTAATCGGTTTGCCTTTTAATTCTCCAGCAATTTGAAAAGCAGTATTTTCTAAATGACTAACTATTTTGACCGCTTTCTACATCCATATTTATATTGTAACATATTTGAGGGATTGACACCATCTGTTTTGTTGTGATATATAAAGAAACAGAATGGCAGACAAGTTATCACTTGATAATTTACCTGATTTATTAACAGTTAGAGAAGTGGCAGAAATTTTGCGAGTCTCCTCTTTAACCATTAAAAGATGGGGCAAAAGAGGTAAACTGCCGGCCATAAGAATTAATTCTAGAGGAGATAGAAGGTATAAGAAGGAAGCAGTACTTTGGTTGCTGGGAATTACTCAGAAAACACCTATCACTGAACCTCCATCAGCTACATCCTACTAATTTAGGTCGGAATATCCAACAGTTCATAAACAAGATTCTGCTTATTAGCATTTAAGGAAGCAGTCTGCTAATTGTTTTCAATTATCTTGTCCCAAAGGCCTAAACTACTCTGTAGTAATCTGTGGCTGAACTCTATAGTTTGGATTTGGTTCAAAAGCAACATCACCTTTCTTCTCCACAATATAGTAGGCAAAGCCTCTTTTTTCCTTAACAGCCTTATAGTTACTTGCCCTGGGAGCAATTGAGGAATTATCTGAAACTACCAAAAATGTTCTTCCTATATTTACCATTGTATGCCCAAAACCAGCTGGAACTGTCACCTGTTTACCAGAGTTTAAGGTCACGATCTTAAACTCCTTTGCCTCCCCCTCCTCATCATTTCTTTGTAAAATCATTAAGCCCTGTCCTAAAACACAGGTAAATAGCTCAACCGTGTAGGATCTGTGGAAATGACCGTGGGTTTTGTTAAACTCCATCCCATTTTTACCAGGAGATAAAATTGTGATGTTTTGCTCAACCTCAGGTATGATATAGTAAGCATCCTTAATACCGGGGGCCTTCGGCTCCATTAATACATCCTTTAAGTCTTTGTGGGTTTTGGTTATAACCATAAATTTTGGACTTTTCTACCGATCAATTTCTAGTACTAAACTCATACTACCGAAAGGTCCATCACCAAGTCAATCCTTCGACTACGTTCAGGATAGACAGTGAGCGAAGTCGAACTGTCAATCTGGAAGATTAAAGTTTCTTTTGAGTTAAAATAAGCCAAAGATATTCTATTAAAGCCAGTTGCCTTTTTATTCTCCAAGGCTGAATTATTAATCTAAATAGCCATTCCAACCCTAAATTTCTCATCCACTTGGGAGCTCTGGGAATGGTGCCGGACAAAATATCAAAGGCCCCCCCCACCACCATGGCTACTTTAACATTTATCCTGTCAATATTTTTGGCAATCCACTTCTCCTGCTTGGGAGGACCAAAAGCCACAAAAAGGATATCCACCTTGTCATTCCGGACTTGATCCGGGATCCATAAATCCTTATTAGTATAGATCCCCGCTTTCGCGGGGATGACAGGACCTTCGAGAGCATATCTAACTGTCAGTTTCGGATAATGAGACTTTAAGCACTCCTCCACCCTTTCTGCTACTCTATCCCTCCCCCCTAAAAATCCTGTTGTAAAGCCTTTTTTAGAGGCCATTTCAACTAACCTCTCCATCAGCTCTATTCCGGGAGTATTACAAACTATATCACCAGTTAATCTCAAACCCCTGCCATCCGGAATAGCCAGATCTGCCCGATTAATGATCTTTTTTAAGTCCTCATCCTTTTGGGCTATCACCACAATTTCCGGATTAGGAGTAACTATAATATGTTTCCCTTGCCCATTTAACCACACCTCCACTATTTTTAGGGCCTGGTCCATATTTATGTCATTAATTTTGATACCAAGAACATCTTTTTTCATATTATAAATTCGCAAACACTTCCAGTGTTTGCTTAGCGCACTTTTCCCAACTAAACCTTTTAATATTCTCAAAGCCTGCTTTTCTTAACCTATCCCTCATCCTAATCTCCCCAATCTCCCTCATCCCCCTAATTATATCCTCTATAGAGTAGGGATTCACCAAAATTGCCCCTCCGCCAGTGGGCGGACCAGCCACCTCGGGCATGGAGGAAATATTTGATGTTAAAACAGGGCAGCCGCAAGCCTGAGCCTCCAAAATCGGCAATCCAAAACCTTCAAAAAGGGATGGAAAAACTAATGCTATGGCTCCTGAATACAAAGCTGGTAGATCTTTCTCAGGCACATATCCTAAAAATTTCACCCTATCCTCTATTCCCAGCTTTTTTGGTAATTTATATATTTCACTAGATAGCCAACCTTTGGAACCTGCAATGACAAGCTTTTGCTCACCTCCGAGGTGAAATCGAGGTTTCGGCAGGTCCACACCTCGGAGGTGTACCGAGAAAGCCTTTACCACCCTTTCCAAATTCTTCCTTGGCTGTACAGTTCCCACAAATAAAAAATATCTTCCAGGAACTAATCCATAATATCTCAATCTATTAACTAATAACTCACCTTTTATTGGCTTAAATAAATCGCTATCGTAACCTTCATAGACAACAGCAACCTTATTTGAATCAATTCCCACTCTTTTTACCAAATCTTTCTTAGTAGCATTTGATACAGTGATTATTTTTGTTGCTCCTCTAAGCTGGACCCTTTGTATAAAAGAAAGGTACAACTGTTGCTTCAGCTGATGCATTTGGGGAAGATATTCAGACCCCAGATCGTGAATTGTAACCATAGTCTTCAGACCTGGTCTTCTGATAATAGGCAGGGTATGGGCTGGCACAAACAACACATCCAGTTGATCTTTAAAAGTTTGCAGAGCCAATCCACCCTGTGTCCAAAGCCTAATCCAGGGAATCTCTATCACCTTAAAGTTTTCAGGTAATTTCATTAATGACGCGGCTGCGTCAACAATGAAAGATTTTATGTAGATTAGGTAGGTATTTTCTGTATCAATTTTTGCCAGGGCTTTAAGAAGTTGATAAGAATAATTTTCTGTGCCGGTTCTGTCCTCTCCAAAAGCCCTCGATCCATCAAAACCAATGGTCATATTCTGAGTTTAGCACAGATTGATTGGATGAAAAATTAATAAGTTACTAAGCTTCCTTGATAAGCTCTACTAAGGATGATAAGCTATGGGGTATGGAGAGGAAAGAACTTGAACAGAACGAAGAAGGTTTTCCCGAAGATCCAAAAGAGAGATTTGAAGTAATCTTGTCAGCAATTGGTAATTCCGAAGCAAAATGCCTGACGCTTCTTTGTCTCTCTAAAAGTCCCATAACAGGGTATGATCTACATCAAAGGTTTATTGCACAAAGTGCAGGGGTATGGAGAACTGATAAAGCAATCCAAGCTAATTATTGTCATAACTCCCTCATCCCCGCCGGCCTGGCTCAAGCAGATATAATTTATTACGGAACAATAGAGTATGTGACAGGATTTAGCTTAACTGAAGCGGGAGAGAGGGTCGGTCAGCCTATTGCTTCTTTTTTGCTTGAACAATCAGCAAAGCTTCCTTATTCTCTATTGGAAATTTTTGGGCCAACTTCAAACAGAGCAAACATCATTGAGTTGCTCTACCGAAAAGGGACTAAACAAAGGGTAATTGATATTACCAATGAATTAAAAATATCGCCTAGAGTTGTAGGTAGAAACCTGCAAAAACTCGATAGTCTAGGTTTTGTAACCTATACTTCGATCAACTCGGAACAACCAGGTTTTGCTCCTTATATCCTCACCGAAGCTGCCCAAAGAGAAAATGTCAAAACAGTAGCAACATCTAGAACCCTCACCCAGCAAGTGGCTGACCTTCTTTTTGAACAAGAAAGAGTTGATGTACATTTCCTTACAACAAGCTTAAAGCTAAAGTATCCTCACCGCTCTTTTGGCGCATTAAAAACCGATATCTCGATTGTTCTTTCTGGTCTTGCAAATCAAAAAATCTGTCAGGCCGAACGCTTCATAGGAAGACATATTCTATCTCAGGCAGAGATCACCAAAAAAGGTGAAATGGTGATATCTTCATTGATTCTTCCAATAAAGACTGCTCTCTTGGGTGATGAAGTACTAATTTCTTCATGGGAAAATATCGCTTGGCAAAGATACGTAAAAGAAGTTATCTTAAAATACAAACAAACCTCAGGTCAGGCAAACAAAAAAACATTGGATGAGTGCTTACAGGAAGTATTTTCTTTAATATCTCAAAACCCAGGAGTAAGGCCGGTTGAGATTTTAAGGTATTTGGGAAGAGAATATAAAGTCCCTCTTGGGCGCCTTGTGGGTCAAGATATGATAAAAAAAGTAAAGACCGGAAGAAGTACTCGCTATTATCCCATATCAATTACCTGAGGCTTTTGTAAATATCAGCGTTTACTGACACTCCTTTTGTACAGATCCAGGTTTTCCAAAGCAATTCCCGTACCTAAGGCCACACAAAGTAAGGGATTTTCAGCCAAAGCAGCCGGAACTCCTAAACTATCTGTCAAAAGCTTATCTAAATTTCTTAAAAGTGATGTTCCCCCAGACAAGACAATTCCTTTGTCAATAATGTCTGAGGCCAGCTCCGGGGGAACCTGTTCCAAAACTCCCTTAACTGCTCCAATAATTTTTGCCACCACCTCGGCAATAGCCTCGGTGACCTCATCCGAGGTGATTTCGATGGCCTTTGGCAATCCGGAAAAAGCGTCTCTACCCCTCACCTCTATCTTTTCCACCTCAGCCTCTTTTAGTTTGGTGGCCGATCCGATTCTAATTTTAACTTCCTCAGCCATCTTCTCTCCAATGATCAGATTATACTTTTTGCGAACATATGATTGAATAGCCTCGTCAATTTTATTACCCCCCACCCTGACAGATGAATGAACCACTACCCCTCCTAAACAAATCACCGCTGCCTCGGTGGTTCCCCCGCCAATATCCACAATCATATTACCGGAAGGATTAGCAATGGGGATCTTGGCCCCAATTGCCGCAGCTAAGGGTTCATCTATTAAAAAGGCGGTTTTTGCTCCGGCTGAAAGAGTGGCATCCAGAATGGCTCTTTTCTCGACCGAGGTGACTCCGGCCGGTGCGCACACCATTACCTCAGGTTTAAAGATTCTAGAGTGACCGCAGACTTTATCTAAAAAATAGCGAATCATGGCTTCTGTGATAACATAATCGGCAATCACCCCATCTCTCATCGGACGGGAGGCAGTTATATTGCCCGGAGTTCTACCCAACATTTCTTTGGCCTCATTACCAACTGCCAAAACTCTGTTATCATCGGTGGTGACTGCCACCACTGTAGGCTCATTTAGAACAATGCCTTGACCGGCTAGATAGACTAAAGAGTTGGCTGTTCCCAAATCAATGCCGACGCGTTTGGAGAGTCCGAACATGTTGGTGTCATTTTAGCAACAGCAAAACCTGGTCACAAGATATACTAAATGGATCAAACTATCTTAAATTTATCCCATACAGATTAGGTTCCGAGGCAGTGGGAGTAGGCAAAGAACTTATAATAACCAACCTGGAGGAATCCGGCCAGGGAAAAACAAAACTATCTTCAAATTTACCCGCAAAAATGATGGCTTTATTGGTGCCGTCAAAATCAATTAACGAGATGGTCTCTTCTTCTACCAAAATAATATGTCTTGAATCCGGCAACCAAAGATGAGCACGGGCATCTGGCAAAGGATACTCTTTTTTGCTTTCCAAATCATAGACATAAAGGGCAGATGTGGGTTCTTTTTTGACCATCATCTTAGTCTCATCAGGCGACCAATAAAGTTGGGCCGAATCAGAGGCAATTTTTCTCAAACCTAAATCTTGTATAGCTAAAATTCTTGCTTCATCCTTAGCCTGAATATCTTCTTTCCAGGAATCCAGGGTTGCTTGCAAAATGGGGGTTATATCCCTCGGTTCATTATTCAACCTGTCGCTTTCCAAAAGATAGTTATTCTTACCTACGGTAGCCAATACCTGCTTGGAGTCAGCCGACCATTGAAGATCGGCTTGAGAAAAGTCAGCCAGGCTGGATGAGGCAATCTGATGAGGCTCTGCAGAACGGGCAAAGGCTATTGGTTGGTTACCGATCAAAGTCCACACCCATACCCCACCCTTTTTGTTGGGCTCACCGGATTGCGTTTGAGTAGGAACTATATAGGCTAATTTGCTGCCATCCGGACTCAAAACAGGTTTGGAAACCCCGGTGAAGGTTAATGGGTAGATGGTGGGAATGGCCGGAAAAAGAGTCACCTTAACCTCTGTCACCAATCCTTCCTTAACCTCCAGCTTTTTTTCCCAAGGAATGAAACCCTCTTTGATTACCTTTACCGAATATATCTTAGGTGTTAAAGAAGAAATTGTGGCATTAGTGGCTGTTGTTAAGTGCCCATCAATGTAAACGGATGCAGCATCAGGCTCAGATGAAACGGTAATAATACCTGTTCCAACAATTCTTTTTTCTTGCGGAGAGATGGTGTAACCTTTGGCCAAAAATATGGCAACTGCCGCACCCACTCCAATTACAATTAGGGTAATAACGGTGATAATAAATCTTTTGGACATTTTTTCGTATAACAATTATAACCATTATAAGCAAAGCTTGAAATTTTCGCTATGCTCAAATTTTAACAGTTATACTAACCTCCAGCCAGCTTAGCTCTAACAATCAGCCTGTTAAGCAGTGTTCCTGGTGGATCACAGGTTTGTAAAGTAAGGATGGGATCATCGTAACGATTGGTCAAATACGATACATCGGAAGGACTTGCTATCACCTTATCAAAAACAATGTAATCATACCTTCTATTTTTATAAAAGATAATCACCTTATCCCCTTTTTCAAGCTCTCTTAGAAGATAAAATACGGCGTTGAAACGAACAATATTCCAGGGAGCATCTGTAGAATGAGAAAAAAGATATAAGTTACCAGTCTCACCAGGTTTGGTGGAACCTAGTGCTTCAGCCACACCTTTGGTTAAGGCCTGAACATATTCCCGCTCATTACCGGGATTGATCCCTTCCACAATCTTGGCATTGGCATTAATTTTTTCAATGACTATACCGTATTCGGTTGAAACAGGAATGATGCTATTTTCCGAAACACCTACATCAGCAAAACTCACCTCGGGGGGATTCTCCCCATCTGAAGTTTGAGAATCAAGCCCAGAGGTAATAATATTTGGCACGGTTCTTCTGATACCCAAAAGCCTGTCGGTTCTGTATTTGACTTCTGCTGAAACTAATGGACCAAGCATGAAAAAAAATGCCAAAAGGCCTCCAAAAAATAGCAGGTATCCAAGAAATCTGACTGCCAGAACTAGTTTAAAATGTTTGGTCATATTTTAGGCGGCCCTGGAGGGAATCGAACCCCCGACACCGGACTTAGGACGTCCGTGTTCTATCCACTGAACTACAGGGCCGGACTTGAACTATAATTTTACTTTTTTCTTTATTTTAAGTTTACAAACTTGTAAGAAAACCTTAATTAAGTATATCATCTGCCCTGCTTATAGTATTCTTTGTTCCTTACTCAATCCTAAAATTACATTTCATTGTACGATCGCATCATCAATTGTAGTAATATCAGAACTTAACCTTTCAGCTTCTATTAGTGTAACCCAGTTACTAACTTTTAACTCATCTATATATTTGACTAGAACATCATAATAATTCTTTTTACTAATCCAAACAGATTTTTGTAATCTTTTGAAACCCCATTTTTTTAAATTCCTTCTAAAAAGATTTCTGATGATTCTCTTCTGCTCAGGGATGTCGAATACAACAATTCTCCACTTACCATCCCACTCTTCTGAGGCATCCTTGATTATCAAATCTCTTCCTGAATCTGTAAGTTTTAGAATTATTGCCTCTGTATCACCAATGTCATTTTTAATTAACCCTCTTTCCCTTAATCTTCTCAGGGCTTGAGCTAAAGATGATTTCTTTAATGGTTTATCCCAACCACTACCCCATGCGTAGGAATAAGAATGGTGAATTAAGTCATCGTATCTAACGTAACCATCCACAGCCTTTTCCAAAGCTAAAATGATGTAATAGCTTAAACTTTTCTTATAGACTCCTCTCATTGTTACATTTCATTGTACGATCGCATCATCAATTGTCAAGGTAGTAAAAATTATAGGCGAGATTTTAGACTAAACTAGATTAAAAATGTAGATTAAAAATGAATATGAAGTTATAATAGCGAATACGGGGTGTAGTGAATCGGTATCACGCTGCGTTCGGGTCGCAGAGATAGAGAGTTCAATTCTCTCCACCCCGACAATCTAACCTTCTTTTGCTATCCTAAATTTATGGATCCAAAAACAGAAATACCTGTACATTATAGAAAGTTAGTTCCAGAAATTACAGCTAAAATTCCACAATTTTTAAAAGGAGGGGAAAGAATATGGGACAGTGCTTGGAGTGCAATAAAAAATATGGATCGGTTCTCAAAACAGCAGTTACAACGAAGTGCTCTCTTCTTAACTATACTAGGAATAGGTGCTGTGGCATTAAACCACAATTCCTTACAAGCAGGATTCGTTCTATCATCAACCCAAGCTTCCTCAATCAGTATTGAGGCCAAACCAAATAAAATTTCAACAAATACCACAGAAGACAAGTTATTTGGGAATTTCTCTCCCCAAGAGAGAGAAACCATAGAAAAAGAAATTGTGGAGCAAATAAGACGTTATAAAGATGCAGGAGATAATTTAAGAATAGAAAGAGTTCTAGACTGGGAAAAAACTACCCTTCAACCTATTCTGGATTTAGATGTTCCACCTAAGGACCACCAATTTTGGCGTGAGCTTTTATCTGCAATTGTGTATATAGAAAGTGAAGGTAAATTTTGGGTGAAATCAGAAGCTGGAGCAGTGGGGTTAGCTCAGCCAACCGAGGATACTGCTAAAGAGACGGCGATAAAATATAGGATCTCAAACTATAATTTGGGCATAGGTTGGGATAATCTTCGGGTGAGCCGTTTCCTTCTTCAAGATCTTATGGAAAGATACAATGCTGATATTTCTCTTCTAGCATATTATGGAGGCCCAAATTTTACAGATCAGAAAATATTGGAAGCCTTACAAAAAGGAGGTCTTGATAAGGAAGAATCAATTCTAAAAAATGGCATCACTAGTAATCAACAATTGAAGTTATACATAAACCATTTTGGAATTAATATTTTTAATTTAGGTTCGGAAGACGGGATGGAATATTTTACAAAAACTATGGCGGCAATGAGTATTTTAAAAGAAGCAAGAACTGGTTAATCTCCAAACCAAAGCTTAATCTCTTTTTCCGCTTCTTCTTCTGATCCTGAGGCATGGATTAAGTTATAAACAGGTCTTTCTTCCCTGTTAGCATCCAGTATATTATCAGTTCCCAAATCCCCTCTAATAGTGCCTTTTTCAGCTGTGGCAGGGTCAGTAAAACCTGTCACTTTTCTGGCCACTTCCACTGCATTTTCCCCTTCCAAAACCATCACCACAATCGGGCCTGAGGTGATAAACTTTCTAAGCCATCCCACCACTTTTCTACCCTGATCTTCTGCAGAAGCCACTTTTTGTCCGGCAGCAATAGTTTTTTCTCCAATTAATCTGAGGTATTCAGAATCCATCGGGTAGTGCTTCTCCACCAAATCTTGCGGAGCCATCACATCCTTTCTTTTGACTACCTTAAGTCCGACATCTTCATATCTTCTGATGATCTCATCTGTAAATCCACCAGCCACACCGTCAGGCTTAATAATAATTAAAGTCTGCTGAACCATGTCAAAGTATTATAACGTGAATCCCAATCTCAAGTCCAGTGGTTGCGAGGGGTGACAGCGAGGAGGGATCCCGACGAGTAGCCGCAGCGAACAAAGTGAGCGAGGATGCACGGACGGGTAGCGCGCTGGCAGGACCCCGAGCAACCCGCCTTATTTCACCTCCACATCTTCCACCTCTATACTACCATCAGAATAAACTTTGGCTATGGCAAATCTGGGAGCCTGGGTGTTTCTCTGCGAGGTAATTGCTCCAATTGTTACCATAGGCAATCCTGTCTGAGACTCCTCATATTCACTGAAAAAGTGGATGTCTCCAAAGAAAACCTTTTTGACAGTGGCCTCACTTAACATCTCCACCAATCTTTGGGCCTCAAGTTTAAGCTTTCCCTCTACTTTTCCCATCACTCTGTCTGATGAAGGATGATAAAGTGGTTCCTGGGCAAAAAGATATATTCCACTCTGTTGTTTTGCTTTATCCAGCTCGTTTGCCAACCAGGTAAGCTGACTTTCACCTAACCCTAAATAGTTATCACTGTTATTGATTAAAATGAAATAAAAATTATCCTCCATGAAGGATTGGAAAGCCGGACCAAAAACTTGATTATAATTTAATGTTGGAACCTCTCCCTTATTTCTTGAATCCCACAGATCATGATCTCCTGGTATGACAAAATATCTAAATCCGGCACTATCAAGCTCTTTTTTGGCTGCTTTAAGTTCATCAATGGTCCCTACCTCAGAGTAATCCCCCAGCCCAATGATAAATTTAATGGTGGGATAGTCTTTCTTGATTTGAGCCAGAGCTTTTCTTAAGGTTACATTATCATTGTGAGAATCGGAAATTAAGGCAAATTTAAAAGATAAGGATCTGGTTAGATTTTCAGCCCGGGACGGAGATTGAGGTATAGGTGTAGAGGCTATTTGAATCTGACTTAAAATATTTTGACCCCCGCTCTGCTTTGTTTGACCTAGCTTGAGTGAACTTAAAATAGCAATTAACTCCTGTGGACTTTTAGACCCAATCAGGCTGTAAACTAAGGCTCTAGGGTCAATTTTTAAAGGATCCAAGCCTGAAAAATGTTTATATGCCGAGTATAACCCACCAATTAAAATCACTAACATCACCAAACTAAGACCTAGTCTAAATATAACAAACAATATATTAGTAGATCTTCTACCTCTGTGTCTTCTAAACATTTTTTTTGGCGTACTTACATTTTGTCTGGAGCTGACACACCCAACAATTTCAAACTACTAGCTAAAGTAATTTTAGACCCTTTTACCAAAGCAAGTCTGGCTTTAGTTAGTTTTTTACTCTCCGCTTTTAGAACCGGACAACTTTCATAAAATTTATGGAACAAATCAGCCAAAGTTATACTATATTCTGTTAGCTGATGAACCTGCAAATTACCAGCCAACTCTTCCACTAGATCTGGAAAAGCTAACAGATGCTTTATTAAAGCAGTCTCCATGGGATGAATCAATAACCCCAAATTACCCTTATCTGCCCTATTTATCTGATCTCCCTTGACCAAAATATTGCTCATTCTGGCATGAGCATATTGAACATAAAAAACTGGATTTTTACTGGAGTGCTCCTTTAATAATTCCAAATCAAAATCTATATGAGTTTGAGGGGCAAATCTTAATAAATAAAACCTGAAAGCATCCACCCCTACCTCATCCAGTACCTCCCGAGCGGTAATAAAATTGCCGGCCCTTTTGCTCATTTTAACTATATCATTATACCTTTTTACTCTAACATACTGATACAAAACTACCTTGAGCTTTTTAGGATCGAAACTTAAGGCCTGTATTGCTGCCTGAAGTCTGGGGATATGACCATGATGATTTGAACCAAACACATCGATAATTAAATCGGCACCGGATTTAAACTTATCCTGATGATAAACAATATCGGAGGTGAAATAAGTATAGCTTCCATCACTCTTTTGAATGACGGTTTCTCTATCTTTTAAAAACTGATCATTAGGTGCCAACCATAAAGCTCCCTCTTTCTCCTTAACCACACCTGACTTTTTAAGTTCTTCCACGATCCGGGGTGCCTCTTTTCTAAGATCAGATTCATGAACTACCAGGTCAAATTTGATTCCCATAGCGTGAGCATCTGCCATAATTTCTTCAAAAAGCTCTTCCACAGCCAGCTGACCAATCTCCTCATCCGACTTACTCTCTGTATCAATCTCCAGTTTACTAACCAGCTCATCAATATATTCCCCTTGATACTGATTATCTTGCAACAAATTTCCTGTAATTTTAGCCCTAATGGTGGCCCCCAAAGCCTTAACCTGCTCCCCTACATTATTATCTAGGTATTCTCTTAAGACCTCATATCCTTGGGCAGCCAAAACATTGGCGATTACATCACCCAAAGGCCCGCCCCGGGCATTACCGATATGTAAAGGTCCGG
This sequence comes from Candidatus Microgenomates bacterium, assembly GCA_016182045.1. Lineage (GTDB taxonomy): Bacteria > Patescibacteriota > Microgenomatia > Daviesbacterales > UBA10151 > JACOYE01. The sequence continues at coordinate 146,025 of JACOYE010000008.1, forward strand.
TGGGATTGGCTGATATATATTCCACTCTGGCTTTTTTCCCTTTATAAAAATCGGATTTTCCATAATTTTCTTCCCTATCTAAAACTTCTTGTAAGTCATTTGCCAAATTTTCCGGTTTTATAAAAAAATTGATAAATCCTCCTCCAGCTGTTTCTACCCTTTCCAGATACTGTCCACTACCTGTCCCGAGCGAAGTCGAGGGATCCCCTGTACCCTGTAACCTTTCTATAATTTCATTAGCAATATCGAGTGACGAGTGACGACGATTACGAGAATTAAGTTTAGCAAGCTGCAAAGCTAAATTCGTTGAGTAGTCTCCAAAAGTAGGATTTTGAGGAATAGATAAAACTATATCAGTTGGTGGGAAGTTTAAATCCTTAATTACTTTCTTAAGGTTTTCCAGGATTTGTTGTTTGATCATTATTTAATGATAACATATTTATCACAATTAATACCCCACCTAACAACAAATAATATCCCACCCAAACAATCCAAACTTGTTCCCCGACATATTCCCAAGCAAATGGTAATGAGGCAAAAAATTTAACAATATAGATAAAATAGGTTAAAAAAATATTGACTACAAAACCTACTAACTGGCCTAACATTACCCATAAACTACCAACTAAAATCATCATTGTACCTACAACCATCATAATGGGAATAGTCCATCCCACTAATAGATTGGCGAAAACTGATACTAGAGAAAACTGGTGGAAATTTTGAGCAATCATAGGTATCACCATTAGCTGGGCCCCAGAAGTAATAGCCAGATCCTGTTTAACAAAGTTAGGTAAAAACTTTACAGCTCTCTCCAGTATAGGAGCTATCACAATTACTCCTAAGGTTGCCAGAAAGCTTAACTGAAAAGATAAATCTTGAATCCATTTAGGGTTAATAAGTAGCATCAATCCTGCAGCCACAGTTAATAACCACACTCCATCCCTTTGCCTGCCTAAAAGCTGAGCAGTAAAAGCCAAGCTAGCCATGATAGCAGCTCTTAAAACAGGTATCTGGCCTCCTGTTAAAAGAGTATAGAAAATAATTGCTCCAATACTGATAAAAATAGCTGTTTTTCTTTTGATCAAGCCTGATAAGTTAATAAATAAACCCGCCAGCATGGTTAAATTTTGTCCGGAAACCACCACAATATGTAAAGTTGAGGAATCTCTCAAAGCCAATTTTAAATCATATGGCAAATCTTTTTTATTGCCCAAAAGTATGCCTGATAGTAGCTCCGCTTGAGGTGTGGGTAAAAAACGACTGATAGCTTGATCTAAACTCTGCCTAAACTCAGGAAATAAGTCCAACTTAATTTCCCAGCCTCCCTGTTGGTATCTGAGAAAATAAAACAGAATATAGAGCAAAATAGCTAAAAAAACTGGACTTCTATTTTGTAATTGTTTCATTTGATGGACGATCGTTCAAAGAATATTTTTTAAAGCAGGATCATCTGTCTCAATAACAGCCACCCATTGTTCAATATTTAATTTAGAAACAAGCTTTCTAAGTTTCTCTGTAATATTACTTCTGGTAATCCATACACTCTTCTGCCAGTTTTTAAATCCCCAATCTCTTAGTCTTCTTCTAAATAGATTCCTAATTAGCCTTTTTCTTTCTGGAATATCAAAAATAACCACTCTCCACTTCCCATCCCAATCTTTTTCTGGAACAGATATATCTCCTAAAGCATCTTTTCCCAACTCTGTCAGCTTTATAATTAATCCTTTGGTATCTTTTTCTGTTTCAACCAATCCTTTCTCTCTTAACCTTTTTAAGGCTTGAGCTAGCTCTGACTTTTTTAGATGTCTATCTCCCCAACTGCCATAGGCATAAAGTCCAGGATTATAAATATAGTCCTCAAACCTAACATAACCATCTATTGTCTTCTCTAAAACTAATAAAATAAGTTCAGATACACTGCCTTTATAAATCCTCATACTCCTATACTATTAATTGATGGACGATCGTGTCAAGATTGAACATCATTTGGCTTGGAGTAGATATCAATGAAATATGATTTTTAGTAAACTATAATTGAATCCTTGATTTTTTCAAATACAGATTTAGAGACAATCTTTTTGCCCAGAAGCTCTTCTGTCTGTTGATAGGGTCTATCCGAGATGATTTTTGAGGCTGTGACTGGGCCTATCCCTGGCAGAGCTTCTAGCTCTGCCAGGCTGGCTGTATTTATATTTACTTTTGATTGAGTAACAACACCTGCCACTTCTCCACCTCCTTGTCCCGCACCGACTGGTACAGAATCTCCTTCAAACGGAATATAAACCTTACTTCCATCTGACAATTTTTGAGCTAGATTTAAATATTTTGATATATATTCTTGGTTAGCTGTTTCAGAAAATCCTCCTCCAGCTAAGATAGCATCCTCAATCCTGTCTCCCTCTTTAAGGATGTAAACTCCTGCATTTTTGATAGCTCCTGAGACATCAACCGAGATTGTCTTTTCCGTTTTCACCAAACTCTCTTTGGGATAGTCCTTATTTTGACCAGCAGAAGAAACTAACATCCCACCCATAATTAAAACTACTCCCACAAAGGATAAAGCAATAGGCAGTTTGAATTTTTCAACTTTTTCCCACCAGTTACCATCCATGCCTTTTTCCTAAACTATACCTGTAACTTTTAATCCACGACTTGTAAGCATCAGACAAATGTCCCATCCCCCGAGCAATCATTTCTTTCCTGACCACCCCGCCGGCATGAGGGTATTTGTGCAGTCTGGGATGAGTTGAGGAGAAACCGTGAGTATAGTGGGTTAACTCATGACCAATGGTATGATCCACCACCTGCTGCGGGATGGATAAGTCTCTAAACATGGAGGTGATGGTGATGATGGTAGCTTTGGTTTTTTTATCAAACTTGATTGAACCTAATCTCAATTTGGCAAAGCGGCCAAAGCTGATAAATACCTTGTTTGTTTGGGGTATGTCCGCAAAATAGCGGGACCAGATAAAATCAAGGCGAGAAAGAAGCCACTGGTTATCTCTTTTTATGGCAGTTTTCGTTTTCATTGTCATAAAAGCTTAATCGAACTAATACTTTTGATTAGCAATTATCAAAATTAATTGCTAATAACAAAGCTAATTATTTTTCCCGGAATATATATGGTTTTTTTCACAGTATTCCCTTGCAAAAATTTTTGGACTTTGGGAGACTGTTTGGCCAAATTTTCTACAGCCTTTTTCCTATTAATCATATCTTTCTGTATCATCAGGTTATCTCTGACCTTTCCGTTAATTTGAACTACCACCGTAAACTCCTCTTCTTCCAGTAATTTTTTATCAAACTGCGGCCAAGACTGCTGATGAATGGACCAGTTATTGGTTAGTTGGTTAGTTGGTTCATCGTTATTCGAACTAACTGTGAACAAATCACGAACTAACTGCCACAATTCTTCAGTAATGTGTGGAGCAAATGGAGCTAGAAGTAATAGTAATGTCTTATACTCTTCCCTACCCACCTTTTCCTTCCCGCTTAAATAATTAAGCCACTCCATCAAAGCTGCTACCGCTGTATTGAATTTGATGTTTTCTATATCCTCAGTCACTTTCTTAATGATCTTATGCATCATTCTTAAGTCATTCATCGTTAATCGTTCATCGTTAATCGTTAATTTCTCTTGTAATCCCCAGACCCTTTGTAAAAAATGATAGACACCATGCATTCCTCCCGGATTCCAGGGAGCCACTATATCGTAGGGACCGATGAAACAAAGATATAACCGGACAGTATCTGCCCCAAATTCTTTAACCTGAGCATCAGGATTGACCACATTACCTCTTGACTTGCTCATTCTGGCACCATCCGGCCCCAGAATCACCCCATGATGAACCCGCTTTTTGGCATATTCCTCAAGTTTTAAAATGCCGATATCTTTTAAAAACTTGACAAAAAACCTGGAATAAAGAGTATGACCTAAAGTATGCTCTGCTCCCCCAAAATAGATGTCTACCATGATCCAATCTGTTAATCTTTTATCTTTAGCAATCTCCCCCTCATTCTGATTATCCAGATATCTTAAGAAATACCAGGATGAATCTACAAAAGTATCCATGGTTTCCACTTCCCTTTTGGCTTTCCCGCCACAATTAGGACATTTAACATTAACCCAATCATCTGCAGTAGCCAGTGGCGGCTTCCCCTTGGGGGCATAATCAACCTGATAGGGTAATTCTACTGGCAAATCTTTCTCAGGCACAGGTACGGTACCACAATTATCGCAGTAAATTATGGGGATGGGAGTACCCCAATATCTCTGCCTGGAAATAGACCAGTCATGCAGGTGATATTGAACTTTTCTTTTTCCATATCCTTTCTCTTCCATCCAATCTTTGATCCTATCCCGGGCTTGCTCTGGCGTAGTTAAACCATTAAACTGGGCTGAATTAACTATGATTCCCTCCTCCAGCACATCAGATTGATTTTTAACCGGAGAATCATCATCAGCACTCTTGCCAATTACTCTGATAATTTCCAGATCATATTTTTGAGCAAATTCAAAGTCTCTGTGATCTGACCCAGGCACACCCATAACAGCTCCTGTGCCGTATGTGCCAATGACATAATCAGCCACCCAAATCGGCACCTTTTTCCCATTCACGGGATTAATGCAATAGCTACCTGTAAAGACACCTGTTTTCTCTTTTTCCAGGCTTGTTCTTTCCAATTCTGATTTACTTTTTGTCTTTTTGATATAGTTTTTGACTAGATTTTTGTTATCTTTTGTGGTTAAATTTTCCACCAGAGTATGTTCTGGCGCCAAAACCATATAGGTTACTCCAAAAATAGTCTCAGGAAAGACTGTATAAGTGACAATTCGATCTTTTGACCCATCAACCTGGAAGGTAATATCCATTCCCTCTGATTTGCCGATCCAGTTATTTTGTCCTTCCCTGATGGGTTTAGGCCAATCTACATCTGGTTTTTCCGACCACAGCAGACGATCGGCATATTCTGTGATCTTCAAAAACCATTGTTCAACCTCTTTTTGCACCACAACTGTGGCACATCTCCAGCATTTTCCAGCTTCCACATTCTCATTTGCCAAAACTGTTTGACAGCTGGGACACCAGTTTGCCAGTGCTTTACCTTTATAAGCTAAGCCTTTCTTAAGCATCTTCAGAAAAATCCACTGGTTCCATTTGTAATAGTCGGGCAAACAGGTAATTACCTGATTGTTCCAATCGTGAATTGCCCCCATCAAAGTAAACTGTTTTCTCATATTCTCTATATTGGATATAGTCCAGTCTTTGGGGTGAACACCTCTTTGGATGGCGGCATTTTCCGCCGGCAAGCCAAAGGCGTCAAATCCGTTAGGGAAAAACACATTATAACCCTGCATTCTCTTCATCCTGCCTAAAACATCCGGCACTGCAAAAGCAAACCAGTGACCAATATGCAAATCCCCTGAAGGATAGGTAAATTCTACCAACAGATAATACTTTTTTTTGGGTTTGTCCAAATCAACAGCATAAAGTTTATCTTCTTCCCACCTCTTTTGCCATTTAGGCTCAATTTGACTAGGGATATATTTCTTCATGATCTGATTGTAGCATATTCAGAAAACTCGGAAAACTCAGACAGTCAGCATCTGACTTCGTCAGAACAGAATATCGGAGAATCTGATAGTCGGATAGTCTAATCATTTGATTCTTCTGGTACTCCGAGTCCTTCTGAGTCATTCCGAATCTTCCACATCCTCTTTTCACATACACAATTTTTATTTTCCATGCCTTAAATGATGTACTTAAGTAGTATTCTAACCCTCCCTATACCCTAAACCCCAGTCCGTAAACTCTAACCTGATCCTGTGCGGTAATTATCACGATACATTTTGAAATACATTGACCTATTGACAATAAACTTCCTATTTTTGTAAAATATTGTTACAAAATTACCAGATAGGGGTAGTGCAGACGGATACCTCTGTCTGGTTTTTTTACTTCTTTGACACTCTCATCCTAATATTGTATTGTGGATTTATGTCCAAGCTAATTACTCTTTTCGTTTTCTCTCTCTTTACTATTTACTCTTTACTATTTACTATCGCTAACCATACCTATGCCCAAATGCCGGGCATCGAGGTCACCTCAACCTACAATGTCACTGATGAAGCTGCAATAGACGGAGATCTGTTAATAATTCAGGAAGGTGGATTTGTCAGAGCCGACCTAAGTTATGATCACAGACTGTTTGGAGTACTGCAATCTAAACCGTTGCTTTTCTACCGTGATATTGACTCCGGCGGCAAACCAATCATCAGAGCTGGCATCACCCAGGTTAACGTCACCACCTTAAACGGACCAATCAAATACGGCGATTACATCACTTCCTCTTCCATCACCGGCAAAGGCCAGAAAGCCACCGAGTCAGGATATGTCTTAGGGGTAGCCTTGGGGTCTTTTGACGGCACTGATGCGGAAGAGATTGATGGCCCCCGTGGTAAGGTGACCTTGGGACAAATTCCGGTGGCTGTCAAAATCGAATTTGCGGAAATCACCAGTCCCCGCTTTTTAGGCAGGCTGTTTAGCTTCTTTGCCACTTCCCTTTTGGAAAATGTGGCCGATCCTCAAAAACTTGGTAATATTGTCCGTCTGATTGTGGCAGGACTGATAGTAATCTTAAGCTTTACCTTTGGATTTTTGACATTTTCCCGATCAATAGTCAAAAGTATAGAGGCGATTGGTCGTAATCCCCTGGCCAAAAACACCATACAGTTTGCCATGATTTTAAATATTATATTGCTGCTTGTGATAGCTTTAATTGGCATTGTCACCTCAATCATACTGGTCAAATTGTAAATTTAAACTTTACACCCGACATCTGTCTATCGTATTATCTATTTATATGTCTGCCCTGCCGCTTTACCTGATTCTGGCAATAACCACTGCTTTGGCCGCTGTTTTTTATATTCGCCAGCGCCATCTTCAACAGGTGCTCAAAAGTTCCCATGATAAACTTCTGGAAGAGATTAGACAAAAAGAGTCCGATATTCTCCATCAGTCAATCACCAAAGCCCAGGAGATTTTGGCCAATGCTGAACTGGAAGGAGTCAAGGCCTTATCAAACACCAAATTGATAACCACCAAACTTGAGCAGGAATATAATGCCAAATTATCAGAATTAATCAAACAGGCTCAAGATTCCATCGCCACTTCCCAAGCCCAGTTAATACAATTCTTGAACGATCAACAAAGGGTAGGTGTAGCCTCAGAAGCAGCCGGCCAGAAGCAGCTTGAAATACGCATCAATCAGCTGTTTGACAAGCTGGAGAGTAGACTTTCCAGTTTCTTAATGCAAACAGAGCAGAAAACCACCTACTCAATAGAACTGGAGCTTAAATCGGCCAGACAGTTGATTGAAACTTATAAACAACAACAATTCGCCCTCATTGATGAAAACATCCTGGCCATGATGGAACAAACATTAGGCCTGGTTTTGAATAAAAAACTTTCTCTTAAGGAACAACTTGATCTGGTTTATGAGGCTTTGGAGAAAGCTAAGGTGGAAAAATTCATAGTATGAGCGAAACGATATTAAATACCATCCTAAAAGATACCTATACTCTGACCCTTCTGAAACACCGGCTCAGAGTTTTGAAAAATTATTTGCTTAATCAATTATTTACCGCCTCAAAGGTAAGTCTTAATCCAGAGGATTTAACCTGGTTGAATTCTCTTGGTCCAGCATTTTACCAGCAGTTTAACAAGGACAACGTTGAGGAAATTTTCTCCCGGCTGGAGGCGGAAATCAAAAAAGAGCAACTGCTTTATCTCTATTTACCATTTGTGGCAGGTAACCAGGTTGTTTCTCAAATCGGAGGGCAAATAAGACATATTTTTGAAAAAGTGGTGCTTTTTGAAATAAGGTTTGACCCCTCCCTTATTGCCGGCTGTGCCATATCCTGGAAAGGGGTGTACAGAGACTATTCCCTTAGAGCCAAAATTGATCAAAGAAAGGGGGAAATACTTCAGAGCTTTAAAAAGTTCCTGAGGTAAAAGTATCAAATGAATCAAACCGAAGTTGGTTATGTTGTGGAAAACCATGAATTCTTAATTTATCTGGATGGATTTCCCTCCATCCGCATCAATGATATTGTGGAAAATGAAAATGGACAAAGAGGGTGGGTCACTTCCCTATCAGGAGATAAAGTTGAGGTGTTGATGCTGGATGAAGGTAAAATTGCCCCTGGACAACTTTTTAAAAAAACCCCTCACCGTCTGGGAGTGCCTGCAGGCGAGTTTTTATTGGGACGGGCCATTAATCCTTTAGGCGTACCAATTGACGGAAAGGGGTTACTGTCAAAAACCAAGACTACCAAAGTATTGGAACTGGAGCAAAACGCTGCCGGAATAATGTATCGTAAATTTATCACAGATCAGTTCTTAACCGGTATCACTCTAATAGATAGCCTGCTGCCTTTGGGACGGGGTCAAAGAGAACTGGTGATTGGAGATGCTCATTCAGGCAAAACCATGTTTTTGATTGATCTGATAGTCAATCAAAAAGATCAGGGAGTAATTTGCATCTATGCCTCAATCGGCAAGAGTGTGGTGAGCGTGCGCGATCTTTTAGATATCTTAAGAGCCAATAAAACCCTCTCCTATACCATGGTTATTGCCGCCTCCTCCACCGACCCTGCTCCTTTGATTTTCCTCACTCCCAAAACTGCTTTCACTCTGGCAGAATACTTCCAAAGGCAGGGTAAACATGTTCTGGTAATTTTGGATGATCTGGGAACACATGCCAAAATTTATCGTGAAATGTCCCTGTTAAGCAATAAATCGCCCGGCCGCGAATCTTATCCCGGGGATATTTTTTATCAGCATGCTCATCTTTTGGAGCGGGCCGGAAATTTTAGAGAAAACCTGGGAGGAGGTTCAATCACCGCCCTGCCTGTGATTGAGTTAACCCTGACCGATTTCACCACCTTTATCCCTACCAATTTGATGTCCATGACTGACGGCCACCTGCTTTTTAAATCAAGTTTACATAATCTGGGCATGCGTCCGGCCATCGACATCTCCCTTTCCGTCACCAGGGTGGGAAGACAAACTCAGGACAGATTAACCAATATGCTGTCAACCCGAATAAGACAGCTGTTATCACATGCGGATGAGCTGGAAACAATCTCCAGATTCTCGGCAGAACTGCCGCCCCAAACACAAATGGTGTTGCGTCAAAAACAGATTCTGGAAGAGGTTTTAAAGCATGAACCGCTCACCTCAGTCCCTCCCCAAATTCAACTGATTCTCTTGGCATTGTGTTTAAGTTCATTTATATCCGATAAGGATAAAAAATTTATGGAAAAAAATAAGAAGGTACTCTGGCAGGGTTTCCTCCAGCATCCCCAGCTTGTCAAAATTACCCAATCAGTCCCCTCTCTTAAAAGCGATGATGAACTTATCAAGTTACTGGAGGGAGTATCGCCAATTTTAAACAAGATATGTTCATAGCAAAATAAAAAATGACTATCAAAGAAATAAATCAGGCAATTGATGTGGGTCAGTCTTTAAGGCAGATTGCCCAAGCCTATGGGGAAATTGCCATTATCAAAATAAAAAAGATCAGGGCTGCAGTAGAAAGAAATAGATTGTTCTTAAATGAAATCGAGGGAGTCTATAGAACTGTCAAACAACAGGCTTCTCTGAGAAAAATCTTTTCCAAAAAGCCTAAAAAAACCATCAGTATACTTCTTACCTCAAATTTCCGTTTCTCCGGTAATATTGACATCAATGTTATTAAATTTTTCATAGAAAGCACGCCAAAATTAGCAACAGACAGAATTGTGATAGGTAAAACAGGTCTCAACTACCTTAAGGCTATGAACTATTTTCATACCTATCAGGCAGTGGAGCTAAAGGAGGATTTACCGAAACCTTTGGAACTCCATCAGTTGTCTCAGTTTATCAAAAACTATACTCAGGTGCTAGTTTTTTATCCCCAACTCTCTACTTTGCTGGTGCAAAAGGAGGTTGTTTCGGATATCACTCAATCTTATGTGCTGACTCAAAATCCCCAGCTGGTATCAAAAACAGTTTCACAACCAGGGATAATCCCGCTGGTCATTTTTGAGCCGGAGCTTGCTAAAATGCTTGATTTTTTTGAAAATCAGATCATCACACTTCTTCTGGAACAAACTTTTTTCGAAGCTGAACTGTCCAGAACTGGCTCACGAATCATGTCCATGGATCAGGCCCAAATCGGAGCCAACGATTTTATCCAGGACCAGGAAAGACTAAAAGCGCATATTCAACGGGTGGAAGAAAATGCCCATCTTTTAGACAGATTAACCTCACAAACTGCCATTCGCAGAAGGAAACTTATTTTAAATGAATAACCAACCCAACAATTTAAACCAGGCTCAGGGAAATATCCGCTCCATTAATGGACAGGTGGCTGAAGTGGAAATAGAATCTGATGCCTTTCCCACGCTCTTTGAAATTCTCTTCAGTCCGGATGACCCTGCAACTATCCTGGAAGTTTATTCCCAATCAAAGGATTATGTCACCTGCCAAATTCTCTCCAACCAGGATAGATTATACCGAGGAATGAAGGTGGTGGGTACTGGCACGGATTTGAAAGTTCCGGTAGGTACAAATGTTTTGGGCCGGGTAATTGACCTTTTTGGCCGTCCCCAGGACTCCACACAACCAATTAGGACCTCTGCCTATCTTTCCATCTACTCCAAAGCGCCACCATTAACCACAGTTAAAAAAGACTACACTCTTTTGGAAACCGGCATCAAAGCCATTGATTTCTTAACTCCCATCTTTAAAGGAGGTAAAGTAGGATTGATTGGAGGCGCGGGGGTAGGCAAAACCATTCTTTTGACGGAAATACTGCACAACATCACTTCCAGATACAGCAATGTGGCATCTGTTTTTGCGGGAGTGGGAGAAAGAATTAGAGAAGGACAGGAATTACATCAAAGACTTTTAGACTCTAAAGTACTAGATAGAACAGTCATTGTTCTGGGTCAAATGAATGAAAATGCCGCTATCAGATACAGAATCGCCCTGGCAGCAGCTACCCAGGCGGAATATTTTAGAGATTATCTCAAACAGGATGTGCTGTTTTTCATGGATAATACCTTCAGATTCGTTCAGGCAGGCAACGAGGTATCGGTGCTTTTGGGTACGCTACCTTCTGAGCAGGCTTATCAGGCCAGGCTGCAAACTGAAATTTCCACCCTGGAGGACAGGCTGATCGCCACTGAGGGCGGTTCAATTACCTCTTTTCAAAATGTTTATGTGCCTGCAGATGAAATAACGGATGCCGGGGTAAACAGTATCATTTCTTTTTTGGATACGGCCATTGTTTTATCCAGATCGGTTGCCCAAAAAGGTATTTATCCGCCCATAGATTTGAGTCAGTCTTCCTCCTCCACTCTCTCCCAAGCCTTATTGGGCCAGTCTCACTTTAAAGTGTTGACCGAGTTTCAACAGTTATCTGATAACTATAACAGACTATCACATATTGTAGCAATTGTGGGAGAATCAGAGTTGTCACCGGAAAACCAGATTTTGTTTAAGCGTACCAAAAAGGTCATCAACTATCTGACCCAACCTTTCTTTGCCACGGAAGGTCAAACTGGGCGAAAAGGTGTTTATGTGGATAGATTAACTACTGTAGGGGATATCGCTCTGATACTTTCCGGATCACTTGATGAGATTCCAGCTGAAAAATTCTTGCTGATTGGGTCACTAAAAGAAGCCGGGATCATCAAATGACAACTCCTATTTTACATATCCGTATAGTTACTCCCAAGCAAATCCTCTATGAAGGATACGCTTCATCTGTTTCCTCAATAAACTCCGCCGGTAAATTCGACATTTTGCCGGAGCATGCTAATTTCATCACCCTGATTGACAACCAATCAATCATCATCCGCGATCCAAAAAAGAAGGCTGTCAGCTTCAATTTTCCCCTGGCAATTATTTACAATGTCAAAAATAATGTCAATATTTATACCTATATTCAAGCTAAAACCCGTTCCTTCTGAGAATGTGCCTTAATGTCCCGTAAGCTATATCCAAACCGTAATATTTAAAAATATAAAAGCTTAACCTTTTTGGCGGCAGTCCGGTAATCCTGGCAGCTTCCACTACCTGATTCTCCACTTTTTGAGGGGTCTTGCGAGCCACATTTCGGGGAGCCCTTGATCTGTCCTTAAGGTCACCTTCTTGAGATTTCCTGATAATATCATAAACAACTGTCCTGTTTATTCCGAAAACTTTTGCGCAATCAGAAACATTTCCCCCGTTGGAAGACAAATACTCCAAAACAGCCAGACGGGCTGTTTCAGGACTGCTCTTGCGCAGTTTCTTGTAGTCGATTCTAACAGAGTTCACAATATATACCTTATCATATCTATTAAATTATGTATAGTATGTGTTGGACGAATTTGCTGTTTTAATTGACAAATCTACTCAAATCTCACTACCCTTAAAGAGACTCCCTTCATTAGTAATAACGCAGACGGACTCTAGACATATGAAAAAGCTAATCAAAATCGGTCCGGCTGCAAAAATATTGGGAGTTTCCATCAATACCCTCAGAAGATGGGAGGGGACAGGAAAAATCTCCGCCATCAGAACTCCCGGTGGCACCAGGCTTTACCCGCTTGAATCTCTGCTTAAATTAAAGCCTAAAACAGGATCATTGCCTGATCAAATCCCCAACAAGGGTATTACCCCAAAGATGGGTGTCACCAGCAGAACCCGCAGACGATGGAAAACAAAAATTATTTTCAGACAACCACAAACTACTACAAAATATATCAAAGTAACTGGTTTATTATTTTTAATATTAACATTATTTTTAATATTAACATTAGCAATAACAGCCGGAATTTTTATTGGTAATGGGATAATAAACAACCGCTCCCCAAAAATACCTGCCCAGTTGACAGACAATGGTCGGGTCCTGGCTGCTCTGGCAGGTTCAAAATTTTTAGAGATCAATACCGACACCCAAATTAACGGATCCCTGGCGGTGCGGGATGACATAAACGGAATGTTGATCGAAACTTCCCCCCGGGACTCCACCTTTACTTTAACCTCGGGAGAGAGCACCTTGGCAGTATCAGAAGATGTCTTACTAGATCAAGACCTATCAACCGGCTCTTCTCCCACCTTTGTTTCACCCACCTTTACCTCACTTAATCTTTCTTCAACCGATAACCAGTTAGTCTTTCAGTCAGGTGGACCAACAGGAACATTAACCTGGACGCCCACGGCAACCAGAACTATCACCATCCCTGATGCTTCGGGAGAAATCAGCTTACTTGGTCAAACTATATCAAACTCAGAACTGGTTAACGCATCTCTAACAGTTTCTGCCGGAACAAATCTGTCCGGTGGAGGATCTGTCTCTTTAGGAGGATCTATCACATTAAACTTGAAAGATTCTGTTTCACTCTCAGGCACCCTGACAGTTTCTGGAGCTACCACTCTTTCTTCTACTCTGTCTGTTTCAGGAGCAACTACCCTTAATGGAGTTGCTTATACCTGGCCCTCATCACAGGGATCTTCTGATACCGTGTTAAGCAATAATGGTTCAGGCACACTATCCTGGGGCACACTCTCATCAGCTGCAGGTTGGACAGACGATGGGACAATAATCAGATTGACCACCTCAACCGACAATGTGGGAATTGGCACCTCTGCGCCGGGCTCAAAACTGGGGGTAGCTGGCAATTTAGGAGTAGGGGTCTCATTTGCCAATGTCGTTATTCCAGACAACGGTTTGGCAGTTCAGGGTAATGTCGGGGTGGGCACTACCTCCCCCTCGTTTCAGCTCGATGTGATTGGTAATGTAGGCATATCCCAGTCAGTAACAGTCACTAATGTCACAGCTTTAGATGGAGGATTAAAGGTATCAGGACTCTCAGACTTAACAGGTAATGTGGGAGTGGGATTATCCCTAACCACCCTATCAGTTGCCAACCTTAATACCTTAAGAGTAACAGGTGGATCAGATCTGGTGGGTAATGTGGGGATAGGTAACAGTTTAACAGTTACCTCCGGAGCCACCTTTTCCTCTTTTATCAATGCCACTTCCTTTTTGGGAGCAGGATTAAGTTCATGTTCTGATACTACTAATTCCAAACTACTGTGGAATGCTACCACCTCCCAGTTCTCCTGTGGTAGTGATCAGAATAGTAATGTCTCAGGCTGGACTGATTTTGGAACCACTGTTACTTTAACCACTCCCTCAGATAATGTTGGTATAGGTACCTCTCCCTCCTTAACCTCAGCCAAACTACATATCCAGGGAGCAAATGATGCTGCCGGACTTCTCCTTTATACAGTTAATAACAGTAAT
>JACOYE010000013.1 GCA_016182045.1 Candidatus Microgenomates bacterium
AAGGATAAAAACAGAATATCAGCACAAAGACATAATCCATAGTGGTTTTATCAGTGATGAAGAATTGGTGGCCCTTTATAAAAATGCTTTATGTTTTGTCATGCCTTCTTTTGAGGAAGGGTTTGGCATTCCGCTTTTAGAAGCCATGGCTTGTGGATGCCCTGTGGTTTCCTCAAATGCTGCTTCTTTGCCTGAGGTAGGAGGAAATGCAGCAATCTATTTTGATGCACACGATCCGACCGATATTGAGCATAAGATTGATATGGTATTAAAATCAGAAAAAATTAGAGCGAATTTGATAGAAAAAGGACAAAAAAGATATAAACAGTTTAGCTGGGAGAAATTAGCAAAGCAAACTTTGGAGGTATACGAAAGATGCGTGTAGCCATAGTTCATGATGATTTAGTCCAGTGGGGTGGGGCTGAGCTGGAGGTATACGAAAGATGCGTGTAGCCATAGTTCATGATGATTTAGTCCAGTGGGGTGGGGCTGAGCGAGTTTTGGGGGGGATTTGTGAAATTTTCCCTGATGCTCCCATCTATACATCGGTTTTCGATTATTCGAATAATCAGTTAGCGCAAAGATTTGCCAGTAAAAAAATCATCACATCTTTTTTACAAAAAATTCCCGGATGGAAAAAACTTTATAAGGTAATGCTGCCATTTTATCCAATAGCTTTTGAGCAATTTGATTTTTCAGATTACAATTTGGTAATTTCTCATACTACTCGTTTTGCCAAAGCAGTGATTACCAAACCCCGAACTCGCCATATTTGTTATTGTCACACTCCCCCCAGATTTTTGTGGCATTTTTCAGGTGAGGGAAACTATGGCATCTTGGAACCTTTGATGACCAAGTTAAGAGTATATGATCAGGTATCTGCAAGGAGGGTTGATTACTTTATAGCCGGTTCCCGGAATGCTCAAAAAAGAATAAAGAGAACTTATGGGGTGGACTCTAAAGTAGTCTATCCATTTGTAGATTTACAAAGATTTAAGGATGTTGAAACTTTTGACGGAGGATATTTCGTAGTAATGGGCAGACCTTCCGTATATAAGAGGTTTGAGGTGGCAATTGAAGCATGTAAAAAAGTAGGAGTTCCCTTAAAAATTATCAGTGGTGATTATGATGATGAAATGGTTGTTGAGATTCTGGCAGGATGTAAGGCGCTTATTATTCCCGGAATTGAAGATTTTGGACTCTCCAGTTTAGAGGCTCAAGCACTCGGAAAACCGGTAATTGCCTATAGGGCAGGAGGTGCGCTGGAAAATGTGATAGAGGGAGTCACAGGGCTTTTTTTTGAAGAAGCCAAAGTTTCCAATTTAATTGATACAATTAATCGTTTTAATGATTTAAATCATTGGAACAAGAATATTATTGAAAAAAATGCAAGCGAATTTGATAAAGAAAAATTCTTTAAAAATTTCAAGCAAGTAGTTGCCTCTTTGTAGTACACTAATTAATTACATGTATGATTTTTTGAAAAGATTGATAGATATCATAGGATCAATTGTGGGGCTGATTATTGTTTCCCCCATCTTTTTGATGGTGGCTTTAGCAATCAAGCTTGACTCTAAAGGACCAATCCTTGCAGATACACCAATGAGAGTTGGCAAAGAGGGTAAACTTTTTAAAATGTATAAATTTCGTTCAATGATTGCTAATGCCCATGATATTTTAAGAACTGACCCAAGTTTTAAAAAGCTTTATGAAGAGTACAAAAAAAGTAATTTTAAATTAACTAAAGACCCCAGAATTACAAGGGTGGGGAAATTTATCCGTAAGTATTCACTTGATGAATTATCCCAGCTCGTCAATGTTTTAAAGGGGGAGATGAGTTTGGTTGGTCCTAGAGCCTATTATCCAGATGAATTAGATCAACAGCAAAAGAGTTATCCAGAGTCAAAAAAGTTTCTCAGCATCATTTTATCTGGTAAACCAGGTGTGACCGGACTTTGGCAGGTAACGGGCAGGTCTGACATTAATTTTGATAAGAGAGTTAAGATGGATGCTGAATACGTCCAAAAAAAGTCAATTCTTTTTGATTTTTGGATTATGTTAAAGACCATTCCGGCTGTTGTATCCGGAAGGGGAGCGGTATGAATTTAGAATTTAGAATTGAGAATTAAGGAATCAAAATGCTTGTTAATCTCAATAAAAAACTGGAAAGGATGGATAGAATATATGTTAAACGGAAAAAAGGTCGTGGGTTAAAAAGAATTTTGGTGATTCTGATGATTTTAGTTGTCACTACTTTGGTGCCAGGATTCTTTATATTTACGGGTGCTAAGCAAACGATTAGTCATGGTAAGACATTGATTGCAGCATACAAAAGACAAAACTTTGATCAAATTCAAGATGAAACTTCCGCCATAAAATCCTCCTTTCAAAGGGTTGATTTTTCTTTAAATTTTCTTTTTTGGCTTAAGATTATTCCTTTTCTGGGAGGGTATTATCAGGATATTAAAGGTTTAACATCAGCTGGGGTTGAGGAGTTAAAAGCTGCTGAGATTATTTTTGACTCTCTTGAAGGCAATCAGGATGAGTTGGGATTTAGAGGAACGTCTTTATCTGGACCAGAGCGGGTTACTCAGAGTATCAAACTACTGGGAAAGACGCTACCCCTACTTCCTCAGATAGAAGAAAATCTAAAGAAGGCAGCGGATTCAGTAAAAAAAATAGACACGGGCAAATATCCAGAAACTATACGAGGTATCAAGATGAGAAGGCTTTTGGAAACAGCCAAAAATTTTATATTGGGGGTAGCTATAGCAGCAGAAGATGGTAGGGATGCCTTAATGATAGCACCAAAAGCCTTAGGGTTGCCCAGCGCCAAAACTTATCTTCTTCTTTTCCAAAACGATAAGGAAATTAGACCAACCGGAGGATTCATTACTGCTTTTGCCACCCTTAAGATTGATCAAGGACAAATAGAATCTACCACTTCTGATGATATTTACAGATTAGATGAGAGGCTTTTGGCAACTTGTGAGTCAAAAATTTGTCCCCTCACCCCTCCCCCCCCGATTGTCAAATATTTGCCAGAGGTAACAGGTAAACCAAGATCAGCTTGGAGTATGAGAGATTCCAATATCTCGCCTGATGTCCCAACTGCTGCCCGGGAATTTGAGAGAATGTATCAGCTTCTGGGAGCCGGTTTTCCTTTTGATGGCATCATCTATATTGATACTCAGGTGGTGGAGGAGATCATTGATGTAACAGGACCGATTGATGTTTTCGGCACCAAATATTCTGCTGAAATAGATAAACGTTGTAATTGTCCAAATGTAATATACGAGTTGGAATCATATGCCGAGATTGCTGCCAAAGGGGAGCAGGATCGAAAAGCTATTTTGGGGGTTCTGATGCAGCAGATTCTGGCCCGGGCTATGGGTAGTGAGGTGGAAAAACTGCCAGAGCTTTTGGAAACTGTGGCCAGGCTTGCTAATCACAAACATATCATGTTTTACATGCATGATTCTTCTGTGCAGAATGCTTTGTCTAAGCTTAACTGGATAGGTGAAATTAAAGCTTATGATGGAGACTATCTGCACATTAATGATTCTAATTTTGCCGGGGGAAAATCTAATCTTTATGTGACTCAAGATGTGAGACAAGAAATAAAAGTTAATAATGGTAAAGTTACGAAAAAAATTACCATTGAATATAAAAATGATCAGCCTTTTAATACCTGGTTAAATGCGATCAATCTGGATTATGTCAGATTTTATGTGCCAAAAGGAAGTAAGCTTGTATCTTCCAAGGGATCGGAAGTGACTGTGACCACCATTGAGGATCTGGGTAAAACTGTGTTTGAGGCATTTATTCAAGTTCGCCCGCAAAATTCCAGAAAATTGGAGATTGAATATGAAATACCATATCAGCCAAAGGAAGGGTATAAATTACTAATCCAAAAACAACCGGGGGCCAAAGATTTTAAGTATGAAGTTAAATTAAACGGAAAAAAAGTGGAGGATTTTGAATTAGATACTGATAAAGAGTTCAAGTTTCCGCTATAACTTCATCCATGCAAGCTTTTAAAACAGAAGGGATTATTTTAAAAAGGAAGGATTTTGGGGAGGCGGATCGGATTTTGACTGTTTTTACCTTACATCGTGGTAAAATTTCAGTTTTGGCAAAGGGGGTCAGACGTATTACTTCTCGGCGTGCAGGCAATGTGGAACTTTTAAATAGAGTCTTAATGTATCTTTATCCCGGGAAAAATTTTTTGATTCTTACAGAAGCCGAGAGCTTGGATACGTACCAAAAGATAAAAGAGGATTTAACACTATCAACCTATGCCTTTCATATCATCGAGCTTGTAGACAAATTGACCGCAGAGAATCAGGAAAATAGGATTCTATATCAACATTTAGTAGAAGTATTGAAAAGATTAGAAAAAAATCCGCGACAGATTTTAGTTAGAGCTTTTGAAGCAAAAACTTTGTCAAACTTGGGATTTGTTACATTTGATGATACGATCGTACAACGAAATGTAACAAAACAACTTGGAGATGTCCAAGAATTATTAAAACAGTTGGAAAACAATCCATGGGATGATATTGAAAGGATTGAAGTAAGTGAAAATCAGGCTCTGGAACTTGAACGTGTGTTACGATATCATTTAGAGAGAGTGATAGAAAGTTCACTGAAAAGCAGAAAGTTTTTGAGGAAAATATAATAATTTCTAGGGTATGTTCTCGCTACTCGCTCGAACAATAATATTCTTCGAACATAGTGAGAAGTTACCATAAAGACTATGAACAATAACTTGATGGACAAGATTGTGGCCCTTTGCAAAAGAAGAGGGTTTATATATCCTGGTTCTGAAATATATGGGGGCTTGGGAGGAACTTGGGACTGGGGACCACTTGGAGTGGAAATGAAAAATAACATTAAGAAGATTTGGTGGAAAGATGTGGTCCAACTAAGGGAAGATATGGTGGGAATAGATTCCGCCATTATGTTAAATCCGAAGGTATGGGAAGCCTCAGGTCATGTAGCTGCATTTGCCGATTTTCTGGTTCAATGTCGGACATGTAAGGGAAGATTTAGAATTGACGAACTTGGTTTAGATAAATTTTATAATCCAAACACGCAAATTTTGGAATTCAAAAGCTATGAAGAGCTGGGTGATATTAATTGTCCAGGAGGTGGCCATAAGTTTGAATTTGATCTCATTGGCGAAGACGATGCAATAGGATCCGGGCTTAAAGAAGTTAAGATCAAACCACACAAGTTCAATTTATTAGTTCCAGCATATCTGGGAGTCTTAGAAGACAGAAAGCAGCTTATCTATCTTAGAGGAGAAATTACTCAAGGAGTACATATTAATTTCAAAAATGTTTTAGATTCCACCAGAGTAAAAATTCCTTTTGGAATAGCTCAAATTGGTAAAGCCTTTCGAAATGAAATCACTCCTGGAAATTTTACTTTTAGATCTCGGGAATTTGAGCAAATGGAAATTCAGTATTACATCAAGCCCCAAGAGCCTGAAGATAAAAAGTGGTATGAGTATTGGAAAAATTTCTGGATGGATTGGTATGCTAATTCGGGGATTAAAAAGGAAAATTTGCGCTTTAAAGATCATGAAGAAGGCCAAAGAGCTCATTATGCCAAAGTAGCAACAGATATTGAATATCAGGCTCCCTGGGGTTGGGCTGAATTTATGGGTATACATCACAGGGGTGATTGGGATTTATCCCGTCATCAGCAATATAGTGGCCAGAGTATGAAGTATAAAGATCATGAGACAGGCGAAGAATATACGCCTTTTGATATTGAATCATCAGCAGGAGTGGATAGATCAGCCTTGTTTTTCCTAATTGATGCTTACTCTGAGGAAAATGGTAGGATTATACTTAAACTTCATCCAAAAATTGCCTCATACAAAGTAGCTGTATTTCCACTCCTTGCTAATAAGCCTGAGTTAGTAAAAGTTGCACATAAGATTTACCAGGATCTCAAAAAGGATTTTATGGTTGCCTGGGATGACAGGGGAAATATTGGTGGAAGATATGCCAGCCAAGATGAGATTGGCACTCCATTTTGTATCACAGTGGATTTTCAAAGTTTAGAAGATGAAATGGTCACAGTTCGAGATAGGGATAGCGCAAAACAGGAAAGAGTTAAAATAGTTGATTTAACAGACTATCTTCATGGTAAGATAGAATAGTAGTGGATAAGTTAAAGATTTGGTTTGCTGCCCATAAAGTTACAGCCATCCTAGTGATGGCTTTAGTATTAATAGGAATAGGAGGCTTTGCTGCCTTTCAAAAATTCACTTCAAAACCTGCTTCTCCAATTGAGGAAATAGATTTATCTTTTGATGCCGAAGGCCCTTATGCTCTACTTTTCCCAAGACGTGATGGCAATGCTCTAGTATTAAATCTTAAAAGAACCGCCTCATATGATTCTATCACTTATGAGCTTGCTTATACCTCCAAACCTGATGAGACAATTGTTAAGGGCAACAAATCAACTAATCAAGAAGGAACTGTCGGGGGAAGTATTGATAGGGGGGTAGCGGGAACAATTGATACCAAGGATAAAAAAGGGGAATATGAACAGGAGATTTTATTTGGAACTTGTTCTAAAAATGTCTGTAAATATGACAAGGGTGTGGAGAACGGCACTTTGACTTTACATATTAAAAAGGCAGACAAGACATACAGGATGGTTACTCAGTGGCATTTGCAAAAACCGGACGTGGCTTTGGGCAAATTATCATCAGGAGATGAGCATTTTGTTTATAAACTGGATGAGGACAGGCAAACCTTAAGTCTGGTGGGATTTACCATAATAAATGATCTAACAGGAGTACCGAAGCTACCTTTAGGAAAAGATATTTTGGGAAAAGTTTATTCACTAAATGTGCCGATTGCCAAAGATTTATCAACTGGTCAGGTAACTTATGAACTTTCTGAAAATGCGCCACAGGATGCTAAAATTTATGTATTTTATGGATCTAAAAATGAATGGCAAGAGCTGGATACTAAAATTGACGGAAGTAAACTGACAGGTGCAGCCAACGGTGCCGGAATATTTGCAGTTCTAATTCCTAAAAAATAGTAACTTCCTGAGGTTTGAAGCTATTTAACCCCGGGGGTTGGAATCTATTTATTCTTTTGCAGGCCTAAAGAGGTTAGGATCAACAGCTTGGTTTTTCCCAGCAGGTTTAAACAAATCATCTGCAGTGGGAGCAGCTTGTGCAAAAAGATCAGTTGTCGGAGTAACTGGTCTATCAGGATAATGAGTTTGTATTTCTATAGCCCAAATTTCAGCATGTCCTCCCGGTACTCCATATAACCGTCGTGCCATTTGGGCAGCATCAAGAGTTTCTACAATACCTCTTTCACCACTACCAGAAAATGTCATATAGAATAAAACATCTTTAGGTGTTTTTTCAACCCCATACAAAGTTACCCATTCTCCGCGGCCATTCCAATACCCAGCTTGATCAAAACGAGGAAGTGGGTACAATAACAATGCAAGATTATAATCTTGAGTAACACATTTCAATAAGCGCAGATCAATCTCTTGCGGCATACCTTCAGGCATTGTAGGTTCGTTGTGTCGTATTCTTACTTCAGTTTGCTCATAAACAAATTTTTCCATTAAAGCGCGTTTTTCTGGATCATACGTAACTGCTCCACCTTGATTAAGTAGACCTTGCGCTGTAGCTGCCTCTGCTAACTGGCGTTCTGAAATTTGCCTTCCAGAAGCTTCAGCTATTTGAATTGGGCCTGAAAAGAAACACGTTGTACCTAGTTGTTGTCTTCGAGTGGGAAGTCTCCATGCTGTACTCAGTCCAAGAGGAAGATCTCGAGTAGCTTGATGTATTCGTTCTATAGATGCTTCTACAGCCTGTCTTGTCATAGCTTCTCTGTTAATATTAGTTGGTTGTATCCTATTGTCTTGAAATTCTTGTGTCATAAATACAATTATATCATTTTAAAAAGTAAATGTGACCAAAATTCAATTTTAAAAATCGTAAAAGGTGATTTATCCAGAGGCAATACGGGAATAGGTGCCCAAATTACCCCTTGACAAGCCTAGTTAAAATGGTGGAGAATGGTTATAGATGGTGAAAAAGGGTGATCCGTCATCTGACGGACCCCTTAGTATTCTGCCCAGAATATGGATGTCCATATGTTTTTGGGCGAATATAAACTTACTTTTTCAGGCAAAGGAAGAATTGTGCTTCCTAAAAAGATTAGACAAGATATAAAAGGTAAGGGTTTAATCCTAAGCCGAGGTTTTGAGAATTGTATCTGGGGATTTTCGCCTGAAGAGTTTGAGAAAGAGGCTGAACGTACGCTTGGATCTTCAGCAACAGAAGAACGGGCTAGGATGCTTAGAAGATATCTGTTTTCAGGCAGCGTGCCAACAGAGTTGGATGCTCAAGGTCGGTTTGTCATACCATCCGCTCTTTTGACTTACGCCAAAGTGGGGAATGAGGTTGTATTGATAGGCGCGGGTGATCATTTTGAGATTTGGAATACTGGATTTTGGAAAAAGCATCTTGAAAAAATAGAAAGAGATTATGGCCGGGTATCATAGACCTGTTCTTCTGAGGGAAGTAATTGAGGCTTTAAAGGTGGAGGCTGGGGGGTGGTATTTGGATTGTACTTTGGGTGATGGTGGACACTCTATAGAGATTTTAAAAAAGGGCGGGAATGTGATTGGCTTGGATGTGGATCCCCAAGCTTTAGCAAGAGCTAGGGTGAGATTAGGGAAATTAGGGGGATTAGGGAGATTTATTTTATTACGGGGAAATTTTAGAGAACTTAAAAATTTGTTAGGTAAGCCCCACGTCGCTAAAGCTATGTGGGGCAAGCAGACGGAACCTGAAGGCTTGCGGTTTGAGGGAGTGTTATTTGACTTAGGGGTTTCCAGTTTGCAACTTGAGACTCCCGAAAGGGGGTTTTCTTTTTCTAAAATAGGCCTCTTAGATATGAGAATGGATCCTACTCTTGGGGTTAGAGCTTTGGATCTGATTAAGGCAGGTGGAAGAAAGGAGCTTGATGAATTATTTAAAAATTTGGGTGAAGAAAAATATTCTCGGGCCATTTCTGACGCTGTGGTGCGCGCCCGTGAAGTAGGTGGAATAAAGACGACAGGAGATCTGGCAGAGTTAGTGATGAATGTTTATAGGAGGGCTGGGGTGAGAACATGGAGGATTCATCCGGCCACCAAAGTCTTTCAGGCCTTAAGAATTGCAGTTAATGATGAGTTAAATGGCTTAAAGGAGGGACTTAATCAAGTTATAGATTTAATAGAGAACAATGGTCACATTTTGGTTATTAGTTATCATTCACTTGAGGATAGGATCGTTAAGAATACTTTTAGAAAGTGGGAGAATGAGGGATTTGGTCAGGTTTTGACCAAAAAGCCAACTACCCCCTCGGATGAAGAGGTAACAAATAATCCGAGATCTAGATCGGCCAAAATGAGAGTTTTCGAGAAAGGGATTTTATGACGATTATTAAAAAATTTGACCCGGATGAAAGACAAAAAAAATTTCCAAAAAAATATTTTCTATTAGCCGTAGTGAGTTTGTTTATTCTGACTATGGTAGAAATTTGGGTTGCCAATACTGTGGCAGGCTTTGGAGAAAATTTTGCTGAAATATCCAGTTTAAAACAATCACTTAGTTTAGAGAATCAAATTTTGGAAAATGAAATTGCCAAATATGCTTCTTTAAATTCAGTAGCCTCTCAGTCAGCAAAGCTTGGTTTTTCTAAGATAACAAGTATACAATATATTCGTTGATGCGAATATTTGTTATCAAGGTATTCTTTGCCATCTTTTTTATTGCAATTTTAGCTCGCCTCTTTTATTGGCAAGTAATTTCAGCGCAGCTGCTTCAGGCACGAGCAGAGGGACAATATTTTAAAGATACAAAAGTTTTTGCCAAAAGAGGAAGTGTTTTTTTCTCGGACGGTTTTATTTTGGCTTCATCTAATCCAACTTTTAACTTGTATGGTTTACCAAAAGTTATATCTTCCGAAGAAAGAATGAATACTGCCTACACAATTGCCAAGATAGTACTGGGTAAAGAAAAGGTAGAAAAGGAGGTTGATTTGTTGGCGAAGGATTTAGTCGATAAGCTGTCAAAGGACCTTTATTGGGTTCTGCTTGAGAAAAATGTCTCTTATGAGATAAAGAAAAAAATAGAACAGATCAACTTAAAGGGGGTTGGTTTTGAAACTTCATCCAGTCGTTTCTATCCGGAAGGATCATCTTCCGCCCATCTTTTGGGTTTTGTAGGTTCAGATGCAAAAGGCCAAGATACCGGCTATTTTGGATTGGAAGGATATTATGATGGAGAGCTTAAAGGGATTTCCGGACTGATCAGACATGAGAGGGATGCATTGGGTCTGCCTATTTTAATAGGAAGATTTTTAACGAGCAGTGCCAAAAATGGTAAAGATATTATTCTTAACTTGGATAGGTCTGTTCAGTTTATTGTGGAAGAAAATTTAAAAAAGGGAATGGAAAAATATGGTGCCAGAGCAGCATCGGCAGTGGTAATGGAGCCCAAAACAGGTA
Organism: Candidatus Microgenomates bacterium; assembly: GCA_016182045.1. Classification (GTDB taxonomy): domain Bacteria; phylum Patescibacteriota; class Microgenomatia; order Daviesbacterales; family UBA10151; genus JACOYE01. The sequence goes on from JACOYE010000013.1 coordinate 10,555, forward strand.
ACATTTTGGCCATGGCTTCTTTCCCCAACTATCATCCGGCCAAATATTTTGATTTTCCCAAAGAAGTTTACAAAAATCCGATTGTGGCAGACTCCTATGAACCAGGATCAACCTTTAAAGTGTTGGTGATGGCAGCAGCATTTAATGAGGATTTGGTTGAGCCAGACACAATTTGTGATATCTGTGGCGCTCCTATCTCAATTGGGGGGTTTACTATACGAACATGGAATAATAAATATTTCCCGAATACTGTTTTAAAAGATGTCATTATTCATTCAGATAACACTGGGATGGTATTTGTGGGAAAGAAATTGGGATTGGATAAGTTTTATTCCTATTTAGAAAATTTTGGCTTAGGTAGTATTACCAATATTGATTTGCAAGATGAGTTCAGTCCGGAGATCAGACCAAAAAATGAGTGGAGAGAAATTGATTTGGCCACAGCATCTTTTGGTCAGGGAGTGGCTGTCACACCTATTCAGATGATTAGAGCGGTGGCGGCAATTGCCAATGGAGGAAAGTTGATGGAGCCGCACATGGTAAAAGTGATCAAAGATGATCAAGGCAGCTTTGAAGTTAAACCAAAGGTGATCAGGCAAATAATCGGAGAGTCAACTGCCAAAATTATCACCGAGATGATGGTAGCCGCTGTTTCGGAGGGAGAGGCCAAGTGGGCCAAACCAAAAGGTTTTAAAATAGCCGGTAAAACCGGTACTGCCCAAATTCCAGTGGCCGGCCATTATGATCCAAATAAAACAATTGCCTCATTTGTGGGATTTGCCCCAGCCGATGATCCTAAATTTGCCATATTAGTCCGCTACGATCAACCTTCAACTTCACCATATGGTTCAGAGACAGCTGCCCCAACCTTTTTTGAAATTGCCAAAGAACTTTTTAATTATTATAAAATTGCCCCAACTGAGTAGGCACAAAGGCTATCCAAAATCCGCAGGTGTAAACGTATTCCACCCCAAGGGTGTAAGTGTAAGAATATACCATAAAATTGCTCCAAATTGAGTAAGTTTGGTTCTATCTGATATATTGACAAGAAATAAGGTGAAGAGTTATATTTTCTCAGACCATAAAGGAAGGGGGTGAGAAAAATGCAAAATGTTGCTTCAGCAATTGATCACCTAAAAACACATCAGACTTATCCAGCAACCAAAGCTCAGCTGGTGGCAGAATGTAACAACTTGTCCGATTTTTCAGAAGAGGATAAAACAGAGTTTGCTCAAAACCTTCCAGAAGGTAGCTACAACTCTGCTGATGATGTTGTAAAGGCACTGGGTTGGCAAACTCAACAACCACAACAAGCGATGTAGCCTAAGGGGAAACTTCTGTTATAATAGGCTCAATGAAAGAGATTATACGCTCATTATTTCCCCAGTGGATGATTAATAAATTTTATCATCTTCCGCGGGCTTTCTTGGCCTATATTTTTTACGGATTCCCAACTAGAAACTTAACAGTCATTGGAGTGACCGGGACTGATGGCAAGACCACCACAGTCAATATGATTTATCAGGTTCTAAAATCTGCCGGAAAGAAAGTTTCCATGGTCTCAACAGTTAATGCTGTGGTGGGTGGTCAACGATACGATACAGGATTCCATGTGACTTCACCAGATCCTCTCTTGGTGCAAAAATTTGCCAAAAAAGCTAAAGACAATGGCGATGAGTTCTTAATATTGGAAGTAACCTCACATGCTTTAGATCAGTACAGATTTTGGGGAATTAAATTTGATGTGGCAGTTATAACCAATGTTACCCATGAACACTTGGATTATCACAAAACTTTTGGAAATTACCTAAATACAAAATTTAAACTTATAAAAGATGTTAAATTTGCTGTAGTTAATGAAAATTTAAACAGATTGCCACGTCGCTTCGCTCCTCGCAATGACGATAATAAAAGAATGATTACATTTGGACACAACAGAGGAGATTTTAATCAGGAGGATATTAATTTAAAACTTAAAATACCCGGTGATTATAATGTTGAGAATGCTCTGGCTGCCATAGTAGCTGCTTCAGTTTTAGGTGTTAATCAAGAAATAGCGCGTAAATCAGTGGAAAGCTTTAAGGGTATAGTGGGTAGAATGGAGGAGGTTAAAAACAGAAGAGGTTTCAGAATAGTTATTGATTATGCCCATACTCCAAACGGTTTGGAGCAAGCCTTAAAAACTCTACGTTCGCAACATCCACAGGGGAAGTTAATCTCACTGATAGGTTGTGAAGGAAAAAGAGATGTCGGTAAAAGAAGCTTGATGGGGGAGATTGCCACTAAATTATCTGATATGGTGGTGGTGACTGCAGTTGACCCTAGGGGTCAGATTGATACTATCAACAGACAAATAAGTAATGGAGCCAAAAAAGCGGGAGCAAGAATGGATGAAAATTTTTTTATCATAGATGATAGAGCAAAAGCCATCGATTTTGCCATAAACAGTTTGGCTAAAAAGGGAGACACGGTGGGAATTTTTGGTAAAGGTCATGAGAGGAGTATGAATCTGGATGGTAAAAAAGAGATACACTGGTCTGATGAGGAAGCTGTTAAAAAGGCTTTGAACAATGGACAATAAATTAAAAATAATTGCCAACTACTTCGGCATGGATAGGGTTAAGTTTAACGAATCTATTGCTCAATATACCAGTTTAAATTTAGGAGGCCCTGCCAAATTATTTTTTATCGCTTTTACTAAAGGGGAGATTATAAAAATGGTTAAAGTTTGTAGAGAATTAAAGTTGCCTTTTTTTATTTTCGGTACAGGTTCAAAGATTATGCTCTCAGATATAGGTTTTGAAGGAGTAGTCATAAAAAATCGCACCAAAGATATTCATATCCTCTCTATCAAGGGTAAAGTTTCAAAAGTTGGTATTGGAGTTGATGAAGCTTTGGTTGAAGTAGACTCGGGAGTAAGCATTTCAAAATTTGTGGAATTTTTAGATACTCAAGGACTAATGGCAGATGAGTTTAGACAAAGGCCTGGAAGTATTGGGGGGAATATTTTTTTAAATAAATCTTTGCAAAATAAGGTGAAAAGTATTAAAGTATTAAATTTGAATTCATCAATCGAAGAAATAGGGGTAGAAAATTTGAGTTTTAAAAAACATATCATTTTGTCGGTAGCATTAAGAATTAAGACAAAAGAAAGAAAGTAAATATGAAATATAAAGTTATCGGCGGACATCGACTGAGTGGAACAATTCGTGTCTCCGGAAATAAAAACTCGGTTTTTCCCTGCGTGGCTGCAGCACTATTAACTGAAGAAGAAGTAATTTTGGAAAATATTTCCGATATTTCAGATGTAGAAAGATTAATTGAGATTTTGAAAAAATTAGGTGTCGAAGTTCAAAAAAGTGGTCCAACTTTAAAAATTTTAGCCAGAGAAATAAAAAATACCAGCTTACCTAAGGATTTGATGGGGAAGTTAAGAGGCTCTATGGTTTTGGTGGGAGCAATACTTGCCAGGAAGAACAAAGTTCATTTTTATCATCCTGGGGGTGATGTGATTGGTAAAAGAAGTATTGAGACTCACCTTGAGGGATTTAAAGGCTTGGGAGTGAATTTAAAAAGAGAAGATTTGGAATTTAGGTTAAATTATCAGGAAGATTTTAAAGATCGGGCTATTTTTTTTCTGGAGGCTTCTGTGACGGCCACGGAAAACTTAATTTTGGCATCTGTTTTGGGCAAAAGAGATGTGATCTTGAAAAATTGTCCTAAAGAACCGCATATTATTGATCTTTGTAAAATGTTAACTAGAATGGGAGCTAAAATTTTTGGAGTAGGAACAGATGCATTAAAAATTTCAGGTGTTGAAAAACTTAAGGGAGTTAAATTTAGGATAGGGATTGATTATGTGGAGGTAGGGACATACGCAGTAGCGGCAGCTATCACAGGAGGAAGACTTACAATCAGCGGTATTGATGATACGGATTTGGATCCAATATTTGAACCGTTAAAAAGATTTGGTATACACTCGGATTTTACAAAAGATACTATCACAATCCACTCTGGTAAATTAAAATCTGTTCCGAAGCTGACAACCAATCTCTGGCCTGGATTTCCCACCGATCTGATGAGTGCTGCCATTGTTTTGGCGACTCAATCATCTGGGGTAACTTTGTGTCACGATTGGATGTATGAGGGAAGGATGTTTTTTGTTGATAAATTAATCTCAATGGGAGCAAAAATTATCTTGGCTGATCCTCATAGAGTATTTGTTTACGGATTAAGTAAGCTCAAGGGAAGAATACTGGAAACCCCGGATATTAGAGCAGGAATGGCTTTGGTTTTAGCCGCCCTCGTTGCCAAGGGTGAGTGTTTGATAAATCAGGCAGAATTGATTGAGAGAGGTTATGAGGATGTGGTGGGGAAACTAAAAAAATTAGGTGCCCAAATAGAGAGAATTGATGTATAATTCTTCAGTGGACATAATAAATCATCCAATTTGGAAACAAGTTACTCCTTATAAAACTAAAATACCCGCCTTTAAAAAACCGTTACATCTTTTAAAAATTTATCTGGCAAAACAATATGCCCGATTTTATCCGCCGGAAACTTTTATAGGTGTGACAGGTTCTGTGGGAAAAACAACCACCATTGCTTGTGCTCTGGCAGTTTTATCTCAAAAATACAAAGTGATTACTACTATACCAAACTTAGACCCTGTTTTAAACATCCCTCAAACTTTGTTGAAACTAAATCCTACTGTCAAAAAGGCTATTTTGGAAATGGGCATTGAGTATCCGGGAGAGATGGATTTTTATCTTTCAATGGTTAAACCAAAAACAGCCATTATAACCCGAATTTATTATGCTCATGCACAGTACCTCGATGGTTTGGAACAAATACTAAAAGAGAAAGGGAAACTTGTTGAGCAGTTACCGAAGGATGGGAAAATCATCTTAAATTGGGATGATGTCCTATCCAGGAAACTAGCAGAAAAATGTCAGGGGGAAGTTATTTATTATGGCAAAGATTCCATGAATTGTACTGTTTGGGCAGGGAATATTAAATTTGAAAACTTTAGAACTACTTTTGAGATAAATCATGGGGTGGAAAGGGTTAAGGTCGATTATCAACTTTTAGGTGAGCATCAAGTTTATCCGGCATTGGCTGCTTGCATATTGGGGGTTTTGGAGGATATCTCCCTGACTAAGATTAAATTGGCTTTGGAATCAATACAACCGTCTGAGCATAGGTTGCAGGCTCTGAATGGTCCAAATGGATCTATAATTTTAGATGATACGTACAATTCTTCCCCTGCGGCGGTAGATGCAGCAATCGATGTCTTGCTACAAGTTCCCGCAAGAAGAAGGCTAATTGTTTTGGGTGAGATGAGAGAGTTGGGCAAATATTCAGAGATGCTACACAGACAAGTTGCTCAAAGAATTTTCAAAGAAAAACTGGATTTTTGCTTTTTGGGCCAAGGAGATGCCAATATCATCACAGATGAGTTAAAAAGTTTGGGATATTGGGAGGAAAAACTGCAGTCAAACTTGCAAAATTCTCAAATTGTCGTCAGGTTACTAAAAACTCTGGGTAAAGGGGATGTCTGTCTTATTAAAGGTTCGAGAGCCGTAAGATTAGATGAGGTGGTAAATAGAATTACTAAGAGTTAATATTAAATTACAAAATGACGCAACTTCTTGGGTTACTGTTAGTTTCTTTTTTCACAACAAGCATCTTTATGGTGCCATTTATTGACCTTCTCTATCTTTTGAAGAAAAGATTTGAAAAGGAAACTTTTCTCAAAAGACAATCTGAGACTCCAATTCATGATCAGTTAATGAAGGAAGATATACAGACACCTTCAGGAGGAGGGATATTATTAATTTTGATTTTGACCCTATTAAGCCTTGTCTACGCTATTTTTAGTAAATCTGTTGATTTTGTAAGCTTGGGTATTTTACTTTTTACTCTTGTCACTTTTGGAACATTGGGATTTGTTGATGATGTTAGATTAATTTTTACCCGAAGATCGGGTAAATTCTTGGGTCTTGATAAAAAAAAGATGCTGCTTACTCAACTAATTTTGGCAAGTTTAGTCTCTACAATGCTTTATTTTGTGGCTGGTTTAAACAATATTTATATTGCTGGGCTAGGAAATTTTATAATTGGTCCCTGGTACATACCTATTGCTGCTTTTGTGATAGTTTCATTTGCAAACGCCTATAATATTTCTGATGGATTGGATGGTTTATCAGCAGGTCTTTTGACAATATGCCTTTTTGCTTTTTTGGCCCTTTCTTCTGCCACCTTAAATTTGACCCTGGGATCATTTATTGGAATTTGGATAGGGGCACTTTTTGCTTTTCTATATTTTAATATTTGGCCAGCCAGGATTTTTTTGGGAGATGCGGGTACCTTTGGATTTGGGGCAACACTGGCAGTGGTAGGTCTTTTAACAGGCAAAATGTTGGCATTGGCAATTATTGGAGGAATGTTTGTGGTGATTGTTGCTTCATCATTGGTTCAAATTTTATCCAAAAAATTTCTATCAAAGAAAATTTTGCCAATTGCTCCAATACATATGTATTTTAAGTTTATTGGTTGGCCGGAATCCAAGATCGTTGTCAGATTTTGGCTTGCTCAAGCCTTATTTGCCATATTTGGGTTATGGATTGGGTTACTTTCTTCTAATATATGAGGTTATCTAAGTTTGATCTTCAGTCTCAGAGAAGGGGGTTTGATTTTCCGTTACTTTTTACAGTAGGGCTTCTGATTATTTTTGGTTTGGTGATGGTCTATGACGCATCTTCTGTTCAAGCCACCAGAGATTTTAATGACAGTTATTACTATATTAGACAGCAGGTAATTTGGGTAATAATTGGTTGTCTCTCTATGATTTTTTTTACCCGGTTTGACTATAAAAAGCTTAAATTTTTAGGTTTGCCTTTACTGCTGATATCATTTTTTCTGCTACTGGCTGTTTTCATACCGGGTTTAGGGGTTTCCGGCGGAGGAGCACATCGTTGGTTAAATTTGGGCCCCATCACCATTCAACCAGCCGAGATTATCAAGTTGACCGGTGTTATATTTCTTGCTTCGGTACTTGAAAAAAAGGTGAGACTCCTTCCTTTTATAGTTGTTGTTTTAGCATATACCATTATTACGGCCATTTTGCAAAAAGACTTAGGTTCCACTTTGGTGTTTGTAGCAACTGCCACTTTTTTATATTTTGCCAGTGGAGGGTCACTTTGGCATTTTATTATAGCTTTACCGGTGGGACTTTTGGCTCTAATTCTTTTAATTTTTACTTCTGGATATCGAGTGAAGAGAGTGATGGCCTTTTTAGATCCTTTTTCCGACACCCAAGGGTATTCTTATCATATCTTGCAAATTTTAATCGCCTTAGGGTCTGGGGGGCTGTTTGGTCTAGGGTTAGGTCATTCTAGGCAAAAGTTTGAATATATTCCGGAGGTCTCAACAGATTCTATATTTGCCATTGTCGGTGAGGAATTAGGATTAGTGGGAGGTATCTTATTAATTTCTCTTTTTGTGGTGCTTTTAATCAGAGGATTTAAAATTGCTCAAAATTGTACCGATAATTTTGGCAAAATTTTAAGCTTAGGCTTAACTTCCTGGCTGGGGATTCAGATAATAATAAATTTATCCTCAATGGTGGCTCTTATGCCCTTAACAGGTGTGCCGCTGCCTTTTATTTCTTACGGTGGATCAGCGTTGGTTGCAAATTTAACAGCAGTGGGGATTTTACTTAATATCTCCAAACAAAATAACTCATAAATGAAAAAAATTAGTAAAATTCCTTGGGCAGAATCTATTTGGTTTTTTGACATAGATGATACTTTGATAGATACAGCCGGAACCACCTTGTCTGTATCAGAAGGGATTATGAGAGTATTCCAGGCAAAACACACTGTGGAAGAGACACTAAGGGTTCGCGATAACTTTAATGATATTTTCAATCTAATGATGATAGGTTACAGAGTTAAAAATAAAGAGGATTGGCAACAAGTACCAGGAGAAAAGGAAGCATTTGAAAAACTCCTGCAAGATATAGGAAAGTCTCAGAATAGAGTAAAAGAAAGATATGGAACTTCTAAAAAATGGAGTAGAGAAGTTTTTATAAAATTTGCCGCAGATAAGACAGGTATACAAGTTACTCCAGAATTAGTACATGAGGCAGCAGATGCATACTGGGTTACTCTCACAGAACAAACCATGGTATATCCTCAGGCTTTTGATTTGATACAAGTAATCAAAAGACATAATCGGCCAATTTATTTACTTACAAGCTCTGACGGAAGGCTAAATATGGATGATGAGGGACAGTTTGATTATGATCCTAGATACTCCGAAGCACTAAAAAGACAAAGAATAGAATTATTGAGGGAAAGAGGAGTTAATTTTAATGCTTTATCCATTGGTGATCCTGAAGATAAACCTCATCTAGATTTTTTTGAAAAGGCAATAAAAATAGCTGAACGTGATTTAGGAAAACCAATTGTTTTTAAGAATGCTATTATGGTTGGCGATTCTTTTGGGGGTGATTTGTAAACTCCCAAGGGAAAAATGAGATTTGGCCTAGTAGTGTTATTCCAAAAGGACAAAGAAGATACAGAGATCGTTGATGAACGTCAAATAATTACGGGAAAATTATCAGAAGTAGCTAATTTTTTAATTTAAGGAGTCTCCTTGTGAGGCTAAAAATCATTCTCTAAAGTCAAATCTTGAAGTATTTCAAAATCATCTTGTTCGCTTACAAAGGTTTGGTAAGAGAGTTTTGGGTTAGTTTTGGAAAAGTAATATAATACTTCATCTGGCTTTACCCATTCTGTTTTTCTTTTTCCTAAATACTCATCATATGAGCATGGTTGAGTTTGCAAGGAGTCTCCTTGCAAACTCAACGCTTGTTTATGGATATAGCGGGATAGATGAAGAAATTGATTTTCGTGAGTAATTAAAACTGCTTTGTATACATCTTGAAATAATGAACCTACCCTGTTGTATTTACGATTAAAATACATAGTGTACCTTGTACATAATGATCTCATAAATTTATTAATTGTTTGGGCTGATTTTTGTTTAATAAAGAAATGAAAGTGATTGGGCATTAAACAATAGGCAATTAAAGATACTTCATCAGCAAAATTATTTAATCTAAGTTTTTTTAATATCGTATCCTTTTCCCTGTAAGAAACACTTGGATCTCCAAGCATTTTTCTTAAAGTTTCCTCATCCTTGGGCAGTAAATATTCTTTTAAATATCCCAGGAATACTCCATAATCCTGTTCATCTATAAAAATTGTCCTCTTCTCAACCCCGCGATTATATAAGTGGTAATAACTATCATCTACATACATTTTCAGAGAATTACGTGCCGGCATAATTCCATCTTACTATATTTTCATTAGGCACACAAGGAGTCTCCTGGCACGGTTGTGGTTGAATCGGGTTCAGGTATAACGTATCATTACCTATATGAAAATACTGATTACCGGGGCGCATTTTACACCGGCGGTGGCTTTAATAGAGGAGTTAAACAAAAGGGATGATGTGGATACTTTGTATGTTGGTAGATCTACTACCCTTGAGGGTGACCCAACTCCTTCGCAAGAATCAAAGGTCTTACCCCAGATGGGAGTTAAATTTATTCCGATTATCAGCGGCAGATTGCAGAGGACTTTTACTCTTTACACTATTCCCTCCCTTTTAAAGATACCCATTGGAATAATCCAAGCCATCTTTATTATTTTATCCAAAAAACCTGACCTGATTTTATCTTTTGGTGGTTATGTGGGGTTGCCTTTAGTATTTGTTGGATGGTTATTTTCTATTCCAATAATAGTTCACGAACAAACTTTAGTTTCCGGTTTGGCTAACAAAATTTCCTTCCTGTTTGCAGATAGAATTGCTCTTTCATTTGATGGATTCCACAAATTAGATGGTAAACAGATTGTAATTACTGGAAATCTAATAAGAGATAAGGTGCTTCATCCGAATTACAGCGACTTGGGGGATGAGTATCATAAATTGTTCACAATTGCCAAGAAAGAAAAGCTACCCGTAGTCTTGATTATGGGTGGGAATCAAGGCTCACACACCATTAATAAAACAGTGGAGGGTTGTCTGGATAAACTGACAAAAATGGCATGTGTTGTCCATATAACTGGGGACAACAAGTTTAAAGATTTTGAAAGATTGGAAGAGTTACAAGGTCATCGTTATTTAGTAAAAAAATGGATTGGTGATGAATATGGTGCAGTTTTATCAAGAGTAGATTTTGTTATTTCCCGAGCAGGCATAAATACTCTTACCGAGTTAGCTTATCTAGGGAAACCCGCTTTGGTTATTCCCATACCCTATCTTTATCAGGATGAACAAAATAAAAATGCCAAATATTTTGAAGGCTTAGGACTTACTAAAATATTACCTCAGGCAAAATTATCTAAAAAAACTTTAATTAAAAATATTAAATTGATTTTAGACCAATTGGATCGGTTGAAAGAAAAAGCCAAAAAAGCCAAAAGCGTTGTTACTGCTGATGCCGCCAAAAGATTAGCATTGGAGGCTTTACTTTTAGTAAATCGTTAAAGTTTGGGTATAATTAATTCATGTGGAAAAGATCTAAAGGGAGGATCAAAAGGAGAAATGGAAAATTCATCAGCGGCAGTTTGTCAAAATTAATTCTAATCCTTCTCATAATTTTAATCCTAACATCCGCCTATCTTTTTATTAACTCAAATTTATTTACCATTAAAAATATCGACATTGAAGCCCATGATATATCTTGTGTTGATAATTCTGACTTGAAGCATTCATCAAAGCTTCTTGGACAAAATTTGATCTTTACAAATTATTCAACAATAAAAAAAGAATTTACAGATAAATTTATTTGTATAAAATCTGTTGAGAGCGCAAGATTTTTCCCGGATAGAGTTAGGCTACAAGTTTTTGGTAGAAAGCCGGTTGCAAGTTTAACCCCCCTAAAATTCGAAGAAGCAACAAGTTCTTCTGTATTGGAAAAATTTTCCTCACCGGTCGCATCAGAGAGTGCATATAAGGTAGAAGAAACAGCATCGGACACTTATTTAGTTGATATAGAGGGAGTAATTTTTGCCAAAAATTCAGATCAAGCCGATATTCCTAAGCTTATCATTGATGAGCAAAATTTATCCTTAGGTCTAAAAGTAGCTCAAGATATAATTAAAAATTCAATACTTATTTTTGATAAACTCAACACTTTTGGAGTAGAAGTTGAAGATGCAAAAATATACTCAAAAGAATTTCTTTTAGTTAATGGAGAACCTAGAATTATTTTCAGGTTAGTTAATAATTTGGATATTCAACTTGCGTCTTTACAATTAATCTTAAATAAGGCTAAAATAGACAAAGAAAAGTTGGAATTTATCGATCTTAGATTTGATAAACCAATAGTGCGCTTTGCCCCCAAAAAAAATGGCTAAAGATAAAGTAATTTGTGGAATTGATGTAGGATCATCAAAAATTGCTACTTTGATTGCTTCGGTAGATGATACCGATAGAATCAATCTAATTGGAGTCTCCTCAGTTGGTTCTAAAGGTGTTAGAAAAAATCAGGTGGTTGATATAGAAGAGACAATTGATGCTATTACTGAGTCTATTGAGGCAGCTGAGAGAATGGCAGGTTATTCAATTTCCCAAAGCTATGTGTCGGTAGGAGGACCACAAATTGAAAGTATCAACTCTCATGCAGTGGTGGCGGTTGCTCAACCTGAGGGCGAGATTAAAGAGGGAGATGTTTTAAGAGTCAATGATGCTGCCAAGGCAGTTCCTCTGGCTGCTTCCAGAGAAGTACTTCATGTAATTCCCCGTACCTTTACCGTTGATGGGCAAGAAGGTATTAGAGACCCGATTGGTATGACCGGAGTTCGTCTGGAGACCCAGACGCATATTATTACTGGATCATCAACATCAATGCGTAATCTTGTCAAATGTGTTCAGGAGGTGGGCATAGATGTTTTGGAGTTGGTCTTTGACGGCGTTGCTTCATCTTTAGCGGTTTTAACAGATACGGAGAAAGAGCTGGGAGTCGTTTTGGTGGATATAGGAGGGGAAGCCACAGATGTGGTGATATTTGTGGACGGATCTGTGGCATACTCAGCGGTTATTCCCATAGGAGCAAGACATATCACCTCCGATATGGCAGTAGGTTTAAGGGTGTCTTTAGAATCCGCAGAAAAGATTAAGCTGTCTTTAGGAAAATCACTAAAAACACCGGCTGTTTCGGAGGAGGATAAAGAGGAAAGTTTAAAAATTTCAAACTCCGGTAAAAAGAAAGAAGAAGAGATGTTAGATATTAAATCCTTAGGAATTGAAGAAGATATTCAAAAAATATCCAGAAAAGCTGTTATTGACGGTATTATTAGGCCAAGACTGCAGGAAATTTTTAAATATGTGGGAAAGGAAATTAAAAAAAGCGGCTTTGGTACGCAAATTCCTTCAGGGTTGGTTATTTGCGGTGGTGGTGCACAAACAGTTGGAGTTTTAGATCAAGCCAAGTATGTACTGGGTTTTCCTGCCAGAATAGGCAAAATTGAAGGTCTGTCCGGTTTAATTGATGAGATAGACTCCCCCTCTTTTGCCGCCGCCGCCGGATTAATATTGTATGGAGGAGGTCAAACGCCAAAAGGTGAGTTGCATATTCCGGTTTTATCCGGTAACTTGCCAATTAAAGGGGTAATTCAGAAAGCAGTATCATTAGTAAAATCTTTCCTGCCATAAATATTTTGGGACTTGATATTGCCGATTATTATTTGCTATATTCTGCCAAGAAAGTATATCAAGTATCATGTATCAGGTATCATGACACATGACCCTTGACTCATGACGCACTATGTTAATTAAACCTGATGTACAAAGATTCGCCAAAATTAAAGTGATTGGGTTAGGCGGAGGAGGCTCTAACTCCTTAAATTCCATGATTTCTCTTCAGCAGATTCAAGGTGTGGAATTTGTGGCTGTTAACACTGATGCCCAAGCGTTAATGAACAACCAATCTCCCACCAAGGTTCAAATTGGTGAAAATTTGACCCGGGGTTTAGGCTCGGGGGGTGACCCGGAAATTGGACTTCAGGCAGCTGAGGAATCGACCCCAAAACTGCAGGATGTTTTAGGTGATGCAGATATGGTTTTTCTAACTGCGGGCATGGGTGGGGGCACTGGAACAGGATCCATCCCTATTGTGGCCCAGATTGCCAGAGGATTGGGTGCTTTAACAGTGGCTGTAGTCACCAAACCCTTTTCTTTTGAAGGTACCAGAAGGATGGTAGTGGCAGAGGAGGGACTGGAGAAACTAAAAGATAAGGTTGATGCTTTAATAATTATTCCAAACCAAAGGTTACTCGAGACGGTTGAAAAAAATATGACACTTCAGGAGGCTTTTAAATTGGCTGATTCTGTTTTGGGTCAGGGAGTTCAAGGGATATCTGATTTAATAACTGTGCCAGGTTTGATTAATGTGGATTTTGCAGATGTTAAGGCTATCATGGCCAATGCCGGTTCGGCTTTAATGGGAATTGGTTTGGCGGGAGGTGAGAATAGAGCATCTGCGGCAGCCAGGATGGCAATCGCCTCACCACTCCTTGAGGTTTCTATTGAGGGAGCCAAGGGAGTGCTTTTCAATATTGTGGGAGGAGCGGATCTTTCAATGACAGAGGTTAATGAGGCAGCCCAAATTATTGCCCAGGCTGCTGATCCGGATGCCAATATTATATTTGGAGCTACCATTAAAGAAGATCAGCTGGATCAAGTCAAAATTTCGGTAATAGCCACAGGTTTTGATGAAACCAGAAGAAGGTTGCGGGAATATGTGGGAACAGGCATCGGTTCTGCCAGCTTACAGCCCGGATGGAGTGCTCCCTCAGATGGAGCAGATGATACTCAGACCCCACAAGCTGTAGAAAGTACCGAAGAAGAACAACCAACGCAAAAGAAGGTGGAAGAAGAGGAAGAAGATTTGGAAATCCCGGCATTTTTAAGATCCAACCGGTAAAAAACCTATAGTTTGAATTTGTAACTTCTTGTTGTAGAATACCTTCTATGACTAGTGTAGAAAACCCAAATGAGATGTCTAAAGTGTGTACCTTAATTCTTTGTCTGAAAATGATCAGAGGAATGTGACTTAGTTCATAGATTTTATGACCTCGATGAGAGGGACATTAGGAAGCATTAGGATAGCAATTTTAGCAGTTGGTAGCTCAACAAAGTCAGAAGAATTAAGAGAGCATCCAGTGAGAGATATTGATCTTCTAATTCTTAACTCTGACCCACATGGATCTGATGTTCGGTACGGAGTAGGCAGACAAATTAAGGGTTTGATAAGAAAGTTTCTTGAAAGTAGGTTCTACTTTACTTAGAAGATGACATGACATTTGGATGAGCAGATTACAAATGAGAGGAGAGAAAAAAGATACTTTAGTGTATTATATGAAGATTGATTCATCTAAATAAACCCCTTAAGTAAGGCTTCCATTAGAATATTGACATTTTTAACCGATCGGCGGAAAATGTCAATAATATGGATGAAGAGAAAATTGATAAACTTGCCAAGGTTTTAAGTAAACAAATCGATAAAGAAATCTTTGAAAGAAAGTATGCGCCAATCCGTGAAGTTTTAAAATTAGTTGGCGCAGGCGCTTTTCTAGCAGCTACTATTGCAATTCCCAACTTACCTTTAGCACTTAAGCCTTTTCTTAATTACAAAAGAAAAAATGAGATGAAAGCATGGAAAAGGTTTAATATCCCGTATCTTAAGAGAGCTATACAAAGATTAGAGAAACAAAAGTTGGTGGAGATAGATGTACAAGACGGCATCCAAATTGTCAAAATTACAAATCAAGGTAGACAAAAAATAATTAAATTTGCTTTAGATGAGTTAGAAATAAAAAAACCTAAGATCTGGGATAGGAAATGGAGACTAATAAGTTTTGATTTACCAGAAAAACTGGTAAGGATTAGGAAAATTTTGGTAGAATACCTTATTGCTTGGGGATTTTACCCACTGCACAAAAGCGTTTATCTCCATGTCTATCCTTGTCTTAAAGAAGTGGACTTCTTGAGAGAATACTTAGGAGTAAGCAAATATATTAGAGTTTTTGTAGTAAGTACCGTTGAAAATGATGAGATATTTAAAGATTACTTTGGTGTATAGCTAGTGACAAAAATAACCGATCGGCAAATTTTGTCAAAAATTTTATAATTGCTCAAGAATACCGCGCCCTTTCACGGGTGGGGAAGATTCATTTTAATGGTATATTATATTTCTAATCAGTTGCTAGTCTCTGATTTCATATTCTGATAAAATATCTCCATTATGTCTAAATTTAAACCAGTATCGTCACAGGTAGATTTTGCGAAGCTTGAAGAAGAAATTTTAAAGTTTTGGAAGGAAGATAAAACATTTGAAAAATCTGTTAGTAGTAGGCCTGAAGATAAAAAGTGGACTTTTTTGGATGGACCTCCTTTTGTAACAGGTACTCCTCACTACGGTTCGCTCCTATCTTCCATCCCAAAAGATGTATTTGGAAGATATTGGACGATGAAAGGTTACAGAGTCAGAAGAGTTTGGGGATGGGACGGACATGGTCTTCCTGTTGAAAATAAAGTGGAGATTGAACTTAACATCAAACGAAAGAGAGATATTGAGGAAAAAGTGGGAGTTAAGAAGTTTATTGAAGAATGTTTACGCTATGTTAATCAAACTTCATCAGAATGGGAATGGTATGTTATGCATATAGGCAGGTGGGTTGATTTTAAGAATGCTTATAAAACCTGGGATCTGCCGTACATGGAATCAGTCATGTGGGTCTTCAAGCAAATGTACAATAAAGGTTTAATCTACAAAGGCTTAAGAGTATCTCTTTATTGTCCTCACTGCGCTACACCCATCTCCAACTTTGAGGTGGCTATGGATGCAGATAATTATAAGGATGTGGTAGAACCTACGGCTGTTTACAAATACCAACTTAAAGATGAGCAAAACACCTATATTTTGGCCTGGTCAACTACTCCTTGGAATAAGATTGTCACACCAGCTTTGGCTGTTAACCCAAAATTAACTTATGTAAAAATAAACCAAGCAGATGAAAAATATATTTTAGCAAAATCAGCCATAAAAACACTCAAAGGAGATTATAAAAAGTTAGCAGAATTTAAAGGTAAAGATTTAATAGGTAAGGAATTTATACCCCACTACACCTTTTATAAAATTGATCCAGGTAAAAAAGCATTTATCATTATTGGAGATGAGTTTGTAACAGCAAAGGAGGGAACAGGGGTGGTGACTTTGGCAGTTTATGGAGAAGAAGATTTGGCTGTTATGCAAAAGGAAAACATCCAGATGGTGTTTCATATTGATGAGGAGGGGGTAATAAATAATGAGGTGCCGCTATTCGGAAGTATGTATTATTTAGATGCGAATGAAGCAGTAATAAAAGATTTACAAGAAAGAGGATTGATATATAGAGTAGATGATTATACTCACTCGGTTGCCCATTGTTGGAGATGTGCCACCAGACTTTTTTATGCTCCAAAAGATGCCTGGTATGTAAATGTGCAGAAAATAAAACCTCAACTTTTTAAGAACAATGAATCTATAAATTGGTTTCCTAAACATTTTAAATATGGAAGGTTTGCCAGAAGTATGGAAGCAGCTCCTGATTGGAATATTTCTCGAAACAGATATTGGGGTTCTCCAGTTCCAGTTTGGGAATGTGAATGTGGTGAAAGGATCGTTCCAGGATCAGTTCAAGAGCTGGAGGAGCTTAGTGATAAAAGAATAACTAATTTACATAAACCTGATATTGATGAGATAGAAATAAAATGTCCCCAGTGTGGCAGAAAAGCCAAAAGAGTACCAGAGGTTTTAGATTCCTGGATTGAAGCTGGTTCTGCCTCGTTTGCTGAAAGGCATTTCCCTTTTGAAAAAGGAATAAACTTAGAAGATTTTTTCCCACCTGATTTTATTGCCGAATATACAGGTCAAATCAGGGCCTGGTTTTATGTTCTACATGTCATAGGGGCTGCTCTTTATGATTCACCAGCTTTTAAGAATGTGTTAGTAGAAGGTGTGATGCTGGGGACTGATGGGAGAAAAATGAGTAAAAATTATAACAATTACCCTGATCCGAAGGAAGTAATGATCAAATATGGAGGAGATGCCTTGCGTCTTTACCTTTTGGGCTCACCTGTTATGAAGGGAGAAGATGTTAACTTTTCCAATGATGGTGTACCTGAAGTAACCAGAGGATATCTTTTAATTTTGTGGAATTCATATAAGTATTTTGTAGATTATGCCAATACCTTTAACTGGGATTGTAATTTGGAAGATGCAAAAAATGCTAAAAATTTCTTAAATATATTAGATAAATGGATTTTGGCTAAATTAAC
The DNA here is from genome assembly GCA_016182045.1 of Candidatus Microgenomates bacterium. Lineage (GTDB taxonomy): Bacteria > Patescibacteriota > Microgenomatia > Daviesbacterales > UBA10151 > JACOYE01. The sequence continues at coordinate 27,949 of JACOYE010000013.1, forward strand.
TAAATTGGTGATAGATTTAAAGAATAATTATGAAAATTATGACACTTCAACTATTGTTAAACTTTTAAGAGATTTTGTTGTAAACGATTTATCAACTTGGTATATCAGAAGAAGCAGAGAAAGAATTAGCGGGGATGATATTAAAGACAGAAATGTTGGTTTTAGTGTGTTATATGGAGTATTGGTGACATATACAAAAGTTTTAGCACCAATTGCTCCATTCATTGCAGAAGAAATTTATAAAAATCTAACAGCAGAAGAATCTGTACATCTACAAACCTTTCCAGAAGGCGATAGATCTCTTTTAAACGAAGAACTTGTTGGTGCTATGAAAATTGTAAGGAAAATAGCAGAGATTAGCCATGCGAAAAGAAAAGAGGCTCAAATTAGGTTAAGACAGCCTTTGGCTAAATTAACTTACCAGCTAAATGAAAATTTGGGCAAAGATTTAGAACAAATTTTAGCAGATGAGTTAAATGTAAAAGATATTGAATACAAAAAGTCCTCATCAAAAGAGCCAAAAATTGAATTGGATACAAAAATTACTCTTACACTTCAAAAGGAGGGTGAGGCTAGAGAGCTTATTAGAATGATACAGCAAAGAAGAAAAGAACATAATTTAACTTTGAAGGATAAAACCAAAATTTTTGCTCCTTTCTGGCCTTCCGATTTTGAAAAACAAATACTATCCAGTACGGCTTCAGTGTCTATTTCTTTGGCAGATGAATTTAAAGTGGTGAAAGTGGAAGATGATCCTAACAAAAATTAATTTACCCACTACTATTTGCAGTTTGCTACTTCTTTCTACAGGAATTTTAGTAATTTCTACTTCATCACAGGATTTGGCACTGCAGCAGTTAATCTTTGCTTTGATTGGGACCGCCGCATTTTTATTTGTTTCGTATTTTGATTACCGTTCCATAAAGAATTTAATAATCCCCTTATACATATCAATACTGCTACTTTTAGTTTTACTATCATTTTTAGGGGTAGAGACAAGAGGTTCAATTAGATGGATTCCTCTGGGTTTTTTTAACATCCAGCCCTCGGAATTTACCAAGCCGATCTTAATTTTAGTGTTGGCCTTTTTCTGGTCCAAAAATTTTCCTAATTGGAAAAATATACTAATAAGCTTTTTGTGGGCTCTGCCATTAATTTTATTAATTTTCAGACAACCTGATTTGGGATCGGCGTTGACTTTGGGAGCAGTTTGGTTTGGGATGTTAGTTGCTTCACAAGTTTCATTCAAAAAGATTGTCGTTTTGGCAGCAGTTGCCATGTTAATAATTCCCATGGGTTGGTTATCTCTTCATGATTACCAAAGACAACGGATAACCAGCTTTTTAGCGCCGCATTCAGATCCATTGGGAAGAGGTTATAATTTAATTCAATCCACCATAGCAGTTGGTTCGGGACAGTTCCTTGGCCGTGGCTTGGGTAGAGGAACTCAATCAAGACTACAATTTTTACCGGAATTTAGAACCGATTTTATATTCGCATCGATTGCAGAAGAAATGGGATTTATAGGATCTGTGATCATTTTGTCAATTTACTTATTTTTAATCACTTATTTTTTAAAACTATCAGAGAAAACGTTTGATTTATTCGGTCATTTGATTGTTTTTGGAGTAATGTCAATGTTGCTTTTCCAAACAACAGTTAATATCGGTATGAATATAGGATTGATACCGATTACAGGAATCACCCTACCCTTAATTTCATATGGGGGCAGTTCTTTGGTGGCAACTTTGATCTCTTTGGGACTGGTGGCCTCCGTTGCCAGATTTAAAAGAAGGGTTTATCCTGATTAGTTGGGCAGGGTTGACAGTGATGTTTAATAAAGAGTAGAATCTTTTCCATGTTAAAATATGCAATTTGCCAAATTTCGGGAAAGCAATATCAGGTTTTTCCAAACAAAATTTTAGAGGTTGATTTTCTAGGTGAGGAAATTAAAAATATTGAGGTTAATGTTTTGTTGCTTTGTGAAGATGGGAAGATTAAATTGGGAAAGCCTTTTCTAAAAGAAAAGTTAAACTTAAAAGTTTTAGATCATAAAAAGGGAGAAAAGATTAGGATTGCGAAATTTCATGCCAAAGCTAATTTTAGACGATTAAAAGGTTTTAGACCAAAATATACGAATATTTTATGGGATGTGAAAAAGATATATTGACTTAATTTTCCACAGAAGTTATACTCCACTTGCCCTTGTCAAAAATTGTCAAATAGAGCAATTTTTGCAAGCGATCTCGCGCGCAAGGAGGCGCGCTCCGATTGGCTCATAAAACAGGCGGATCAACAACCAGAAAAAATAGAGATTCAATCTCCAAGAGATTGGGTGTCAAAAAATATGGTGGCGAAAAGGTAATGCCAGGTAATATTATTGTCCGCCAAAAAGGAACAAGGTTTTATCCAGGTGCAGGTACCGAGCAAGGTAATGACTACACAATTTTTGCTACCTCTTCCGGGAAGATTCTCTTTAAGAAAAAGTTAAACAAAACTTATATTGTTGTAGCTTAAGCTAATTTATGGATCAAGATCAAGTTTTTGAGTTAGAAATTGATTTGCTTCAACCAAATCCTTTACAACCCAGAGGTCTGATCACTCCTGAGTCATTATCAGAGCTGGCGGAGTCTATCAGAGCTCATGGTATTTTAGAGCCATTAGTGGTTGCCAAAACACCGGCTGGTTTCCAAATTATCGCTGGCGAAAGACGATGGAGAGCTGCCAGGGTGGTGGGATTAGGCAAGGTGCCAGTTATAATTAGGGAAACCAGTCCTCAAGGTATGCTGGAGATGGCTATTGTGGAAAATGTTCAAAGGATAGATCTTAATCCTCTGGAACGCGCTCAAGCCTACAAAAGGTTGATGGAGGAGTTTGGGTTATCCAATGGAGAAATTTCAGAAAGAGTTTCCAAGTCCCCTTCCTATATTTCAAACACCATCAGACTGTTAACTTTACCTGACGCTATAAAAGATGCACTGATGTCCGGTGCAGCCACCGAAGGTCATGCCAGAGCTCTGGCAGCCCTGGAGGATCCCCGTTTGATCATCGAGGGCTATAAGGAAGTTTTAAAGAGAAACTTGTCGGTAAGAGGTACTGAGGAATTGGTTAGAAGAATGAGGGCCCAGCAGGGAATAGGCCCCAGAAAATCAGCTATTACCGAATCAATGCATATTGTTTCCGACCAGTTGGATCAAATTCAATCTGATCTAGTTTCCACTCTTTCTCAAAGAATAGCAAAATCATCCGTAAAATGTATTCAGACCGGTAAAAAAGCCAAGCTGGAAATATTGGTTGAGGGTGATCCTAATCTCACAACTCCTTTACTTGAAGATATGCGTCAGGCAATTGTGGGATATTTTAGGCTTAAGGAACAGAACGAACCAAGCCAAAATCCCCTGGAGGCCAATATCTGAAGAAGGTTTTGCCGACAATTTCCTCTCTGGTGATAGCACCCCACTCTCTTGAATCTGATGAATGATTGCGGTTGTCTCCAAAAACAAAGTATTGGTTTGCGCCTGCTTTAATCTCGACGCCTTCTGTTAAAAATGATCCGGCGTGAGTTGAAGTAGCGGGTGGTAGATAAGGTTCTTTAAGCAACCCACCGTTAAGATACACCGCGTTTCCTTCCACCTTTAAGGTATCATCAGGTAGGGCTATTATTCGTTTAATAAAATCTTGAGTTTCATCTCTGGGATTTTTTAAGACAATAATGTCACCTCTTTGGGGAGAACCAAATCTGTAGCTGAGTTTGTCTGTTAGGATGTAGTCACCGTTATGGAAAGTAGGTACCATAGAATTGCCGGAAACTTTGTGAGGTTGAGCCACAAACAAATAAATCAGGGCAAAAATAGCCCCAAAAACGACTAAAGTTTGGATAAAGTCTACAAGATGTGAGCCAATATTTTCAAAAAAGCTTTTGCGTTCTTCGGTGTAATAATAAAATTGCTCTGCCATAAACTTCTTTTAAAAACACATTCTTCATTATCTCAGACTGTTAAGTTGAGATGCAAGAGTGAGGGTGTTAAAATGTCTAGGTTTGGACACTTAGCTCAGCGGCAGAGCGTCTCGTTCACATCGAGAAGGCCGAAGGTTCAAATCCTTCAGTGTCCACATAAGCATGCATAAAATTCATTCTGTTTCTAATAATCATTTAGCTGATAGTTTTTCTTTGTTTGATTTTACACCAATCCTCATCTATGATATTGATCATGCAAAATTTAATAAAATATAAAGATCTTTACTGGCAGCTTACCTTTAGGGAAATAAATGCAAGGTACAAACAATCTGTCCTAGGATATGCCTGGGCTATTATTGTTCCCTTGATGAATCTAATTGTTCTGAGTATTGTTTTCTCATATCTTTTTAGAGTACCTACAGGTAATATCCCTTATCCAATATTTCTATTTGTAGCCTTAGTTCCCTGGACTTTTTTCTCAAATTCTCTAGTTGCAGCCACAGGCAGTATTATGGAAAATGGCGCTTTAATCACTAAAGTAAAATTACCCCGAGAAATTATTCCCCTCTCAGCAATTGGTTCTAAATCAATTGATTTAATATTGACCTTTTTAATTTTATTAGTACTTTTATTTATTTATAAAGTTGAATTTCATCAAACATTTATATTGGTTCCTTTTATTTTTATTTTTCAGCTTACCTTTATGGTAGGAGTGGCTTTTTTTCTGTCTGCCACTAATGTATTTTTTAGAGATATTGGCAATGTCTTAGGTATTTTTTTAACAATTTGGATGTATTTAACTCCGGTTATCTACTCCCCGCAGATGATTCCTGATAACCTTAAGCTTCTTTTTTATCTAAATCCGATGACATCCATTATTAATGCTTATAGAGATACCATACTATATGGCAACTTACCAAATTTTGCCCAAATGTCCTATGTGATTTTTATTTCTGGCTTACTTTTAGTTTTAGGATATCTTTATTTTAAAAAGAGATCTAAACAATTTGCTGATGTGATATGAAACCTATTATTAAGTTAAGTCGGGTCAGTAAAAAATATAGAAGAGGTCAAAGATTACTTTTAAAACAAGCCATCCTCGATTTTTTTAAGCCCCAGAGAGAAGAAGATTTTTGGGCATTAAAAGATGTTTCATTTAATGTGATGAGAGGAGAAGTATTGGGAATTATAGGTGCTAACGGTTCTGGTAAAAGTACCATCCTTAAACTGATGGCGGAAGTAATTTTTCCCACCAAAGGAGAAGTTGAAGTTAATGGGAAAATTAGTCCTTTAATAGAACTTGGGGCTGGTTTTCACCCAGAATTAACTGGTCGGGAAAATATTTATCTTAATGGAACTATTTTAGGTCTAACTACCAATCAGATAGATGAAAAATTCGATAGCATTGTTAAATTTGCCCAGCTGGAAGAGTTTATAGATACTGCTGTCAAACATTATTCTTCCGGAATGTATATGAGATTGGGCTTTGCTATCGCCATCCATGTTGATCCGGACATACTTCTGGTTGATGAAATTTTGGCGGTGGGGGATATCGCATTTCAAAAAAAATGTTTAGATAAAATGAAATCCTTCCATGAGATGGGAGTAACCATAGTGATTATTTCTCATGCCCTGGATTTAATTCAAACTTTTTGTCAAAGAGTAATCCTGCTTCAGAATGGAGTAGTGGTAACTTCAGGTAGTCCTCAAAAGGTAATAGAGAAATATAGAAAAATAATGAACTAATGTTAAGCGAGTTTAAAAGACTTTCTAAAATTGCATATCATCATCCCAGTAAAATTTTCAAAGCAGTCTATGTGTTACTTTGGCAGGGTCCCAAAGTCTTTAGACAAAAAGTAAGAAGACAAGATATATTACAAGATTATAATGCCTATATTAATACTCAGTATTTAAAATGGTTTCAAAAAAATTATCCTTCAAAGCAGGAGTTTAGGAAACAGCAAGCTATAAAATTTAAATATCAGCCTAAAATTTCTATCATTACTCCCACTTTCAATACGCCGGAAAAATTTTTGAGAGATTGTATAGAGTCTGTTCTAAATCAAAGTTATTTTAACTGGGAGCTTTGTATTTGTGATGATGCCTCAACTAATTCAAATGTAAAAAAAATTATCAAAAATTATGCCAAGAAAGATAGTAGAATTAAATATATTTTCCGAGAGACTAATGGTCACATTAGCGAAGCTTCTAATTCTGCCTTAAGTTTAGCTACAGGTGAATTTATAGCTTTTTTGGATCACGACGATTTACTTTGGCCAAATGCCTTATTTGAAATTGTTAAGATTTTAAATAAAAATCCTTGGTTAGATTTTATTTACTCTGATGAAGATAAATTGGATGAGGATGGTAAAATCCACTTAGAGCCATTTTTTAAACCTGATTGGAGTCCTGATTATTTAAGATCTATAAATTATATTACTCACTTGTCTGTAATTAGAAAATTACTTATAAACAAAGTTGGAGGATTTAGGAGAGGTTTTGAGGGTGCCCAAGATTGGGATTTGTTTTTAAGAGTTTCCAGGCAGACTTCAAAAATTTCACACATCAGCAAAATTTTGTACAGTTGGAGAAAATCTCCTCTTTCTTCGGCTTCTGAAAAATCAATATCAAATATTAAAAATTTTGCTTTTAAGATACAAAAAAAAGTTTTAGAGGATGATATGGTTGCCAGAGGATATAAAGGAAAAGTCATATCTACTAAATACTTAGGGCTTTGGAGAGTTAAATACAATATTTTAGGAAAACCCTTAGTTTCGATAATTATTCCAACCAAAGATAATTTTTATTATTTAAATAGCTGTTTAGAATTAATACTTACTAAAACATCTTATCCAAATTATCAACTAATTATTGTTGACGGGGGATCAAAAGATAAAAAAATTTGGGACTTATATAAAGTAATACAAAAAAAGCATCAAAAAACAAAAATAATTAAATGGACTCAGGACTTTAACTTTTCTTCTGTTTGTAATTTTGGTGAAAGGTTTAGTGACGGAGAATACTTACTTTTTTTAAATGATGATACTCAGATAAAAAGTAATGATTGGATTGAATCAATGCTGGAGCATGCCCAAAGGGAGGAAGTTGGAAGCGTGGGAGTTAAACTACTTTTTCCAAATAATAGAATTCAACATGCAGGTATTGTGCTTGGAATTGCTGGAGGATTAGTCAGAAAAGGAGTAGCTGGCCATCCTTTTAAAAATTTTTATGATAAAAAAATAAATGCAGGTTATTCAAAAATAGTTGATGCAATAAGAAATTGTTCAGCGGTCACAGCAGCTTGTTTAATGATCTCAAAAGATAAATTTAGAAAAGTAGGGGGGTTTGATCCTAAATTTAAAATTGCTTTTAATGATGTTGATTTCGGACTGAGGATTTTGGAAAAGGATTTATTAAATCTTTATACACCTTTCACAGTTTTATTTCATCATGAATCAGTTTCTGTGGGAAAGGTAGGGGAAGGAAATAGGGATGCAAAAGAATTTTTAAATGAGGTTAGATTAATGCATCAGCGCTGGGGAGAGAGATTACTCAGAGACCCTTATTATAACGTAAACCTTACCCTAAAAAATGAAGAATATACTTTAAATATATGAGTAAACCGCTAGTTTCTGTAATAATTCCAAATTGGAATGGAGTGGAATTATTAAAATTGAGTCTGCCATCTCTTGAGAAACAATCCTTTAAGAGTTTGGAAATCATTATTGTTGATAATGGTTCAACAGATAACTCTATAAAATATATAAATGATACTTTTCCGAAAGTGAAAGTTATTAAGCTGGAGAGAAATTATGGTTTTGCCAAGGCTGTCAATATTGGAATAAAGAAAACAAACGGCAAATATATAATATTTTTAAACAATGACACAGAAATAGATAAAAGTTGTATTCAATATCTGGTGCAAGCTGTTCTTAGGAAAAGTAATGTTGGTTTTATTCAGGCAAAAAGTCTGAATTTTAAAAAAAGAAATATCATCGATAATGCCTCGGATACAATTGATGCTGTCGGTCATTTGAAAACATATGGTTTAGGAGAGAATGATGGTCCTAAATTTAGATCAGCCGGGTATATTTTTTTAGCATCAGGAAACGGCACTCTTTTTAAAAGAGAAGTCTTTGATCAGGTGGGTCTTTTTGATGAGGATTATTTTTTCTATATGGAGGATGCGGATTTCTGTTTACGGGCCCAACTTAAAGGATTTAAGGGTTGGTTTGAGCCAAAGGCAAAAATTTATCATTTAAGAGGAGCAACTTCCTCAAAAAATCCCCAATTTTTTGACTGTCAGGTTTTTCGCAATATGACCATGACAATAATTAAAGATTTTCCCAATAAATTATTACTGAAAGATTTTAACTTGCTAAAAATTATTTTGGTCCACTTAAATACAATTAAATATTTATTTTCTAAAGGTTATTTTTTCTCTGTTCTAAAATCTGAATGGGATATAGTTAGGAGTTTAGGAAAACTTCTTAAAAAAAGGAAGGAAATTCAGTCGAGTAAGATAGTGGATGATCAATATATAATTGAAAATATTGCCCCCAAAAATTTTTTACCTAAATTATATTGATGGTTATTGAGTGAGCTAAGGAGTGAAGATGACCCTTCTGACAATCTCAGATGAATTTGAGGCTTGATCGATGGCTTTTATAGTAAAAATATTCTCACCGTCATTTAACGATTGATCGGTTGAGAAATTACCGTCTTTATCCACAATTACCCTGCTGTCATTGATGAAAACTTTTGCTTCCGCCTCAGTTTTACCTGTCAATTTTAATCTTCTCTCCCCTGAAATTTGTTTACCATCTTCAGGTTCTGTCACTTCCAGAAGAGGTTTTTCATTATCAAAAATGATTTTGATGGTTTTAGATGATAAACTTTCTTTCCCCTTCTCATCAACGGTCTTTCCCCAGATGTTGTTTGTCCCTAAAGCCAGTTCGACATTTTCTATCAGAAAACTGCCATCAGATTGGGCATTGACTTCCTTTGTTGATCCCTCATCCAAGTAAAGCCTGACTAGAATGTTTGGAGAGGCGTAACCTTGGATATTGATCTGGGGACTGTTGGTTGCCTCATAGGGAATATTGAAAACTGGGGGAGCTAAGCTAGCGTTTTCAGAAGATTCTAAGACAAGTTTTGCGGGAGGTTTCACCAGGCTGTTGATATAACCTAAAGCATTTATAAAAAATGGTAATATCCAGCTGATAGTGGCGTAGATTAAGAAAATTACCAGAATTAGAGTGAGGATAAAGTTTCTTTTGCTTTTTCTGGCAAGCTTGCGGGTTGATCTCCTAGAACGGTATCTGTAGGCCATAATTTTAGTATAACATTAAAAATTTGGTAAAATACCTTGGATTGCGGGATTAGTACACCGGTAGTATGCCACCTTCCCAAGGTGGAGAAGCCAGTTCGATTCTGGTATCCCGCTCACCACGTCTGACTTAGCTCACAACTTTTCCAAAGCATCATGCATTTGCTTTGTGGATTCTTCATATGGGGCATCTTTAGCAAATGTTAAGGGTTTGCCAACTTTAATCCAGATCCTTTTTCTTTTTTTGGGTAGATTTTCGATAAACTTTCCCTCCATAGATGGGAAAATCTCCATATATTTGGGATCAATTTTTATAGGGACAACCGGGACTTGGCATTCTGTTGCCAAGAGGCCAATACCAGGTTTAAATTCCAAAAGGCTACCATCCTCTGAAAAGGTTCCTTCGGGAGCCATCAGAATGGAAAATCCTCTATCTAAAAATTCACCTGTTAACTCTAAGGATGCTTTGACTTTTTCTTCTTTATCAAAAGGAAAAGCGGCGCCAAAGATTTCTATAAAAAAGCGGCGCCACTCTTTCCAAAGATCAGCACTTACCACAATGACCAGTCTTTCCCTTATCTTTTGTGGTAACACCCGTAACACACACAATCCGTCCATAACGGCGATGTGATTAAAATAAAAAATTGCGGGAAGTTTTAAATCTTTTAAGTTTTCCTTACCCGATACTTCTATAGGAACAAAGATGTTATGGAGCGGGAATACCAGAAGTTTTTGCAGCAATGTTCGGATTATCATTGTTTGAGAAGCATAGAGAAATTCATTTATGGGAATTTCCTCAATAGTTTCAGGCGCATCTTTAATTAATCGCCTAAGATCTTTTAAAGAAGTTTGCGGGCTAATTTTTATCTCAGAAATTGCCACTGCAAATTTTTGTTCAATTGAAGACAAAAGTTCCACTCTGCCCAAGGAGTCAATTTTAAGGTCGGTGCCTAAGGTAGACGTTTCTTTTATTTTTGAAGAAGAGATATGGGTGATTTGGGAAATTATGGAAATCAGCTGGTCTTGTGATTTAACCTCTTCTGATCTCTTGTCGCCTTTATGGCTTCTCGAAGAGACGGCCAGCGTCACTTTTTTTCTATCAATTTTTAAGATCGGAGTTCTTGGGAAATCTTCACCTTGCCATATACTCCATTCCAAAATTTGCTCATGGGAAGCAAGTTTTTGATTGATATCGCGGATGATTGTATCAAGTTTACTGGGATATTTGGTAATGATTGCAGCATGAACTGTCTCGCCTTCTTCTCGTTTTACACCAATAACACAAGATTCTGAAACCAAAGGATGAGCATTTAATTTTTTCTCCAAATCCTCTGGATAAACTTTTCTTCCATCAGGTAGGACAATTCTGAAAGCCTCACGGCCCGTGATGTATAAATAGCCATTCTTATCAAGCTTCCCAACATCGCCTGTTCGGTACCAGCCATCGCAAAAGGCTGCTTTGGTTTTTTCCTCATCCTCAAAATAGCCGAGAGAAATGTTAGGACCATGTGCTTCAATCTCATGAGTTTCTGGATTTATCCGGACTTCCATCTTTGGTAGGATTTTACCCACAGACCCCAAGTGCCTGGCGGATGGAGTATTGATTGTTAAAGCCGCCGTTGTCTCGGTCGCCCCATATCCTTCAAAAATCTCAACTCCCAATGCCTCCCATTTTTGGGCCAGTTTTAGATCAAGGGGAGCAGAACCAGAGCCAAAAAACTTTAACTTTCCACCCAAATTTTGGTGAATCTTTGAAAAAAGAAGACGCCTTAGAAAGACGGGTAAGATTGGTGCGATACGGTTTGCCATTTGAAACTGTGCTGTTTTGCCATCTTCAGCCACTCGCCGCTCGATTCCATTCATCAACAGTCGAAGGACTTGCGGTACCAGAGCAACAGAGGTGATTTTGCTTTTGCGCATGGTCTTCAGAATAGTCAAAGTATTGATCCTTTCAAGATAGGTTACTGTAATGCCGGATTGGAATGGTGCCAAAAAATCAACCACTTGCTCAAAAGCATGGGATAAAGGTAATAAAGATAAGGCATGCCACTCTTTTTTAAATGGGAAAGCTTTTGTGAGCGCTTCAACATCGGATAAGAAATTGCCATGAGTTAACATTACTCCTTTGGGAGTACCTGTGGTACCAGAAGTAAAAGCAATTTCTGCCAAATCATTTTGGTAGGTAGCTGGTAGTGGGTAGTGGATAGTGGGTAGTAAATGAACAAGGTCGACCAGATCTTCTAAACGAAAACTTTCTTTAACTAATCTTCCGAAACTACCAGGGATAAATTTTCCCTTAAAACCTATCTGACATTTAGCCTTTTCCAAAAAGATTTTGAGTGTTTCTTCTGTAGTGCGGATATCAATAGGGACTGCAACAGCCCCCATAAGCCATATACCAAAGTACAAAATAGGGTACTCGGGCATATTTGGGGCCCAAATAACCACTTTATCTCCCTTTTTAAGACCCTTTTGCTGTAAAAATGTGGCTGTTTTGAGTGAGAGTAGATAGATATCCTCAAAACTAAATCTTTGTGTTCTCAAACCACGTTTAATCTGATAGGCAATTCTATCTTGATATTTTTGCGAATTTTCCTTTAAAAACTCACCAAGATTTTGCATTTTCATTTTAGCTCATCTGATAATTTATAGCCCTTGATGAAAATTAAGAATCCAATGAGGGTGGCAAAACCTGCAATTGGTCCAATCAGACGAATGCCTAATGAATGAGTAGTGGTGGCTCCGAAGAGTGATAGAGAGGTGCCAAATATTAAACTTGATAAAGCAAAGGAAAATTTTTGCAAGGTATTTTGCATGCCATAATATATGGCTTCACGTCTAAGTCCTGTTTTTGTTTCGTCATAATCTATCACATCCGCCAAAATGGCATTAGGGAAAACAAATTGGCCGGCAAGAGCTATTCCAATTAGAGCTACCAAAATAAATGTTTGAATAATCGGGGTGGTTAGGGGAATAAGTCCTACAAAAGCAAGCAGTGGAAAAAGCAGGGAAAGGGTAAACATGGAGCGGGAATAGGCCCATTTTTTACCATAGATTTTTGCCAAAAGATTGTGAGCTGGTAAAGAGATGACCATGCTGGTTAAGAGTATGCCCATAAACAGCGCCACCCATCCTTCAGAAAGATTAAGAACGATTGTGGTATAAAAGGGTACCAAAGCGGTTAAAAGATTAAGACCCAAAGAGAAAAGGATAAAAGCAAAAGAGAATACTAAAAATTGTTTGTTTCTTAAGGTAGCAATTAATGCCTGATAAAGATTTAAATTTTTGACAATTTTCCGCTCGAGGAGAATTTTGTCAATTTTCTTCCTGATTCCCAAAATGGCAATCCAAAAGGCAATAAGTCCGATAATTCCCAAACTTGCGCCCATTGCCAAAAAACCAAACCGCTGGATTAACAGAGCGGATCCAACAAGACCTATCCCAGCCCCAATTACCCCGAAGAGCACTCTCCATGCAGAGGTTGAGACCCGATCTTTGGATGTTTTAGCAATCTCTGGCAAAATGCCCTCATAAGGTGCGGATACTATGGTATAAGTTAAGAAGAAAAACTGTAGGACAATGAAAAAATAAATGGCATTTATGGTGGTCTGATTTGGGGTTGGAGAAAGCCACAACAGAAAAAAACTTAAAGCTAAAAAGGGTGCCCCCAAAAATATATAAGGGAATCTTCTGCCCCAGCGGGATTTTGTTCTATCAGATAAATGACCAATTAAAGGATCATCAAAAGCTTCAATAAATCTACCGATACCCAAAAGAACTCCTAAAAGGCCCAGTGGAATTAACGCCTTATTTGGATCACCCCTGCCTGCCCAAAAGAAGATCAACCAAGCAGTTAGGGCCTGAAAAGTGACATTTTCCCCCAAGCCACCTATGGCAAAAATTATTTGATCTTTAACTGGTAGACTTTTCATCTAATATGGCCACAAATTGGGCAATAACATAATTGCCGTCGTGAGAAATGGATAGGGAAGAATTGAAAATTGAAAATTGCCCGCTTCGCCGCGAGGCGAGAAAATTGAAAATTTTAGCTTGGGGTGCACCATCTGGTTGGTGGGTAATCTGAATATTATGCCATGAGTTTGGAGGGAGGGATAAGGCTTTTATTGCTGCTTCCTTAGCTGCGAAAATTCCAGCCAGATGCTCAAGTTGTTGATTTTCCAGTTCTTTTGCCAGGAAAACTCTTCTTAAAAAATTTTCTCCGCCATTTTTGAGAGCATTTTTAAATCGTGGTAGATATATCAGATCAACTCCTGTTAATATTTTCATCTCCCTACATTATGCCATTTTGAGGTAAAATATGAAATCAGGCCGAAGTAGTTTAGTGGTAAAACATTACTTTCGTAAAGTAACATCGTGGGTTCAATTCCCACCTTCGGCTCACCACAATCAGTTTACATGATTGTGGCTCATCTGCTGGTCTCTATTAAGGCTTGTTTGGCAAGTTGGTTTTGGGGATCTTTGGAAAGCACTTGGGAAAAGACCTCCTTGGCTTTATTTTTATCCCCCATTGTTAAATAAACAATCCCCAAATTATTCCACAGGTTTAAATTTTTTTGATTAACAGAGAGAGCTTTTTGGATATTCTCAAGTGCTAAATCATATTTTTTCTGAGTAAAATAAATTGCGGCAATATTTTGATAAGATTGCCAGAGATTAGGATTAAATTCGGTGGCCTTCTTATAATTTTCCAAAGCTCTTTCCTGATCATTTAGCTCCACATAGGTGTTGGCCAAATTATGATAAGCATCGGCGTAGTTTGGTTTTAACATAATGGCTGTTTGAAATTCCTGCAAGGCTTTTTGTTTATCACCCCATCGTCCGTAAACATCTCCCAAATTATTATGGGTATTGGGTGAGGAAGGTGAGGTTTTACCTGTGGCAATCCAAAGATTGTCCTCGTTTTTCCAATCAATATTTCTAATAATGGTTCTTACTGAAAGTACAATTACGCAAACTACCACCAATATATAAATAAATGCTGACAATTGTTTTTTTAATCTAACTAAGAGGGATAATACTAGGGCAACTATGGTAAAAATGCCTACGGAGGGAAGGTATAAATACCTTTCTGCCACAATCCAATTTAGTCTAAAGGGAGTCAAAGTAGGAGCTAGGCTAATTGAGAAAAACGACAGCCAGAAAAAGACAGATCTATTTTTTATGAAAGTTACCAGGAATGCCACAAATAATAGAATCGTTATCCCGGCTCTTATACTAAAGGAGGGGATAGAAAATTGCAGTTCAGAGTGATAGAGAGTTAAAGTTTTTGGCCAAAACAACAGTTCAAAATAAGAACTTATGGCTGTAGGTAATAATAAAAAGATATTATCCACCCCTCTTTCCTGATAATGGACGGATTGTAAGGTGCTGACACGACTGGGTAAGGAGATAAGGGAGAAAAAAAGGTAAAAAATAGTTATCACCAAATACGGTATAGTTTTTTTCCAGTTTTTTTTCAGATTACCAAATGATATTTCCCAAACAGGAAAAATTAGAAAAAGAGCCAAAGGCATTTGAGGGTGAGAGGCGAAGGTAAACAAAAAAAAGATAATGGAAAAGTAATAATATTTTCTTTTTCTATCTGAAAGAAGATAAAATAGTAAAGAGAGTAAAAAGAAAAAAGCATATTGAGTATATTGCCCACCCGATATCCAAACTACAGCTTCTGCAATGGCTGGATGAACGGCAAAAAGAGCAGCTGCCGTAAATGCAACTAAAGATTTTTGATAAATTTTTCTGACTATGAAAAATATTAATACTGCAGAGCCAAAATGGAATACGAAATTACCAAATCTGAAAAAGGCAGGATTTAAATCTCCAATATGAAAAGTAATCCAATAAATAATATGCCTTATTGCACCGGTTGGGTAAGTACTGATGATATGTCCAAAATCACCAATTAGTGGGTTATTTTTAATCTCTGCGATATCATCTGAGACAAAGGCATTATTTAAGGCATTTGTGTAAGTTATGAGAATTAAAATAGCTAAAATTAATATATAAATCCAACTTTTCCAAGTCCATCTCTTAGTCCCTTCTGTTTCCCGAGAGTATGATAGTTTACTTGTTAATTTTTCTTCACCCCAGCGTTTTCTGATATATTCTGAAATAATTTTTTCATCAACCTTTAAATAGTTGGCCATCTCATAAAGGGATGAATCTCTGATATGTTTTTTGATATATTTTTTCTGGTCGTGGGAAAGCATAAACTGAATAATTTTATTCAGTAGTTAGATTTTATTCAAGAGTGGAATTATTTAGAAGTTAACGGGGAATGGTCAAGACCATACCTGGAAAGATTAGATCGGGATTGGTGATGTTGTTGGCTTTGGCAATTCTGTCATAGGCATATATATCCTCATAGGCTCTGCCTGCTATTTTAGACAACCAGTCGCCTTCTACTACAGTATAAGTGGTACCGGTGATCTTAGGTCCCCAATCTTGTTGAGTAATTGTTATATCAGGTGCGCCTTTTGTTCCCGGAGCCGCATCAGAAGGCACTTTTTCGGGTTCCGCAGTCGGAGAGGGCTGGATTGTTGCCGCCTCTGTGGGAGAGGGTTGGGGAGTAGTTACACCTTCTAGCTTTGGTATCTGAAGAACTTGACCTACCTCTATCTGGTCGGGATTTGAGAGCTTATTTTCTTTGACAATTGCTTCATATTTGTAACCGTCGTTATAATATTTTTGGGCAATCAAAAATAAGGTATCGTCTTCTTTAACAGTATATTTGCCAGGCAGGTTTTCTACTGATACATCTTCCTGCTCTGTTTCAGTTTGTTGAGAAGGTCCAAGATCTGCTTGGTTTCTGTTAAAATAATTAAATACCAGTATCCCGATTACTAAAACAATCAGAGCACCAAGGATTAAACTCAATCTGGATTGATTAGCTTGTACCTCTTTACTTACTCTATCAAGGTATGTTTCACCCTCCTCAGCTTTGTTTGTTTTTGCAGGTTGTCTGGCCATTTTTTTTGAGGCAGTTCGCGAATTAGCGTATCAGGAGCAGCAATTACAATGCTTTTTATCCTATAATGACACATTTGTCAAGAGGGTAAATAGTTTGTTACAATATGCTCAGTTTGGGGCCGTAGTGAACCGGTCATCACGTCTCCCTGTCACGGAGAAGATAGCGGGTTCGATTCCCGTCGGCCCCGCCACTAAATGGAAATTTCCAATTCTAAATTAACTAAAATCCTCAGGAATGTAGCCGCAGCTTATACTATTAAGGGAATTGGCAATATATTTCAAATACGAGCCTATGAGAATGCTGCGGATTCTGTGGAACGTTCCACCTCTGAAGTACAAGATTTGTGGGAAGAAGACAGACTTGATGAGGTACCTGCTTTGGGAGAAAAAATTAGGCAGTATCTGGATGAATTATTTAAAACGGGTAGAGTAAAGCACTTTGAAGAGGTGGAAAAAGGTATTCCTGAAGTTGTTTTTGACCTTTTGAATGTACCAGGGGTAGGTCCTAAAACAGCCCAGAATTTAGCCAACTTAGGCGTAGAGAGTATTGAAGATCTCCAAAAACAAATTAAATCCGGAGAATTAGTCAAAAAAGACTTTTCCGGCAAAATTGCCCAGAATTTAATGGCTGGAATTAGAGAAATGAAAAGTAGAACAGGAAGAATACTTTTGCCTTATGCTACAGCTCAGGCTACTAAAGTAGTAAATTATTTAAAAAGAAGTCCGGAGGTGATCGATACTTATCCTTTAGGTTCACTGCGCAGGATGGTAGCCACAGTTGGAGATCTGGATTTTTCTGCCAGTTCAAATCACCCGGCAAAAGTAGTTGAATATTTTTGTCAGATACCGGGAGTAACCAGAGTAATTGATAAAGGGCCAAATAAAGCCACAGTGGTTTTAAAAAGCGGTTTACAGCTGGATTTGTTGGTTGGTAAGCCGGATTCATATGGAGCCCTGCTGCAGCATTTTACAGGCTCTAAGGCACATAATATTAGGTTAAGAACATATGCTCAAGAAAAGGTCTACTCTTTATCTGAGTATGGTGTTAAACGTATGGAAGGTGGAAATCTCATAAAAACAGAAACGGAAGACGAATTTTATAAACTACTGGGAATGGATACACCAGCACCCGAGATTAGAGAAGATACAGGAGAAATTGAGGCTGCAATAGCCCATAAACTCCCCAAATTAGTCGAGTCTAAGGAAATAAAGGGTGATTTGCATCTGCATTCCAATTATCCCATTAGAAGTCCTTCTCACGGTCCTGGAGCAGACTCCATAGAGGAGATAGTTAAAAAGGCTAAGCAACTGGGATATCAATTTGTGGGGATTTCTGATCACCCTCCTGGTTTCACTACAAGCAGTAAGGATGAAACAATAAATTGGGTTCAAAAGAGGACAAAAAGTATTCAATCCATAAAAAGGAATACAAAAAGTATTCGAGTACTAAATGGTCTCGAAGTAGATATCCTAGGAAATGGTGAATTGAGCGTACCGGATGAGGCATTAGCCATATTAGATTATTGTATAGCGGGAATCCATTCCGGACATAGGGGTTCCAAAGAAACTATTACCAAAAGATTAATGTCTGTCTTGGAAAATCCTTATGTGGATATAATTTCTCATCCGACCAATAGATTATTAAACGAGAGAGATTCATCAGATGCTGACTGGGATCAAATTTTTAAATATGCAGCTAGAAATAAAAAGCTTTTGGAAATAAATGCTTTTCCGAACAGATTAGATCTAAGAGATGATTTGGTAAGACAGGCACTAAAATTTGGGGTTAAATTTATTATTAACACTGATGCTCATATGGTGAATCAGATGGACAATATGCTGTTTGGAGTGGCTGTGGCAAGACGGGGGTGGGCAGAAGCCAAAGATATTGTAAATACTTGGGACTGGACAGATTTTGCTAAATGGTTTAAGATTAAAGAGTAATTTATGAGCAATGATTTAAGAATAATGATTTTAAGTTCATAAATCATATTTCATAAATCCTAAATCATGATCGGATATATAATTATAGGAATTTTAATAGTTTTAGCTTTATGGTTATTATTTACCTATAATTCACTTATCACCTTAAGGAATAGAGTCAGAGAAGCTTGGTCACAGATTGACGTTCAACTTAAGAGACGGTCTTCTTTAATTCCTAATTTAGTTGAAGCTGTTAAGGGTTATGCTAAGCATGAAAGAGGGGTTTTTACTGAAGTAACCAAGGCAAGAACGGCTTTGATGGGTGCCAAAAATCCTGGTGAGGCTGCCCAAGCAAACAATATGCTAACCGGAGCTTTAAAATCCCTTTTTGCTGTGGCTGAAGGTTACCCGGAGCTTAAGGCTTCGGAAAATTTTAAGCAGCTTCAGGAAGAACTTTCCGATACAGAAACAAAAGTGGCTGCCTCAAGACAATTTTATAACACCAATGTTTTGGATTTGAATAATTCTCTGGAGCAATTTCCGTCAAATTTAGTGGGTCAATGGTTTAGCTTCCAAAAAGAAGAATTCTTCAAAGCTTCTGAGCAAGAGAAGAAAGATATTGAAGTTACATTCTAGAGATTGCTTCGTTACACTCGCAATGACACCCAAAAAGTGATAAAATTTAGCCACTATGGCAACTGTTAACACTGCTTGGGATCATGTTTCAGGGAATATTTTCAAAACATGGTTAATCATGTTTTTCTTTTCCGCGTTCACTGTAGGAGTTATTTATGTAATAGCCCGTGGTTTTGGGTATGGAGAAGTAGGGGGGTTAGGGATTGTGGGATTTGCTTTGATTATGGCTGGAGTAATGAATTTTATTTCTTACTACTGGTCAGATAAGATCGTTTTAGGAATATCTGGAGCAAAGTCTATCGAGAAAAAGGATAACCCTGAAGTTTATAGAATTGTGGAGAACCTTTGTATTGCTGCAGGCTTACCCTTACCCAAAATTTATATCATTGATGATACTGCCACCAATGCTTTTGCCACAGGTAGAGACCCCAAGCATGCAGCCATTGCTTTTACTAAAGGAATTTTACAAAAACTTAATAAGCACGAGTTGGAAGGAGTCACTGCTCATGAGTTGTCTCATGTAGGAAACAGAGACACTTTGCTGATGGCAGTTGTGTCAGTATTGGTGGGAACAATTGCTCTGCTGGCTGATTTTTTCTTAAGAAGTATGTTCTATGGTGGTAGAGATAGAGAGGGGAGAGGAAATCAGTTATTTGTTATTTTGGCCATTGTAGCAGCCATACTGGCTCCGATTGTGGCAACTTTAATCCAACTGGCAGTATCCAGAAGAAGAGAGTTTTTAGCGGACGCATCAGGAGTACTACTGACTAGGTATCCACAAGGTTTAGCCAATGCCTTGTTGAAAATTTCAGCCGATAAGGAGCCTTTGGAAGTGGCCAATCGTGGGACAGCCCACTTATATATAGTTAACCCCCTAAAAGGGCAGGAAGCCAAACAATGGCTGGTTGGTCTTTTTAATACCCATCCTCCCATTCAAGCCCGGATAAAAGCTCTTCAGGAAATGGAAGGTTTGTCCGCCGAAGCTTCAGCAAAGGCGGGAAAAGTTTAGTATAATCCAAATATGAAATTGACAGAAGAGCAGGTAAAACATGTAGCTAAACTTGCCAATTTACCACTTACATCTGAGGAAGAAGAGAAATATTCGGAGCAGCTCTCTAAAATCCTTGATTATATAGAGCAATTAAACTCAGTTGACACCAAAGATGTGGAACCTACTTTTAATGTTTCAGGTCAGAGTAATGTAATGAGTGAAGATACAACTGTTCCTTCACTATCACAAGAAGATGCATTATTGAATGCCTCCAAAAAAGAGAAAGGATTTTTTGTGACAAAAGGAGTATTTGAGGAAGAATAAGATTGCCACGCCACTTCGTGGCTCGCAATGACGTCATCGCGAGGAGCGTAGCGACGTGGCGATCTAATTAAATCATGGACGTAACTAAATTAACCTTAACAGAGACTTTAGACGCCTTAAAAAGAAAAGATTTTTCTGAAGAGGAATTAAACAATGCTTATTTGGATAGCATTAATACTCTAAATTCAAAGCTAAATATTTTTTTAGAAGTTAAAAAAAATACTCGCGGTATACCTGCGGCAATTAAAGATGTAATTATAACCCGAGGAATTAAAACTACAGCGGGGTCAAAAATTTTGAGTAATTTTATACCTCCATATAATGCTACAGTAATGGATAGACTTTCGGAACAAAATATTTCTGTTATTGGAAAGACCAATTGTGATGAGTTTGCAAAGTTACAGGTGGATCTTCCAGTGGTTCAGCTGCGGCCGTTGCTGCTGATCTCTGTGTATTTGCTCTTGGTTCTGATACAGGTGGTTCAATACGTCAACCTTCGTCGCTTTGCGGAGTGGTGGGTTTAAAATCAACTTATGGTCGTGTCTCAAGGTATGGTTTAATTGCCATGGCTTCATCTTTAGACTCAATAGGTCCAATTACTAAATCCGTGGAAGATGCGGCTTTAGTATTAGAATGGATTTCTGGTCCTGATGGATATGACTCCAACTCTACGAGAGAAAAGTTTATGATGCAACCTTCGAGGTTGAAAGCTGGATTAAAGGGTTTAAAAGTAGGAGTACCTAAGGAATATTTTGGAGAAGGTTTGGACCCTAAAATGAAAAAAATAATTGAGGAGGCAATTAAAAAGCTTGAGGAGTTAGGTGCAGAAATAGTTGAGGTGAGTTTGCCTCACAGCCCATATGCTTTAGCAACATATTACATAATCGTTCCTTCTGAAGTTTCTTCTAATATGGCCAGGTATGATGGGATTAGATTTGGTGGTAGTAGGGAGGATATTGGACCAGAGGTTAAAAGAAGAATAATGCTGGGAACTTATGCTCTATCTTCTGGCTATTATGATGAGTATTATGCAAAGGCTGCCAAAGTCAGAACTTTAGTAAAAAAAGATTTTGAAATAGTCTTTGAGAAAGTGGATGTCATAGTTGGTCCGGTCTCCCCCACCACAGCATGGAATTTAGGAGAAAAGATAAACGATCCCTTAACAATGTATTTATCTGATATTTACACCATTTCTGCTAATTTAGCAGGCATTCCAGGATTGTCTATTCCTTGTGGATTTTCTGACGGATTGCCTGTGGGTCTTCAGATTTTAGGGAAACAATGGGATGAAGAGACAATATTAAGAGTTGGTTATGCGTATGAACAAGTAACAGAGTGGCATAAGGAGAAACCCAAACTATGACACAGTATGAACCTGTTATTGGGCTTGAGGTACATGTTGAACTTAATACCAAATCCAAAATGTTTTGTAGGTGTAGCGCTGATTATTTTGGAAAAGAACCTAATACTCATACATGCCCTGTATGTCTGGGGCTGCCGGGAGCTTTACCTTACATAAATGAGGAGGCTATAAATAAATGTCTACAAATTGGTTTGGCTTTGAATTGTAGTATTTCAGAAAAATCTCTCTTTGAAAGAAAAAATTATTTTTATCCGGATCTTCCCAAAGGATACCAGATTTCTCAATATAGATGGCCGCTTTGTATAAATGGACATATAGAGGTGGAAGATGAAAATGGCAATGCTCTAATGATACGAATCAATAGAGCACACCAGGAGGAGGACACAGGTAAGTTGACCCATATAGGAAGAGAGACTCTCATAGATTTTAATAGAAGTGGTATTCCACTGGTAGAGATAGTTACAGAGCCGGATTTTCATTCAACTGCTCAAGTTAAAGACTATGCCAAGAAGCTCCAGCAGCTATTTAGATATTTAGGTGTTTCAAATGCAGACATGGAGCGCGGTGATATGCGACTAGAGGCTAATGTTTCGGTCGGAAAATCGAATGGACACCCCAAGGGTGTAGCTCGAAGTTTGCCAAACTATAGGGTTGAATTAAAGAATATAAATTCTTTTAGATTTATGGTGGCTGCTATTGAATATGAAATTAAACGACAAATTATCGCATTAGAGAGGGGAGAAAAACTTACTCAAGAAACTAGAGGTTGGGATGAGGATAAAAAGTGTACATATTTACAAAGAAGCAAAGAAGAGGCTCATGATTACCGCTATTTTCCCGAACCAGATCTTCCTGAATTAATTTTGAGTAAAGAAAAAATCCAAAAATTAAAAGATTCACTTCCGAAATTGCCTGTCGAAAGAGCGCAACAGCTAATAGAAATGGGTATTCCCAAAAATATTGCATTTGCGTCAGTGGTAACAGTACAAAGAGCGGATTATATTCAAAGAGCTATTGAATACTCCAAAGCTCGGGGTGT
Organism: Candidatus Microgenomates bacterium; assembly: GCA_016182045.1. Lineage (GTDB taxonomy): Bacteria > Patescibacteriota > Microgenomatia > Daviesbacterales > UBA10151 > JACOYE01. The sequence continues at coordinate 50,499 of JACOYE010000013.1, forward strand.
AGATATGGTGGGGATAGTGAACTATATAATAAATAGAAACATATATGCTCGTGGTGTCCCGCCGGAACAGGCAGTCTCTGACTACCAAACTCAAACTACTAATATTATTTCAGATCAAGGGGAATTAGAAAAATTAGCAAAACAGGCAATTAAGGAAAATCCAAGAGCTGTTGAGGATTATAAGCAAAGCTTGCTTTCGTCTGGCGACGAAAGTAAAGCAGGTAACCCTAATGCTATTCAGGTTTTAATAGGTGCCATGATGAAAAAGACATCTGGTAAGGCAGATGCTTCGAAGTTACAGGGTATACTAAAACTGCTACTTGAAAAGTGATAGTATAGAGCTGCTAAAATAGGTAAGTCAGAGATCCTTCGCTAACGCTCAGGACGGCTCATGACAGAGGAAGAATTATATGAGTCGGTTTGTTCATCTTCATGGCCATACAGAATACTCTCTTTTAGATGGTCTATCCAAGATTCCAAAGCTGGTTAAAACAGTAAAAGATTTCGGGATGGATGCTGTGGCGATAACAGATCATGGGGTAATGTATGGTGCCATAGAGTTTTATAAACAGTGTCGCGATGCAGGGATAAAACCCATTGTGGGAGTTGAGCTGTATGTTGCCAAAAGATCTCACAAGGATAAAGAAGGAAAATTAGATAGCGAACCTTTTCATTTAACGGTTCTGGCTAAAAACTACCAGGGTTATCTTAATTTGATGAAGCTGACAACTTTGGCTCATGTGGAAGGGTATTACTACAGACCAAGAGTTGATAAAAAATTATTAAAAGAATTTTCAGAAGGTCTAATCGCTTTATCGGGCTGCCCGTCGTCAGAATTTATTAGAAGTTTGCATGATCCTAAAAAGGCAGAAGAAGTTGCCAAAAGTTATTTGGAAATTTTTGGTGAGGGAAATTTTTATTTTGAGTTGCAACGCCATCCTTATCAAGACAATTTGGAAGTTGCCAAAGATGAGATAGTCATCAAAGAACTTCAAGATCTGGTTAAAATCCAGCAAATGATGGAAAGAGGGGTATTGGAGCTCTCCCCAAAATTAGGAATTCCCATTGTTGCCACCAATGATTTCCATTACATTCAAAAAGATGATGCGGAAGCTCAGGATGCTTTACTTTGTATTCAGACCGGCAAGTTTATTCAAGATAGTAATCGACTACGGATGATTGATACTCCGGATTATTATGTAAAGTCAGCCAAAGAAATGGCTGAGGACTTTGCTGATTTACCCCAAGCCGTTGAAAATACCCTCAAGATTGCCAATATGGTGGATTTGGAGATTCCTTTAGGTGTAGCCCGTTTCCCCTTGTTCCAAACTCCCGCCGGGTTATCTTCCATGGAATATTTAAAGGAACTTACCTATAGGAAAGCTGGGGAAAAGTTAGAACTTACACCCGAGGTTAACAAACGACTGGAATACGAACTGGGCGTCATCGAAAAAAAGAAATATGCCGATTATTTTTTGGTGGTATGGGATTTTATGGAATGGGCACATCAAAATGGGGTCATCACCACCACCAGAGGTTCTGCGGCAGGCTCGTTAGTATTATATTGTTTGGGAGTAACTAATTTAAACCCTTTAGATTATTTGCTTCCTTTTGAGCGTTTTCTGACAGTTGAAAGACCTACCCTGCCTGATATTGATGCCGATATGGCTGATGATAAGAGAGATCAAGTCATAAAATACGTTATGGATAAGTATGGAGATGACAAAGTGGCTCATATCGTCACCTTTGGAACAATGATGGGAAGAGCTGCCATTAGGGATGTAGGTAGGGTTTTAGGATTAAGTTATGCTGAGGTGGACAGAATTGCCAAACTGATCCCCCCTCCTCATCAGGGTTTTCATAAACCCCTGCCTGATGCTATCAGAGAGGTGCCGGAACTGGCCCAATTCTACAGAAACGATCCTCAGGTTAAGCGCTTGCTTGATTTGGCGATAAAGATTGAGGGTACCATTAGGCATGCTTCCGTTCATGCGGCAGGAATTGTGATAGCCCCCGAGGAAATTACCAACTTTACTCCCCTGCAAAAAGAGTCAAATGGGGACAAGTTGGTTACCCAATACGACATGTTTGCTGTGGAGGATGCTGGTTTGGTTAAAATGGACTTTTTAGGTATCAGGAACTTATCCATTTTAGGCGGGGCAGTGGAATTTGTTAGAGAAAATAGGGGCTTGGATGTAGATATAAATAATATTCCTCTTAATGATAAAAAAGCCTTTGAGCTTCTATCCAAGGGTGAAACCATGGGTATATTCCAGTTGGAAGGGTCGGGAATGACCAGGTATTTGGTGGATCTTAAACCCAAAAATATTTTTGATATTCAAGCTATGGTAGCTTTATATAGACCCGGTCCGATGAGTGTGATTCCGGAATATATTGCCCGCAAACAAAACGTACAAAAAATCCAATATTTTGATCCACGGATGAAGGAATTTACCGAAACATCTTTGGGACTTCTGATTTATCAGGATGATGTGTTACTGACCGCCATAAATATTGCCGGCTATTCGTGGGAAGAGGCAGATAAGTTCCGCAAAGCCATGGGTAAAAAGATTCCCACCGAGATGGCCAAACAAAAAGGGAAGTTTGTCGATGGTTGTGTCAAAAATGGCATGAGAAGAGCAAAAGCGGAAGAACTCTTTTCTTTAATCGCTCCTTTCGCAGCCTATGGTTTTAACAAGGCTCATGCCGCCTCATATGCCATGGTGGCTTACCAGACTGCTTATATGAAGGCCAATTTCCCGGTTGAATTTATGGCTGCTGCAATGACCGCCGAGTCGTCGGACACAGACAAAATTGCCGCGGCCATAGATGAGTGTAAAAGATTGGAAATTGTGGTTTTACCTCCGGACATTAATAAATCAGAAGTTGGATTTTCTTTGGAAAAACTTAAGAGTTTAACTAAAGAGGATCTGGATCGTAGTTTAAGCGTGGAGGTGGGGATGGAAAAAAGTGAGGTCAAGCTCGCTACGCGAAGCGAGCAAGGTATCCGCTTTGGTTTATCTGCCATCAAAAATGTGGGTGAGGGAGCTATAGACTCGATTCACAAAGCAAGGGAAGAGGAGGAGTTTACATCACTTTGGGATTTGTGCTCAAGAGTGGACACCAGATTGGTTAACAGAAAAACTTTGGAGAGTTTAATAAAGGCAGGCGCTTTGGATAATTTAGGTAAAAGAAGCGCTCAGCTTTTAATATTAGATCAGTGTTTGGAAGAGTCCCATAAATTGAATAAAAATAAATTGTCCGGACAGGTGTCCTTATTTGAGGGAAGAGACGACTTAGGAAGCTTGGTGATCAAACTGCCTGAAGTTGAAGAAATGCCCCTGGAACAACTGTTGGCTTTTGAGAAAGATTTACTGGGTTTTTACTTACATGAACCACCGTATTTGTCAAAACTAAACTTATTAGGTCGATTTGTTAGTTGCAGACTGGTTGATTTGACTGATAATTATATTGGACAAAAATTAAGTTTGGGTGGAGTAATTACGGAAGTAAAAAAAGTTTTAACCAAAAGGAGTGCTCAGGAGATGGCCTTTATTAGAGTGTCTGATGGGATGTCGGATATTGAAGCAGTGGTGTTCCCCGCCACTTTTGCCCAATCCAAGGATTTTTTAGCCAGGGACCAGGTAGTTCTGATTGCCGGAAGAGTTGACAAAAGAGAGGAGGAACTATCCTTAGTTTGTGAGACTATTGATCTTTTTGACCCGCAAAATATGGAAAATTTGGATATTGAGAACCTGGTTGAAATATATGTTCCTTCCGGTACGGATGTGACTACCCTGCAGTCTATTAACAGGACTTTAAGAGGACATCCGGGAGATGTACCGGTGGTTTTGCTATTACCTAATGGGGGATCGGAGCTTAGAAGAATGAATTTGCCATTTTCCATTAGTCCTAACCCAACCCTTCAGGAAGAGATTAGAAAGCTTTTAGGTAAGGAGTCTTTCAGGCGCTTGTAGAGTTGGGTTATTTTGTGATACTATTCCAGCATGATTTCCACAAAATTTGGTGATCAAAACGTTCATGTTGGGGATACTTTAAGAGTGTATTCCAAAGTGGAAGAGAGTGGAAAGGTGAGAGTTCAGGTTTTTGAAGGAATTTTAATAAGAGTTAGAGGTAGAGGAGAGAATGAGCAAAGATCTTCTTCGAATAAAACTTTTACTGTTAGAAGAATAGGTGCAGGGGGAATTGGGGTGGAAAGAACCTGGCCTTTAGATAGTAGGTCCTTGGTTAAGATTGAGTTGAAGAAAAAAGCTACAAAGGTAAGAAGATCCAAGCTTTATTATTTAAGAGATTTAGCTGGTAGAAGTGCTGTAAGGGTATAAAATAAATTTACAATTTTCAATTTAACAATTTACAATGAATTTTCAATATTTAAATTTTCAAACATTGAAACATTGAAATTTGATTGAAAATTAAAAATTGGTCATTGAAAATTTCTTCAATGGTTACTCCCACTTTAGATATTGAGAAGACACTTTGGAATTCAGGTTACACCTATATTTGCGGACTAGATGAAGTAGGCAGAGGCTCGTTTGCCGGACCGGTTTGTGCAGGAGCTGTCATTTTCCCTAAAAATTGCAAGTTGATGGATGGTGTTTTAGATTCCAAGTTATTGAAGCCCAGACAAAGAGAGCAGTTAGCTAAAGATATTAAGAATAAAGCATTAGCATGGTCTGTTGCGGAAGTGGGAGTAGCCAAGATTAACAAGATTGGTATCGGTAAAACAACTCAGATGGCTTTCAGAAAAGCTGTTAAGCTGCTGGAAAAGAACCCTGATTACATTTTAATAGATGCTTTTTATATTAAACACTTAAACAGGAAAAAGCAGAAAGCTGTTAAGGATGGAGATAAAATTTGTGCCTCCATTGCTGCGGCCTCCATAATTGCCAAAGTGCATAGAGATAAGTTAATGAAAAAACTTAATCGTAAATATCCCCACTATGGTTTTGGAAAACATAAAGGGTATGGCACAAAAAGACATCAGGAAGCTATTAAGAAATATGGATTAAGTAGAATTCACAGAACCTCTTTTGACTTGCAGAAGTTTCTTTAATCTGTCATTCTGAACGTGATGATAACTACTAAACCTAAAGGTAACTATGGGGAGGATTTAGCTTGTGAATATTTGAAAAAGCATGGTTACAAGATTTTGGAGAGAAACTTTAGGATCAGGGGTGGGGAAATAGATATTGTTGCCAAAGATGATGACTATTTGGTGTTTGTGGAGGTTAAAACCCGCTGGTCTGATGAATATGGTCCTCCGGCCGAATCGATGACTCCCTGGAAAATTAGATATTTATTAAAAACAGCTCAATTTTATTTATTAAAAATTGATTGGGGTGATAAACCATTCAGATTAGATTTTGTTTCTGTTGATTTTTCAGATGATGGAAATAAGCCGACAATAGAATTAATTAAAAATATTACTTCTTAGGCTTTCTTTGGTTTTCTCCCACGGCAAAGGGAATTTCTTCCCAATCGTGTACTTTGCGGATCTTTTTGTTAATATTCCAGACAGTTTCCAAAAGTTTGGGTTGAATACCCAAATCTTTGGCCCGGCCAATTAAAGCTACCATGTCTTTGGGGAAACATTTTCCACCAAAACCACGGGAAGTTGTGACATCCATATGACTGCCGCCAATCCTTCTATCTGCCGCCACCATGCTTTTGACTTCCTCATATTTGATACCCAAGACTTGACAAATATCAAACATCTCATTGGCAAATATTACCTTGGTGGAAAGAAAGGCATTGGCCATATATTTGACCATCTCAGCCGTGGTAGTATCTGTTTGGAAGATTTTCATATGAGGGAATCTTTGACGGAATAGGGCAATCACCCGTCTTGAGGTTAAATCATTGTTGGCGCCAATGACAGTACGATCGGCATTTATAAAGTCTTCTAAATAATTGGCCTCAGTTAAAAATTCCGGATTAAAACAAAAATTACTCTTGGGATACCTTTTTTCAAAATTGGCAGTGGTGCCGGGAACTATAGTAGACTTAATGACAATAATTTTGTCCGTTCCATTAGTCATCTTGGTAATTTGGGCAATTGTATCTTCAATGATAGATAAATCAATTCCTGATTCGTCCGCTCTCATTGGTGTGGGCAGACAGATAAAGATAAATTCTGAATCACTCACCACATCCTCTAAGGGAGAGCTCTCTTTAAACTTATCGTAATATTTGATGTGGTATTTATCGGCAACTTCTGGCTGAGAAAACCCGTAAGCTAAAGCTTGGCCAACAATGCCAAAGCCGATAATGCCAATATCAGCGGGAGAAATCCAGTCGGCAGATATCATGGAACCGTTTGGTTTGGTATTTGCCATTTACTCTAAAGAGTATAAAATGGTTGTGGTGGTATGTCAATGAGAGTTATTAAAAAAGTAGCTTTGGCTCACTTTAAAGATAAAAAAATGCTTCAAGTTAGAACCGGGAAACAAGACAAAGTGTTTTACACCCTAGGAGGTAAACTTAAGGAGGGGGAATCTGATATTGATTGTTTAAAAAGAGAGGTTTGGGAGGAAATTGGTTGTAAGATTGATGAGTCCTCATTAAAATATTTAACTACTTTTGAAGATGTGGCTCATGGCAAAGAGGAGACGCTACTTAATATCAGACTCTATGAAGGAGAATTAATTGGTAAACCAAAACCATCCTCGGAGGTTGTGGAAATAGGCTATTTTGACACCACCTCTCCCAAAAAATACTTATCCACAATTGCCCAAAGAACAATTTTCCCCTGGTTAAAAAAGCATGGATTTATAAATTGAGATAAAATTTTTATGGCTCTTGACAACTGGTGTATCTTAGTTTAGATTATAATCATGTCTGCTTTAACAGCTGCTGTTAAAAATACACTGACCTCCTTACTTTCCGGAGCTTCGGATGTGGTATCTACCGCCCAAGGCGTAGCCAAAGATAACGTGATTCAGGCAATCAAAGGGGTGGGAGAGGTGGCAACCTCGGGTACTGCCGCAATTTCCGATGTAGTGACAGGCGGTATAGAGGCTTTGTCTTCTGCCGGATCTTCTGTAACTGAGGGTGTGGTGGGGTTGGTCAGAGGTGCTGTGGATGGAGCAAAAGAGGTAGGTGTTGACACGACGGAAGCAGCAGGAGAGGCAGCCTCAACAGCTGTTAAAACTGTTGCAAATTTTGGCGGAGATGTGGGTGAGACTGCAGTGTCGGCTGTCAAAGGATCAATTGATGCGGCAGGGGATATTGGGGGTGATACTGCCACTTTGGCAAAAAGTGCGGTTTTGGGAGCTATCAGAGCTGCAGATGAGATAGGATCAGAAGCGGGAGCCACAGTCAGAAAAGCCTTACTTAATGCGGCAGCACTACCCCATGACATTATAGATGCCCTCTTGACAGGTAAAACAGAGTAATTCTCTTTTTATGGTTACTGTTCTGGTTAGTTTATTCAACTACTTCTTCTCCTTCGAAAATGACATCCGAGGAGTCTGATGTCCCTTGTGAGGCAGTTGTGTCTGGCGAAACAAAGGTAAATTCAGCCAGAATCCCCTCATATACTTTCATCCAAAAATCCTGCTCTATCAAAGGTAGCTCAATAGTGAAAAGTACTCCCTGATCTAAAGCTGCGGTGAGTAATCTATCAGAAGTTCTCACCTCTAACCCGTTAAGATTTCCCAATCTCACCTCTTTGGAGATATTATCAGGAGGAATTTTGTTTTCTTTCAACCAGTCATCTAAAGAGGTAAATTTGCTGTCAGTAATTTTTATGGTAATACTGCCATTGACATCCTGAGAAAATAGTTGTAAATCTGCATATGTAGTGGTGTCCTCTATTTCTGCTTTGGAAATAGACAGATTATCCGGATAACTAAAGCTAAAGCCGGAAGGATCTGTATATTCAATATAAGTTTGTGAAGGTTTAACTTCCTTCACAGTTTTAACAAGGTTAGATTGCGGACTGGACAAAGGATTTTGTTGCCTAAGATAAAGTAAGATTAGACCTATAACTGTTAATCCTACAGCCCCAGCTAAGAGAATAATTTTTTTCTTCACTAAATTCAGTATAACATGGTATGCTAGTCACATATGTTAATTAATATCTATGAATAAACGGTTTCTTTTCCTTATCATTTTACTTACGATGCTTCTTTTCCCTAAAAATACAGAGGCAAAAGTTCTTCCTCAATCTGTTAAAGCTGCTCCCAAACAGGCAGTGACAAAATCAGCTGGTACAACTATTACAGTTTCTCCCAGACTTCGATCAGATAGAAAAGCTTTAATTATCAATTTCTCCAATCTGCAAAATGCCAAGAGTGTTTCTTATATGTTAGTATACAAGACAGCCATTCAGGAGGAGGCAGCTATGGGTGCGCTCAATTTAGCTGGAGCAACAGGTGATAGATCTGAGCTGCTGTTTGGTACCTGTTCAAAAAATGTTTGTAGATACCACAACAACATTAAAGATGCCAGGTTTGAGGTTTCCTATACTGCCAAAACAGGTAAAAAATACCTTAAAAAATTCAAAATAAAAGTCTAGTACCGCGTACGGGAGTCGAACCCGTGATTTCTGGGATGAAAGCCCAGTGTCCTAGGCCACTAGACGAACGCGGCGATCAAACTCGCCAGCCGAATCAGACTCGGTGGCATGCATCAAAATTATATCCCAGAGCGGAGGGGTTATTCAACTAAGATAGAGGCGCTCATAACATCTGCATGAGCGCTGCAGTGGTAAGGATAGATTCCCGGTTGGTTAAAAACTAGGGAAAATTGATCTCCATTTTTGAGAGCCTTGGAGTTTTGATCTGGGTAATAAGTGTGGGCTGGGTGAGAATCGGTATTAATGTAATGCTCAACATCGTCATCATTGACCCAGGTGACCTTGGTCCCTTTGGAAATTTTGACGTATCTAGGATCAAAGGCAATATTTTTAAGATTGATAGTGACTTGTTTTTGACCTGTCATGTCAATATAAACTGAGGATTGCCTTCGATCAATTTTAAATTGAAAATTACCGTCATGACAGGATTTGTCCGGCCAGCAAGCTTTGTAAATTATATTGTAGATTCCATCTAGGGAATTGGAGTCCATACCTCTCCTCAACGACAGTTTATTGGAATCAATGATGGTTTCGCCTATGCCATATTCTTTTCCATCCTTGGTGATTGAGATTGACGAAGGTGGAGTTAAATCAAAATTAAAATTTATGACCACATTTATGGGTACTCCTGCCAAGACAGAACCATGCTCCGGAGTATTACTCTCATAATGAGCACTTTTTTTAGGATCACTAAATCGTGTGGTGGTATCTAAAGTCTGAGTTGATTCCTGAGGTGGAGTAAGTTCTGGGGAAGGTGAGGGAGTTGATTTATTACCAATCAGAAAAAATCCTCCTAAAATAGTGGCCAAAATTGCTATAATGATTCCTACAACTAGTTTATTCATCAAACTTACCCTATCAAATTATTCAAATTGAGTCAAATGAAGTATAATATTTGAGTCTGGTCCGGTAGCTCAACGGTAGAGCAGTGCCCTTTTAAGGCATTGGTTCAGGGTTCGAATCCCTGCCGGATCACAAGTTAACAGTTGTTAAAAATAGATAACAGAAGTTAACAGAAACTTATTAATAATTATTGCTAATCGATCAGCTTTCTGAAATACTGTACTTATATGGAAATCGAGAATACAAACCAACAACAAGTACCCATTCAGAATCCTATTCAAAACCAATCAACTCCTTTAACAAGTCAATCCAACCTATCTAAAAAGATTGTAATAATCCTAGCTATTATTGTTGCCCTTTCTGCTTTTGGAGTAGGTGGATATTTTTTGGGAGCAAATAAAAATCAAACAATACCTCAACCTCAACAAGCTGTAGCTCCATCCATAGTTACTCAACCCTCTCCCACAAACACTCCGAACTCTGCTGAAGATTCTACAACTTCTACTTGGAAGACATATCAAGATTCAAAATACGGTTTTAGTTTCAGATATCCTTCTAATGCTCAAATTAGCACCGGAACAGTTGCTAGCATGCTATCTCGTCAAGAAGATAATGGTATCAATATTAAACCTCCTTACGAAGCACCATATGATAAGTGGTGGACGATGGATTTGGTAGTTAGAGACAATCCTCAGGGCACTGATGCACAAATGATTATCAATAATTACATTGAGGAACTTAAAAAAACTTGTAGTCCTCCAGCATGTGGTACTCCTACAATGATTCAGAATACCCTAAAATCCTACCAGAATGGAGTAGTTAATGGATACATTTTTCATATTGGTGCAGAAACAGATTCTGCAATGGTAGTTTTAACTAGAGGAAACAAAACATACGTATTTAGAATGAGTGGAGATCAAGGGTATGTTACTGATTCAGGATTAAAAATCTTTGATCAGATTCTTTCTACTTTCAAATTCACTAATTAAAGTAAATTATTTATCTATTATGAATACTTATACATTTTTCAGACCAAATAAATAAGCAAATTCTGAGTTTAGACCGTCAGATAGGAATAAATTGAAGAATTCTCGCAGTCTGTGCAATATCTCGTGAGGATCACAGGATGATATAAGTTTTTTGGCACTAATTTAGCTTCAGGATTTTACTAAAAATCCATTATTTTTGAGCCTATAACCAAGAACCCAAGCGGGATTCGAACTCATGTTTAGATTGTTGTATCAATCTTCTTTATTTTCCAGGTCCGGATCACCAATATCCCCTTCCCAGTTGTCTCCATAAAAATACTGCATTAAACCACAACAAAGTTGATAAACAAAAGTCTGTATTCCTTTTAATTCTTCATAAGATGCATTAGGATAGTATTTTCTGATTACATCAAGTGGTAACATTCTCAATTATCACCCCCTTAGAAATACTCGAAATTCGTCCTAATTCTCTAAAAATGATAAAATGAATCCTGATGAAACAAATTTTTGCCGCAGTTTTTGTAATCATAGTCATTATCAGTTTTATCGTAGTAGCGTTCACTTTAACCCAAGTTCAGCAGGAGGAGCAAAGACTGAAAGATGGCCTTGAGCAGAGATCCATATTACTTGCCGAGAGCTTAAAAGAAACAGTCCAGCCGAATTTTATTAACAAATCAGATCAGCAATTACAAAAATTAGTTGATAAGTTCGAAGATAAACAGAGATTGGCTGGTATGGCTATTTACGACAATAAGGGAGATACTATCGCAACCTCCTCGAGTCTGATTGCAAATGTATTAAAAACCCAAAAAATTGCTGAAGAAGCTATGGATTCAGATGCGGTAAATGGGGATTTTGTAGAGTTAACTAATGAAAAAATGTATCTTTTAGCCACCCCGCTGCATGATCAAGGAAGTGTAGTGGGCGCGCTAATGATCGCTCAAGATGCCAGCTATATCGATACCAGATTAAATGAAATTTGGAGAACTAATCTTTTGAGGCTGTTTATCCAGGCATCTTTGATATCTATAGCAATCCTGCTTATTATCCGTTGGCTCATCTATGAACCTATACGAGGTTTAGTAAAATTTTTAAAATTAGCCAGAACGGGAGACCTGGAACAAAACTTTCCCAGTTTACCTACTAACTTTTTCTTCAGACCGCTCATTAAAGAAATTTCAAATATCAGAGGAAGCCTGATGGAGGCAAGAATTACAGCAAACGAGGAAGCAAAGTTGGGACTTCAAAAATTAGACTCCCCCTGGACCGAACAACGCTTAAAAGTATTTATTAAGGACGTTTTAAAAGACAGGACTATTTTTATGGTTTCCAATAGAGAGCCATATATTCACACGAAAAGAGGGAGGAACATTAATTATTACATTCCCGCAAGCGGCATGGTAACTGCAATTGAGCCAATCATGCAGGCCTGTGGAGGAATGTGGATCGCCCAGGGAAGCGGTGATGCTGATAAGCTAACAGTTGATCAAAACGATAAGTTAAGAGTCCCTCCTGATGAACCTAAATATACCCTCAAAAGAATCTGGCTGACCGAAAAAGAAGAAACAGGGTACTACTACGGCTTTTCCAATGAAGGTTTATGGCCTCTTTGTCATATAGCCTATACCCGGCCTACTTTTAAAAAAGAAGACTGGGAGGAATATAAAAAAGTAAACGGCAAATTTGCGCAGACTATTCT
>JACOYE010000020.1 GCA_016182045.1 Candidatus Microgenomates bacterium
TGTCCGCCGGGCCAATCTTCCCGTATCCACTTCTTTTGTAAAAGGCTTACCTTTCATGTGCAGTTCGATTATAGATTTTCTTTCTTCAATGTCCGGCATACTTAGCATCACTCTTCTGTCAAATCTGCCCGGGCGAACTAAAGCCGGATCCAGTAAATCAGGTCTGTTGGTCGCCCCGATTACTATAACCGATTCATTGGGAGCAAATCCATCCATCTCCACCAAAATCTGATTTAAGGTCTGTTCCCTTTCATCATGCCCGCCTGTCACCCCAAATCCCCTCATTCTGCCAATTGATTCAATCTCATCAATGAAGATAATGGCAGGCGCGCTTTTTTTGGCTTGGGCAAACATATCCCGCACCCTACTATTATGAAATAGTATTGGTTTCTCTCCTCCGAAGAAGGCTTCATTTTCTATACCGCAAAAATCGTAAACATAACCATGATATGTTTTTCTAGTAATCTTTTTAATAATCGCTCTTTTAAATTGATTGGGGTATTTAGTTTTTTCCAAAAATGGGTTGGCAGTCTTACCAATTATTAAGGTCCAAACTTCTCCATCAGGCAATGGTTTAGCATTAATAATTCGCCCACCTTTAATAAACTCATGTTTAATACCCACTTTAATTCCATGCATTGAACAAAGCCAAGCTAATTCACGAATCAATTGATGACTAACTGAAGACATTACCAACTTACCTGATTTAGTTATATAACCATCACCTTGAGAATATCCTTCCAAGAAACTCAGGAAATACTCTTTAGGAAGCTGCCAAAGATGTTCCGGTACATATTTGTTATGAGAGCCGTTCCCGCAAAATCTGGCAAAAAATCTACCTAAATGTGCTGAATAATAACTTATTTTAATAGAATGGTCTTCGCGTTCCAGAATAACCGGGTTAATACCAAAAACATCTTGCATTAGTTTAATACAATCTCCATAAACTTCTGGCTCGTGAATCCCAAAGGTAAACTCTAAATTACCTGTTCCTCTACCTTCAGCGGCATAGTAACCAAAAAGTTTCATCAATTTTGGTGTAACCGACACTTGAGACGGAAGGTTCAATTTGACTAATTTTTTAGAAAGAAGCTGCGGCATATGAACTCCTTTTTGCCAATTTAAAACTGTTGTTTGACACACACCAGCTTGAGCAGCCATTTGATATGAGGTTAAAGACTCTGTATTTTGAAGTACTAACTGATACTTCTCTTCTAAATTAACATCATCATTCCAAAAATCCAAAGAGATGGTTTCTCCAAACTCAGCAAAATCATGGGCTTTGATCTGATGAATCGTTTTTCTCTGTAAGGAATCCCAGTGTCTAATGTTTAAAGGAAGCTCAACTAGAATATCTCCCTTTACCAGTTCGCTTGCTTTTTTAGCCATTATCCCACCATGGGTTCTTACAAAAACAGAATGGTCGCCGGTGGTACAGATGGTTCCACCTAAATAGTCAATTTCATAAATTTCATTGATCCTGTGTCTAAAAACCCCCTCAACCTTCTTCCAGGCACTTCGTCTAAACACTAGCTGGCTTCTTTGGGTGTCAAAACCTAAAGTTTCAACTCCACTTATCTTTTTTATAAATCCCTCTTCATTTTTACCATAATACCTATCTACAATCTCTTCAATAGGCATAAGTTTGATTCCTAGGCTATCTTTTATCAAAACAGGAGTATCTCCGGTAATTGAAGCTCCCACTCCCACCAGCATTTCCATAAATTCCGAGCCGGCAATAGAATAAAACGGTACACCTGCCTCGCCTGCCACTGCTCTTGAGAGCAAAGTCTTGCCAGTCCCCGGAGGGCCAACCAGTAACACACCCTTTGGCGTACGCGCCCCAATTTCTTTATACTTGGCCGGACTTTTCAAGAAATCTACTACTTCCGAGAGCTCTTTTTTGGCTTCTTCTACTCCGGCCACATCGGCGAATTTAATCTGGGGGGAATCTTTGGTAAAAAGGCGGGCCCTGCTCTGGGCAAAAGAAAAAATGCCCTGGGCTCCCTCCCGTGCTTGGCGGAAAATAAAGAAAAATAACACCACCATTAAAATAATTCTTTAATTTCAATGGTAATGCTTTTGGGATCAACCCCTGAACTTTCCAAAATTTTATAAATCGACTCCCCTTCTTCTTTACGGGAAGAAAAAGTTTTGTCTTCATCTTTCATCTTGGCAGTAACTCTATCTTTTTCCAGAGTAATTTTTTCCACTTTGCCTTCTTTAATGTCGGAAATTATCTGGGAAATTGGCACCAGATTTTGGGTGTCCGGTTTTTCGGAAAAAGAATAAAAGAAAAATAAAGTAGCCAGGGCAATTAACACATAAACTGCCACGCCCTTGGCAACAGACCACATTCTGCCATTTAATTTCTTTTTATGATTATTAGCCATGGTGAGATTTTAACACAATTCAGGAAAAATATTCTAGCTTCATCGCGGATTTAACTTCTTGTAGGGTTTTTTGGGCCTCGGAGCGGGCTTTGGCAGTTCCCTCTTTCAGGATTTTATCAACCAGTTCCGGTTGTTTTTCAAATTCAGCCCGTCTTTTTCTTATCGGATCCAGGAAATTATTAAGAATTTTAACCAGGTACTTTTTTACCTCAATATCCCCTACTTGGCCTTTTGTATATTGCTCTTTGTATCTTGTTACTTGTATCTTGTCACTTTCTGTACCAAATGCATCCAGATAAACAAAAACCGGATTTCCTTCAACAGTCCCCGGATCTGTGGGATGAATTCTTTTAGGATCCGTATACATATTCATGACCTTTTTCTCCACTTCTTCCGCAGAATCAGACAGATTAATAACATTTCCGGCAGACTTGCTCATTTTTAATGCCCCGTCCGTACCCGGCAAAGTGGGCAAATCTTGCGGAATCAGCGCTTCTGTTTGGGGAAACACATCACCATAAAGCCTGTTAAATTCTCTGGCAATCTCTCTGGTTACCTCAATATGCGACTTCTGGTCTTTACCCACCGGCACCAGATCACCTTTAACCATTAAAATATCCGCAGCCTGCAAAACCGGATAACCCAATAATCCATAAGATGGAATCTGAATATCGGCATCCCGCATGACATCTTTTAAGGTGGGCATGCGCTCGAGCCTTGGCACTGTGATTAAATTTGCAAAAATTACTGCCAGCTCCCCCACTTCCGGGATTTGAGACTGAACATAAATAGTGGCTTTTTGCGGATCAATTCCCACAGATAAATAATCCAAAACCATCTGAAAAATATTTTCTTTAAGCTCC
>JACOYE010000014.1 GCA_016182045.1 Candidatus Microgenomates bacterium
TCTTGCACCTACTGTTGCAGCTACTGCCACCTACTTTAAGTTCTGTACAGTAGATGAAGCAAAAACTAGTGTAATTTGCCAGGGCAGCAGGCAATAATCTTTTTACAAATGAAAAAATCTGGTTTCACGCTGGTTGAGCTTTTGGTAGTTGTGTCTATTATTTCCCTGCTGGCTTTGGCAGGTTTGGCAGTTTATATCACCTTTATTAAAGCTGCCAGGGATTCTAAAAGACAATCTGATCTTAAATTTATTCAGTCTGCTTTAGAACAATTTCATGCCGATCAAAAATTTTATCCTGTCAGAGGTACCAGTTGTTCAAACAACGGACAATTAGTAATCGGTTGTAGCCTCAAAGATCCTGCCGGCAGCAAGACTTATCTTACCCTTGTTCCCTCCGATCCCTCACCTTCCAATCCTCAATATCTTTATGAGGCCAAAGTGGGTGCTAACCCAGTTTGTGATAATATTTCTGTCAACTGCAACAATTATTGCCTTTGGACCAAGTTGGAAAATCCTAAAGCTGTTCAATTAACCACCAATTGTCCCTCTTTTCCGGCAGGTTATAATTTTCTGGTCACTCCTCCCTAAAAACTTTTAATTTTAGGTGAAAATATGTTACGGTGGAAATATGCCCAAATTAGTTCAGAATACTAGTAACTACCAACTACTAACTAATAACTCCCGTGGGTATACCATTATTGAACTTTTGGTGGTAATTACCATCATCGCCATATTGTCGGCGATAGTTTTCATTAATTCCCGGACTCTTGCTCAAGATCAAATCTTAAATAAGGCCGTCGGTCAAATACAATCAGCCTTAAGACTGGCCCAAAGCAATGCCACAGCCGGGCTTAAATGTGGCAGTCCTCTCCAGGGCGGAGCCTCCTGGTCTGCTCAATTTGGCAGCGATAAAACTAAGGTCGAAATATATTGTGATAAAACTGCAACTGTGCAGCAGACCTTTTCTTTGGAAAATGTTCAAGTAAGTGAAATTCAGGGTTCATCCTGTCCTTCCTCTTCTCCCCCCCCTGTTAGTATCAAATATTCACCGCTCTATGGTCTTTTAACCTTTGAAGCTTCAGATTCCTGTATAGGCTTAAGTAACACCTTAACAATCACCGTCAGCAATTTAACAGGTGGCAACAGTAAGAGTTTCACTTTATCGAAAGGAGGGGCAATAGATGTGGAGTAAAGGTCAGACTTTGGTGGAGCTGGTGGTGGTGGTAACAGTGATTGTGATGGTGATAGTGGCTTTGACATTTGCCACCATAGCCTCTTTGAGAAATTCTCAATTTGCCAAAAATCAAGCCCAAGCCACCAAGTTGGCTCAGGAAGGGATTGAAAGAGTCAGGTTGGGCAGAGATAGAAACCAACCGATTATCTCCGCGGGAGGGTTGGGAGATGTGACTTCCTGGGATGGTGATTCAATAAATCCCGAATCATCGATCTGGAACTACCAGATAGAGGGTAGATGTGGAGATACCTCTGTGACCCCCCCCATTTTTTGTTATCTTAATATTGATGATCAGGGAGTGTTGCATTATCTGGTTGCTTCCTCAACCTTTCCCTCCTCATCTGCAGAAAGTATTCCTCCTTCCCCCGCAAAGTCACTTTTTTCCCGGGCGGTCATCTTATCGGATGATGCTGCCACTTTTAATAGTGGCAAAACCGTCACGGTCGTTGTCAGATGGACTGATTTTTCCGGAGAACATGAGTCAAGACTGAAAACTATTTTGAGGAATACCAAAAACCCATGAAAACTTACAACCGTCGTAAGGGTTTTACCCTAATGGAGGTACTGGTTGTTATTACCGTTTTATCCATCATCGGGGTATTGATGCTGGTTATTTTTACCCGCACTTTGCGGGGAAGCAACAAGTCTCAGGCAGTTTTAGCTATCAAGCAAAATGGACAAGCAGTTTTGGAGACCATGGATAAAACTATCAGAAATGCCGAGTCTCTGGTTTGTATAAGTTCTGATCCCGATAATACCATAGTGGTTCGTGGGGGGACCGGAAATTATACCCGTTACCGATTCGTGCCGGATATTTCAGGTATCACCAATGGATCAATCTTACAGGATAATCCTTCCCGGGGGGAGACTGAGACCGAGCAACAGTTTAGCGAGAGGGTTTGTGACCCCACCGACTCAATGATCCAGGCACAGGTTTTAACCGATACCCAAACCGCAACAGGTGTGAGTGTGGTGAGCGGTTCATTCAAACAAGATACTGGCCCCAAAGACATAGTGACTGTCACATTTGTGCTGAAGCCGGCAGTGAGGGCGCCCCCTGCCGTCGTGGGTGATATTGACCCGATCACATTTCAGACAACCATACTATTAAGGTGATAATTGACAATCAACCAATAACAGTGGACAATTAAATTAACAAAAATGTCAAAGGAATCCGGCCAAATAATACTGACCATAATTTTGGTGATGGCTGTAGTTTTAGCGGTGGGGTTATCGATTATCCAAAAAAGCCTGATTGATGTTTCCACTTCCACTAAGGTGGAACAATCTTCCAGAGCTTTCTCCGCAGCTGAAGCCGGGATTGAAAAGGCTTTAAAGGGTACTGAGGTGTGTGGGACTGATTGCATTCAATTTTCCGATAACAGTTCAAAAGCGGATGTTTTGGATTCGGGTTTGAAACCCGATATTCCTTCCCCGGGAATCCGCCAGGATCCTTTGGAATCAGACCCTTTGGCAAAAGAGGAAATTACTCAGGTCTGGTTGGCAGATTATACATCGGTAAGTAACCCTCCTGCCCTTTTTTATAATCCACCTTCTCCTGATCCCGGCAGAAAACTGGAAGTCTATTGGGGAAATTCCTCAACTGACAAAGCTGCACTGGAGCTGACAATGGTTTATTACAATGGAAGTCAATTTAGCTGGAGAAAATGGTATCTTGATCAAATTTCCAGAACTCCCGCCAACGGATTTTGTCAGGTTGCAACTTGCGGTGGCGGTTATACGGTTGGTTCCAATACTTATCAGTGTAAAAAGGTATTGGGAGATTCCACCTGCCCAAATATCAATACATATGTAAACGATGATCCTCTCCCCTCAAACTTAATGGCAGTTAGAGCACGACTTCTTTATAATAGCAGCAGCCAACCATTTGCTGTTTGGGCAGTAGGAACTTGTGGCTCGGGCTGCTCTCTTCCGCGACAAAAAAAGGAAATAATTTCCATAGGCACATCAGGTGATACTCAAAGAAAAGTTAAAGTCTCTCAAATACTTGATGTGGTGCCTTTTTACTTTGACTATGCCATCTTCTCTGCCGGTGAGATTAAAAAATGACCCGATGTCGAATGAAAAAGGTGTTTCCCTGGTTGAATCGCTGCTAGTTATATTTGCGGTCGGTTTTATCGTGCTACTTCTTGCCAATTTACCAAATGCCATGTTTTTGATCAACAAAAGTAAACATCTTTCTTTGGCGCGGGAGATTGCCGTCAAGCAGTTGGAAGATAAAAGATCAACTAGCTACGCCAACCTGGTCAACGGTTCATCTGCTATTACCGATACCAGAATCACTTCTCTTCCTGACGGGAGCGGCACAATAGAGGTAGAAGATTGCGATGAAAATATTTGCACCAGTCAAGAAAGGATCAAACAGGTGAACGTGACTATTAATTGGCAAGAAAGCGCAAAACCACAAACTGTTTCTTTAGAAACCTTTATTGGAGAAGGAGGGTTAAATCAGTGAAATCTCAAATGGGTTTGACCTTGATGGAGGCTATTATTGCCACAGCCATAACTGCGGTTTTGGGCATACTTTTGCTGGTAATAATCATTAATAGTTCCAACCTATTTTACAAACAGACCTCCAAAGTGGAACAGGGTCGGGGAATAAATGATACTCTCTCAAAGGTGAGGGAAACTATTAAACAATCTCAAGGTGTGAATTCTACCTATCCCCCTTCGGGAGCACCCACATATACCTCAGGTAGTCAACAAATTGTTCTGAAAGTGCCGGCCATAGATAACTTGGGTAATACTATTTCCAATACTTTCGATTATTTTGTCTTTTTTTTAGATCAGGATAAGCTACG
This sequence comes from Candidatus Microgenomates bacterium, assembly GCA_016182045.1. Lineage (GTDB taxonomy): Bacteria > Patescibacteriota > Microgenomatia > Daviesbacterales > UBA10151 > JACOYE01. The sequence continues at coordinate 4,057 of JACOYE010000014.1, forward strand.
CTTTAAGGTTTTCCCCGATATATCAAGTAGCAGGAAGTCTTCGGATCAGCTGCTTTCAATCAATGCAGACAGCTTAACTTTCCAATATTACAACTCAGCCAATCCTCCTTCGGAAGTTTTACCAACCTCTGCCACCAAAGTTAAGATTAGCCTAACCTTGAGGCAAAAAAGCGGGCCGGATTATGAACAACAAACTGCCACATCGGAGGCAAACCTAAGAAATGATTAGAGAAGGCGGTCAAATTATAGTTGTGGTCATCGCCGCTTTAGGGGTGGTTCTTTTTAGCGTGCTTTTTATTATTGCCGGCTCCCAACTTTATTTTCAAAATGCTTCTTATACGCTGGATGCAGAAATGGCCACCAGTTTGGCTGAGGCGGGGGTGGATAAAGCCCTGCAGTCAATCAACAGAACCGGAGGCAGCTACAGCGGTGAGTCTGAAACATCCTTAGGTAAAGGCAGCTATTCTGTGACAGTGACTGCTCAAGATGCTGCCAATAAACTGGTTGAATCAACCGGTTTCGTTCCCAATAAAGCCAACCCCAGAGCCAAAAGAACCATCAAAATCACCGTCTCAAGAGGTGTGGGGGCTTCATTTGTTTACGGAATACAAGTTGGAGAGGGAGGATTGGAACTGGGTAACAGCAATATTATCACCGGCTCTGTTTATTCCAACGGCTCAATCACAGGAGGTAATGGTAATAAGATCACCGGAGATGTGTGGGTGGCCGGAGGCCCCCAGGCAGATGCTGATCGTGAGACCGATTGTGAAGGCAGCAATTGTTCTGATTTTATTTTTGGCACCACAGTTGCCGGTCAAAGTCAACTTGATGTGGCTCAGAGTTTTAAGCCTGCTGTAGCAGAAGTTCTGAACAGAATTTTTATCAAGGTGAAAAGAATTGGTAGCGTTCAAGCGCCAGACGCCACTGTCAGGATTTTAAAAGACAAATCAGGAGAACCTGACAAGAACCAGGTATTGGCAACAGGCACACTTTATAGAAATTTAACTTCTGATGTCAATTACGGTTGGATCGAGGTGACCTTTGACAGCTTACCCGCTTTAACAGCAGGCACCACCTACTGGCTGATGGTTGATGTCTCATATAGTGCAGCAAATTATTGGACCTGGCAGGCAGATTTGGCCAAAAGTTATGCTTGCGGAACTCCAGACACCTGCATTGCCAAATGGTCCCCGGATTGGAAGGCGGGTAATTCTGTTTGGACTTTGATTAATGCAGACCTCTCTTTTAAGACTTTTATGGGAGGTGCTCCCACTTCCGTGGATGGAGGTGTCGGTAAAGGTATCAATGTTAAGAAAGATGCTTCGGGAAATGGAGGAAGTGTTCACGCCAATACCATCAGAAATATCACCATGGAGGCTGATGCTTATTATAAAACCATTGACAATTCAGAAGCTGCCAACTTTTACCCCAACTCGGATGATCCTCCACCAAAAAGTTTTCCTCTCTCAGATGTTAATGTGTCGGATTGGCAAAGACAGGCTGGTGCTTGTGATAGCCAAGGCAATAATTGTCAAAATGAGGTGGTTGGCGATATTACCACTTGTATCAGTGTCTTGGAATCAAAAAAATATGTGGGCAATGTCACTTTTGGCAGTAATTGTAACGTCACAGTTAAATCACCTGTTTGGATAACAGGAAATTTAACATTTAACAGTGGCAATATCTTAAGGCTTGATCCCGCATATGGGGAAACTTCCGGGGTAATTGTGGTAGGGACTGACACAGGAGGGGGGATAGTCACCCTTGGTAGTAACAATAGATTGGAAGGCACCGGTTCCGGCTCATCTATCTTGATGGTTCTGTCTACCTATGATTCCCAAACATCTGGTACATCCGCCATAGTCATCACCAATATTGGTAATAGTGGAGTTTTTTATGCATCCAGAGGAATTATTGAACCGGGCAATCACAACACCTTTAAAGAACTGACTGCCTGGGGAATTAAACTGGTCAATAACGGCACTATTGATTATACCACAGGTTTATCCTCAACCCTTTTTACCTCAGGCCCGACAGGATCTTATTCTCTGGTTAAGGGAACATATCAGGTTAAATAGCCAATTTACAATTTACAATTTACAATTTACAATAAAGTTACTGCCCTATGGCTAAAACAATAGTTGGTTTAGATATCGGTTTTTCCTCCATTAAAGTGGTGGCGCTGTCTCACGACAGCGGAAAGTATAAACTAGTCTCTCTAGGATCCATTTCTGCTCCCCGTCCGGGGATAATCTCTGATGCGGATCTGGATTTGGAGGCAGTGGCAGTTGCTATTAAGAAACTTTTGACAGCTGCCAAAATAGATCAAAGGGAAATAATCACTGCCTTGCCGGAGTCTAAGGTATTTACCAGAGTGATTGATGATCTGCCATATCTGACAGATAAAGAGTTAGCCTCAGCCATCAGATATGCTGCGGAAGAATTTATCCCCATGTCTATGGCCGATGTCAATTTAAATTGGCAGGTTTTACTTCGGTCTGACAATAAGGATAAGAACACCAAAACTGTGGTTTTGGTGATTGCTTCACCCAAAAACGTGGTCAATAAATATATTAAGGTTTTGACTATGGCAAACTTGAGGCCGAAAGCTTTGGAAACGGAGATTATTGCCGTGACAAGATCTTTGGTGGGAAACAATCCTTTTTCCCCTTCCACCTTGATTATTCAACTGGGTGGGACAACCACGGATTATGCTGCAGTTTCCCGGGGGCTAATTTGGTTGACCAGATCAATTTCCACAGGAGGTATGGCTTTGACCAGAGCTTTAGCCCAGCACTTTAACTTTGAACTATCTCAAGCAGAAGAATACAAAAGAGTTTATGGTCTGGTTGAGGATCAGCTGGAGGGGAAGGTTTTTGATGCGCTTCACCCGATAGTTGATATTATCGCTCAAGAGTCAAAAAGAATTATCCAGGCTTTTCAAACTAAGTATCCCCAGAATTCCATCAAGAGAGTAGTCCTGTCAGGCGGAGGCGCCAAAATGCCGGGTCTGGTGATTTATCTTGCCAATGCATTGGGATTGGAGGTTCAGGAGGCTGATCCCTGGTATCAAATTATCAAGGAAAAGAGTTTGGCATCAAGACTTGCTCAGGATGCCTCATCGTATTCAGCAGCAGTAGGTTTAGCTTTAAGAGAGGATTAAAAGGTGGCAAAATTATCAATTAATTTATTACCGCCGGAATTTAATGCTGAGCAGGTAAAAAAGACCAAATTTTATAAAATTCAGGCAGCCGGAGTGGCAGCTATTCTGGTGATGAGCTTTTTGGCATCCATAAGCGTGGCTCTTAGAATTTTACAAAGCCAAAACATTAGACAAGTTCAAGCACAAGTCAGTCAGGAGGAGCAAAGGATAGATGGTTTGAAAAATAGACAAGCTTCTCTTCTGATTCTTAAAAACAGATTAACCGCAATTAATCGCTACCTGGGGGTATCCTCCCAACAGTCTGTCATATTTAATCTGATTGATCAATTGCTACCTTCATCAGTGTCCGTTACATCCTTGACAGTTGACCGCTCAGGAGGAGTATTGATTTCAGCTGTAATTCCCGATTCTCTCACCTTGGATGAGACAATAGCTGCTCTCATTTCCGAAGATGCCAATCAGGGGAAAATCAGTAGGGTGGAGATTGAAAGCCTTAATCGAGGCAGGGATGGAATTTTCAGGTTGAGTATCAAAGTTAAACCCAAAACATAGATGAAAAAGGGAATTTTATCTAATTTTTATTTAAAATATCGTCTGTATGTTTTTCCCATAATTATTATTCTCTCCTCTTTCGTGCTAATCTTTTTTATAATTTTCCCCCAAACAAAGGAATTGATTGGTAATGTCAGACTGGAAAAAGAGCTCAAAAGCAGACAGGGTCTTTTGGAAGCCAAGGCTCAGGTTTTGGAAAAGTTGGATGAGCAGGATCTGTCAGTCAAGGTTGGATCGGTTTTGGCATCTTACCCTGCTGAGAAGGACTTTGCATCCGTCATCGGATTAATTCAACAGCTGGCTGCCCAATCAGGTTTTAGCTTAACAACCCTTTCTCTAGGGTCAGCTGCTGGCAAGTATAGTGATTCACAAAGTTACAGTGTCAAAATGGACACTGTAGGCCCCAAAAGCCTACTTAAGAATTTTATTAGTAGCATTGAAGATACCCCAAGGATTATGAGAGTTAGTAATTTGGAAGTGGCAACAACCAGGGATGCCAATATTGTTAATACCTCTTTGGAAATACAGGTTCTGTTTGCATCATTACCACAAACATTTGGAACCGTAGATTCTCCTCTGCCACAACTGACCCAAAAAGATGAGGAATTGATTGTCAGACTTACTCAAACTCCTGTAGTAGCTGCCCCCACAGAACCGGTTACCTTATCCCCCAGAGGAAAAGCTAATCCGTTTGAGTAAGGACAATATCTACTGCTTTAACAAATCAGGACGAATTCTCTTTGTCTTCTTTAAAGCCTGCTCTTTTCTCCATTGGGCAATTTTTTTGTGATCCCCAGAAAGTAAAACTTTAGGTACTTTTTGTCTCTCGAACACCTTTGGTCTGGTATATTGTGGGTGCTCCAGTAAGTTTACAGAGAAAGATTCGTATTGAGTGGCTTCAGGTTTTTCTAAAACTCCTGGAATAAGTCTTGTGACTGAATCAACAATTACCATGGCTGGGATTTCTCCACCAGTTAAGATATAATCTCCTATGGAAATCTCTTCCGAAACATATTTGTCAATAAATCTTTGGTCAACTCCCTCATAATGACCGCAAATTATGATGAGATGTTCTATTTTAGAAAGCTCTTGGGCTGTTAATTGTTTATAGGGAATACCGGAAGCAGATGTTAGCACTATTTTTGACAATTTTCCGCTTAAGCGGCATTTTGTCAACGCCTTGGCTAAAATGTCAGGTCTCAGTATCATGCCAGGACCACCTCCATAAGGCCTATCATCTACCACTTTATGCTTCCCCTCCCCAAAGTCTCGCAAATTAATTAGCTCAAAGGAAACCTTGCCTTTTTTTTGGGCCCGCTTTAGGATGGAAGAGTTTAAGATGGGATCAAAGACTTCTGGGAATAAGGTGATGATGGAAATTTTCATGGATTAGATTGCTTCGCCACTTCGTGGTCTCGCAATGACGCCCGCACTGAGTCCACCGAAGTGTCATTGCGAGGAGTCCGATTTATCGGACGACGTGGCAATCTCTTGAGAAGGTTCTGTTAATTGTAAATTCACTCTGACATTTTCGGCAATTGCCCTAACTGTCAAAAGTTTCCTAATTGATCTTATGGTCTGGCCTCCTTTGCCAATAATAAGTCCCATATCAGCGGGGTCCACTGTTAAGGTAAGATTGATATTGCCATTGTCCTTTTGCTCGTCAATGGTAATTGCCTCAGGTTTAGTAACAAGATTAGTAACAATATAAGATAGCAAGTCTTTCATTTATTGGACTCCTCATTTTCAGAAGACTCAGAGGGACTCGGAGTTTCAGATGAATCAGATGGAGTCGGAGTATCAGTGGATTCAGAAACTTGTTCCTTCTGATTTTCTGACCCACTGACCTGCTGATTCTCTGGTTTTTCTGAGTCTTTCTGAACTGTTTTTTCTGTTTCCTCTGTAGTCTGAGGATTGACAGCTGGAGACTCTTCCCTCTTTTCCTTCTTAGGCTTTCTGGGTGCCCTTTGGGGGGCTTTGCCTATAATTCTTAAAAAACCTACACTCATTTGGGCTCCTTGTTTGACCCAGTGATCAATTCTGTCTTGTTTTAGTTTTATATCCTTGGGTTCTGTTAAGGGATTGTAAGTGCCTAAAAGTTCAATATAACCTCCAGTCCTTTTGGCTCGCTCATCCACCGCAACCACCCTATAAAATGGCCTTTTTTTAGCCCCAATTCTCATAAGACGGATTTTTAGCATAGAGGTTAGTATATAGGATTACTTAATGTCTTGCAATAGTTTGGCGAAGCTAAATCAGAAAATAAGCTCAGGACAAGTTTTTTAAAGCCTGATGGGCTGCTTGTTCTTCTGCTTCTTGTTTACTACTTCCTGTTCCCTTACCATATTCTTTCCCTCTAATATAAACTCCCACCTCAAATCTTTTAGCATGATCCGGGCCATATGTTTTTAGAATTTTATAAAAGGGAGAGATTTTTATTTTGTCCTGAACAATCTCTTGCAACCTTGATTTAGCATCTTGCGGAGGTCCCTTTTGTAGCTCACTTGAGAAAAATGAAATTAAAGTTTTTTCAATCACTTCCTTTACTTTATCAAAACCTAAATCTAAATAAATAGCACCTAATAAGGCCTCATAAGTATTAGCCAAAAGCTGAGGATTTTCCCTTCCTCCGGATCGGGCCTCCCCTTTGGATAATTGTAAATAATGACCCAAGTTTAAATTTCTGGCAGCTTCGGCCAGGGATTTAGTTTTAACTATATAGGCCCTTAGGTTAGTTAAATCCCCCTCAGTATCTTTTTCTCTGGCATCAAACAGGTATCTTGAGACCACCAAAGAAAGCACTGCATCTCCCAAAAACTCCAATCTTTCATTTGAGGGAAGATCAATCTTAAACTCATTTAAATAAGATCTGTGGATGAAGGCCTGTTTTAAAAGCTTAGGATCTTTAAATTTTATATTTAACTTTTCAAGAAGCTGACTAAAGTTACTGCTTGGCATTAGTAAGTTATTCGATTAAGTTATCTTCCACCAAAACTACCAGGTCTTCCACTTTCCTGACAGATTCAATCTCATCCGGTTCAAAAGAGATATTAAATTTTTTCGACAAAGCATTTAGCAGGTCATTTAGCTCAATCGGTCCCAATCCCAGGTCCTCTCTTAAAAGAGCCTGGGGATCTACATCTTCCGCGGAAAGACCCAGATGTTCTGCTATTGTTTTAATAATCTCAGCGGAGGTATTCATATATTTTGTAACTCCATCAATTTACCCAATGCACCATTTATAAACGCAGCAGAAGAATCAGACCCAAATTCCTTACCCAACTCTATTGCTTCGTCAATAATTACCTTAGGCGGCTCCTTTTTCTCTACCACTAATTCATATACTGCCAGACGCAAGATTGATAAGTCAACCCTGTTTATTTGGTTTACGGGTCTGTCCGGCGCGCATTTTTGGATCAGGGTATCTATCTTGGGCATCTTGGAGATAATTTTTCTAAGTTGCGATGAGTACTTTGTATCTTTTCGAAAAGTCCAGGAAAAAAGTTCTTGGATCAAACTGATACGCCTAAGGTGTCTGGGGTCGGTTTTACGCTTCATGCCTTCGTTATCTGAACAAGCTCTTTCTTGATTGATTGCCCGCCATAAAAACCACAATGCGCACAAACTATATGAGGCAAAGTTAATTTGCCACAATTTTTGCAGGATATAAGAGGGGGAAGAGCTTGTTTGATGCTTGCTCTTCTGACTCTTTTTCTGCTCTTTGAATGTCTTCTTTTAGGTTCACTTGCCATTAATCCGGCATAACCTCCTTTGCCAATTCATCCAATCTTGCCTTAAGAAGTGGATATTTGTCAAGTGATGGATCAATTCTTAAAATTTGGGTAGCTGACTGCTTAGCTTTTTCGATAGCTTCAATATCAGACAATCTGGCAATCCTAAGATCAAATCTGCCATGTTGAGCCGTGGAAAAAATAGTGCCTGATCCTCTGATTTTTAAATCCAGTTCAGCTAATTTAAGTCCATCAAAAGTGGTTTCTAAATATTTCAACCTGCGACTCTCTTCATTTGATGCCTCAGATGTGTAGAGCAGACAGTATGATTGTTTCTTGCCTCTGCCCACTCTGCCTCTGAGTTGGTGTAGTTGGGCCAGACCGAACTTTTCAGCCCCCTCAATTACCATGATGGTGGCGTTAGGTATATCCATCCCCACTTCCACCACTGAAGTCGCCACCAGTATCTGAATCGCATTATTCCTGAATTCTTCTAGAACTTTTTCTTTCTCTTTGGCTTTCATTCTACCATGCAGGAGTCCCAGGTTAAGCTTGGGAAAGATTTTTTGCAGTCTTTCAAACTCCACCTTGGCAGCCTTAACAGAAGCCTGAGTTTCTGATAGCTCAATTAAGGGGGTGATAATGTACACTTGATCCCCCTCCATAACCTTTGTTGAGATGAATTTATAACTATCTCTCCGTTTTAGCTCAGGTACCAGAAAGGTTTTAACTTTAATTCTTTCGCTCGGTAGCTCATCAATAATCGATAAGTCCAGATCACCATAAAGTGTCAGAGCCACGGTCCTGGGGATGGGGGTGGCTGTCATAGTTAAAAAATGAGGTGCTGCCCCTTTTGACCTAAGTAAAGTTCTTTGTTCCACCCCAAAGCGATGCTGTTCATCAATAATGACTAGTCCTACATCAGGGATGGCTAATTTATCTGAAAGTAAGGCATGAGTGCCGATGATGACATTGTCCACTGTACCCTGTACCCTTTTCTTGCTTCCAGTATATATCCCCACCTTTATTCCGAGCGGTTCTAACAGTTTCTTGACAGTGTCATAGTGCTGCCAGGCCAGGATTTCTGTGGGGGCCATAAAGAGTGATTGAAAACCGTTTAAATAAGAAAGATACATGGTAATGGTGGCCATCACTGTTTTTCCAGAGCCTACTTCCCCTTGCAATAGTCTATTCATGGGAGAAGTATTTTTTAGATCGGCCATAATCTCTTTGATAACTTTTTGCTGAGAGTTAGTTAGTTTAAAAGGAAGAGAGTGTATAAAACTATTTAATTTACCTTCATCAATTTTCCATGGTTTTATCAATGTTTTTTTGCTCCATAAAAATCTGGCTCTTTGAGTGGCAAGCTGAATTAAAAACAGCTCATCAAATCCTAATCTAATTTTGGCTTTCTTAATGTCATCCCAGTTTTGAGGAAAATGGATTTTGTTGAGGGCTTCTGACTCTGAAATCATGGAATTTTTAATCTGATCCGGCAGAAATTCTTCAACCTTTTCTAAAGCTTGAGGTAAAAATTTGCTGATTTGATTCCTCAACCATTTGGAGGACAGACCGGCAGTTTCAGGATAAACTGGAACCAATCTTCCGGTATGTAAAGATCTGTCCCACTTTTCCCAATCAGGAGCAACTAAAGATAGTTTGGAGCCGAATTTGCCGACTTTTCCCGCCACATGTAAGGTGTCTCCTGAGGAAATGGATTTGGTAAGGTACGGTTGGTTAAACCAGATTAGTTCTAAAACGGCTGAACCATCATTTAAAATAGCCCGGGTTAAAACTTTGCCGAATCTGGTGTAGACATTTTTAATCTGCCAAACCTCACCAGAAAGGGTAACTTTTTCCCCTAAGCTTGTCTGGGCAATCTTTGAGACTTTAGAATAATCATCGTAGCGGAAGGGAAAATGATAGATTAAATCTTCAATTGTAAAAATTTCTAATCTTTCCAGTCTTTTGGCGTATATGGAGCCAATACCAAAAATCTTATAAAGCGGAGTCTTTACATCCATAAACGGATCCAATTATATAACTTTTTCTTATTGAATAGCGGTGAGAAGTGGCAGAAGAGAAAAAATAAGTATTGCTATGCCTGCAATAACAGACAAAATAATCCAAAAAATTCTAAACTTTTTCGAGTACATCATAAAAATATTGTAACACTTGCAATAAAGTGGTAAAATAGTCCTATTATTATAGGATAAATAGATTTACTGGAAAGGTTTGAACTTAAGTATGAGGGAAAAAGAACCATTAAACGGAGTGTTAACTGAAGCTCAACTCACGGCTCTTGAGGTAGTGAAGGAACAGCATAGAAAAGATGCCGACCAAGGGAAATCAGAATATTTTCCTTTACCAGATCCTCTCCCGGAAACTAATGTTCATCCGCTAACAAAAAGCTTGGGCAGATGGAAAAATTTGGTGCTAACTACCACTACAATTTTAGGCGCAGTATCAGTTGGTTTTCTAACATATTCAATTATGCGTGACAGTTATACTTCTGATGTTATATGGAGAAATGCTCTTCCAATGGCTGGCTTCGGTTTCGCCTTGGGAATGGGTGCTGGCCATCTTTTAATAAGTTGTATATCTATGTTTGAGAAAGCCAAAAATTAGGATTACTCTGAACAGTATAATATCACGAACTGCGGGAAGTTAAGGTTGTTATTTCTTCCAAAGCTCGCTTCCTTTTTGGATCTTCAAAATAAATTCTGGCTGGTTCTAGTTTTCTAATTAACCACTCCGAAACGGCATTTTTTAAATCTTGAGGATGTAATTTTTTTTCAGCATAATCTTTCTCTAGTGTGGTGTAATCTGTATATTCAAGATTCTCTCCCCACTTTTGATCCCGCTGAATTTGCAAGGAGACTCCTTGTGTGCCTGAATAGAAAATTAAGTATTTTGTCCAGTTTAAAATGGGATTTCCTTCAATTTGGCCTTCAGGTGCATAAGCTTGGTTAATACTTTGTCTTATTTGATCTGGTGAGTCATGAATGATGATTCCACTTCCTGGTTTTGATTTGCTCATTTTCATTCTCATAGCTATTTCATCAATATTTAATTCTTCTCCGACAACTTTTCCTTCCTCATACCCATTTTTAGAGCGAATAACTTGAGTAGTTGCTGGTCCAGTTAAACTTAAAAGAATAGGATGATGGATTGCAATTGGTTTAATCTGGTTGCCTTTTATATCTTTTAAAGGATTTGTTTTAACTTGCATGGCAGCATCTCTGGCCACCACATGCACTTTTCTTTGATCAATTCCAGCATGAGCAATATTTGCTCCAAGTAAAAAGATATCCGCTGCCTGCATGATGGGATAAAATAATTTGTCTGTGGGCACAGAATCATCTGGCTCTTCCCTACCCATGATGGTGATGGATCTTTTAGTTCTGGCCAAAGTGGTGGTTTTGCCAATTTCTAAAAGTGTTAACCAAAAGTTGGGATTTTGGGCATAAGTTTCTGAAGTCAGTTTAAAAATTAGTTTTTCTGGATCTCCACCTATACAAATAAATAAGGCTTTCATAGCTTCCTTAAAATACTCATTTGCCATTCTTTTAATAGTTTCAATATTTCCATCTAATTTATCATTGATAGCTGAATGTAAATCCGCCAGCCAAATTACGGTTTCTGCTCCAGCATCTTGCAAATCCTTAACTTTTAAAAGGGTAAACAAATAACCCAAGTGTAGCTTTCCTGATATTTCAAAGCCGATGTAGTGTTTTAAAGGAGTTTTCGAATCAATTAGAGCTTTTAACTCTTCTTCTGTTAATACCTCCTCCAAATTTCTGGTAATTAAATTATATTTTTCATCCGAGCTCATAATTCCCATTATACATTATCCATATGTGTGGTAATATTAGTCAAAGAAAACATGCGGACTTTAAGCAAATTATCTCAGATACTGATTTCAAGTTACTCAAGGCAACATCTGCCAAATCTCGAGAACAAGATTTCTGTTAATCCGGTGGTGGCGGAGTTGGCTTCCTGGTATGAGAAATTCAGAACAGCCATGGATTATCGTGAGGACGAGGTAATCTTGCGCTCAGCCATAGAAAGAATCCTCAAAAGAAGGCTGCTTTTCTCAAATGATGGTCTGACCGTGGCAGCTCCCCTGATTCGAGAGCTTGTTTGGGCCCGCTATTTTCCCGACTTAACAGTTCCTGAGACTCAAGTTCAAAAAGTGGCTCATACTATCGATCTTTTTTTAAGGCTTGAGAAGGAGATTAATAGAGAACACCGTATAGGCGCCAATATTGTTAATGAGTGGATATTGCATATTCTTTCTTCGGAAATTGAAGACATTTTAAAACCGGGTAATAGAAAAGATTTGATGGCCAATTTTATTTTTCAGCTTTTTAAAGATCGGATTGAAATTACCGATGATACTCGGGAGGTAAAAGATATTCAACTTTATATTGCTGTCAGGCGAGCTTATGCCAACGATGACTTGGCTCTATTAAGGTACCGCCTATTTAAGCAATATTTTGGAGCAGTTTCCGGTCATAATATTGAAAAAATATCCGATCAATTCTTGAATGCCATCAAACATTTTGAGACTCATTTTAAATATCCGCTTAAGGATAAAATTTATAATTATATTAATGATCAGAAAGTGCCTTTTCTGATTTTGGATGATGTCTTAAGAAAAAATCAAGCTCAACTGTCCCAACTTTTTTCGGATGAAGATAGCCTCAATGTGGCCATTTTGGAGGCGTGTAATAATCGTTATAAGGCCATCAAGGGCAAAGTCGGAAGGGCTATCGTAAGAAGCGTGGTGTTTATTTTTGTCACGAAGGCCTTATTTGCCCTATTTGTGGAGGGGGTTTTTGAAAGGGCGTTTTATGGAGGGATCATTTGGTCCTCAATTGCTTTAAACACCTTAACTCCTCCAATTTTAATGATTTTGGTGGGGTTATCAATTCAAACGCCCGGTAAGGAAAATTCATACAGAATCATGGGCAAAATTAATTCCATACTTTTTGAGGAAGATGCCCAACTTAACGGTCCTCTAACTTTAAGAAAAAAACCTGCCAAAACCGATCCAATTTTAGATGCCTTATTTTTGATCTTGTGGTTTGCCACCTTCGCTTTAAGCTTTGGGGCAATTATATTTATCTTATCCAAATTTCAAGTAAATCCTCTCTCTCAAGCTATTTTTATATTTTTCCTGGCCATAGTTTCCTTCATTTCTTATAGAGTCAATAAAACAGCTCATATGTATATTCTGAGAGATAAAAAAGAGTCTCTTTATACTATTGCTTTTGATTTTTTCTTTATGCCTTTTATACAAGTGGGAAGAAAATTAACTTCCGCTGTTTCCCAATTGAACATTTTCCTCTTTATTTTTGATTTTATAATTGAAACTCCCTTCAAAGGCATTGTGGCCTTCTTTGAACAATGGCTGCTGTTTCTTCGGACCCAAAGAGAAAAACTGGATTGACGCCTATTAAAAGCTTCTTGTAAAATCTTTTACTTTCTAGCACAATATTAATATGGAACATGGGATTGTTTTAAAGCCCGAAGTTTTGGGATATTTTAAAAATTTACCAATTACCAATACTCTTTTGGTCTCTTGGGTGGCGATGATCATTTTGACAATTACCTCAATTTTGGCAACTTTGAAACTAAAAGCTGTTCCCTCAAAATTGCAAAATTTTTGGGAAATGATTATTGAATTTGCCTATCAAACAGTAGAAGATCTGGCAGGATCTAAAAGAGCCAAAGTTTTTTTTCCAATTGTGATGACCTTTTTCTTATTTATTATTACTGCCAATTGGATGGGACTTTTACCCGGCTTTGGTACCATTACTTTTAATCACAAACCCCTGCTCCGCTCCATCAACTCAGATCTAAATATGACTTTATCTTTAGCCTTAATTTCTGCCACCCTAACTCATATTTTTGCCATAAAGTATTTGGGATTTGCCAATTATCTAAAGAGGTGGTTTTCTTTAACTCTTTTTCCGGTGTTCATTTTTGTGGGATTTTTGGAAATTATTTCAGAGATCACCAAGATAGTATCTCTTTCCTTCCGTCTTTTTGGCAATATTTTTGCAGGTGAGGTGGTTTTGAGTACGGTTTCATCTATTTTTGCCTTTGTAATTCCCCTCCCTTTTTATTTTCTGGAAATTATTGTAGGATTTGTACAGGCAGCTGTTTTTATGATGCTGACCTTGGTTTTTATGGTGATACTGTCGGAGAAACACAGTAGTGAGCATTAGCGAGATCCTTCGACTCGTCTTCGACCCTGAGGCTCAGACCCGAAGGGCTTCGCTCGCTCAGGATGACAGAAAAATTTAATCAATTGTAATTTTTCTGTCAAGAAAGGAGGATAATTTGATGCCTGAAGGTTTACCGTCAGCTTTGGCTATCGGTTTAGGAGCTCTTGGCCCAGGACTGGGGATTGGTTTTATTGGAGCAAAAGCCATGGAGGCAATTGGCAGAAATCCGGATGCCCAAGCCAAAATTTTGCCGGCCATGCTTTTGGGAATGGCCTTTGCCGAAGCTATTGCCATTTATGCTTTGGTGATAGCATTTATTAAATAAAGGTTACAGGTGACAGGTTTTAGGTTACAGTTTCCATTTCTGTAACCTGTCTACTGTACCCTGTAACCTATTTTTCATATGGATATTCTTAACCAATTTGGTATTAATCCCATCCTTTTGGCCGCGCAAGTGGTCAATTTTTTAATACTCCTTTTTATTTTAAAGAAGTTCTTATATGGACCAATTTTAAAGCTATTAAATGAAAGAAAAAAAAGAATTGAGGACAGTTTAAAAAATGCTGAGGAGATAGAGAGAAAGCTACTTTTAACTGAAGAGGAGAAAGAAAAGATTTTGGCAAAAACCGCTCTTGAGGCACAAAAGTTGATGGACGAAACTAAAAAAGAGATTGAGATTATGAAGGAAGAGGGCAAAGCTCAAGCAGAACAACTAGCTTCTCAAATAATTAAAAAAGGTGAAGAGACTGCAAGAGCTGAGATGGAAAGGAGCAGACAGGAATTAATGAGCCATATGGCGGAAATTGTGGGACTGGGAATAGAGAGGGTAACAGGAAAAGCGTTTAGAGGAAAAGGTCAAAAAGAGGTTATTGAAAAGGAGGTTAAAAACTTATCGTGAAAAAAAATAGAGACTTAAAAAAACTGGCTGAACAATGCTGCAGATTTTGCTGCTCGGATGGCAAAATAGATGAGAAGAAAGTCACTGGAGTTATCAAAAACCTCAAATCCCTACCCCGCTCCCAGGCCATATTTGCCATTTCAGAGTTTTTAAAGGCTTTGAAAAAACAAAAAGGTGCTACAACCTTGATTGTCGAATCTTCCATTCCTTTATCCAAAGTGCAACTCGACAGTATTGTCAGGAAGTTAAAAAGCGATTTCATTATTAGTGAGGTAAAAAATATCGTTAATCCTGATCTTTTAGCAGGATTTAAAGTTAGAATCGGCGATACAGTTTCTGATTATTCTTTGCAAGACAAGATTTCACAGCTTAAGGGAGTTATTGCAGGGACACTATGAAAGCAGACATAATCACTAAGATTGAGCAGGATATTAAAGGATTGAAGTTTAAACTTCAAAAGCAAAATGTGGGAGTGGTCAGTGAGGTTGGTGATGGAGTTGCCAAAATAGAAGGCTTATCAGATGTTCAATATTCTGAGGTTTTAGATTTTGGACAAAATGTTTATGGGCTGGCTTTAAATTTGGAACAGTATAGCGTCGGTGCTGTTATTTTTGGGGATTTTACCAAAGTTAAAGAAGGCACCCAGGTAAAAGTAACAGGCAGAATTTTAGAAGTGCCTGTTGGTGAGGCTTTGGTGGGAAGAGTGGTTGATGCTTTGGGAAATCCTCTAGATGGTAAAGGTTCAATAAAAGCAAAGACAAAATATCCTGTTGAGAAAATTGCCCCAGGAGTGATAACTCGCCAATCTGTAAATACTCCTTTACAAACTGGCATTAAAGCAATTGATTCCATGATCCCAATTGGTAGAGGTCAGAGGGAGCTAATTATCGGTGATAGAAATACCGGAAAAACCACCATTGCAGTGGACACCATCATAAATCAAAAAGACTCGCCTCGCTCCGCGGGCGGAGCGGGTGTCGTTTGTATTTATGTGGCCATTGGTCAAAAGACCTCAAAAATTGCCCAACTGGTTGCCAAACTGGAGGAGAAAGATGCCATGGATCACACCATTGTGGTGGCAGCCTCTGCTTCAGACCCTGCCACCATGCAATATCTGGCTCCCTACGCGGGCTGTGCCATGGGAGAATATTTTATGGATCAGGGAAAAGATGCCTTAATTGTATATGATGATCTATCAAAACATGCCTGGGCATACAGACAAGTGTCCCTACTTTTAAGAAGGCCTTCCGGAAGAGAAGCATATCCAGGAGATGTTTTTTATCTTCATTCAAGATTACTTGAGCGGGCAGCCAGAATGAGTAAAGAATATGGTAATGGTTCTTTGACTGCCCTACCTATTATAGAGACTCAGGCAGGTGATGTTTCTGCTTATATTCCCACCAATGTTATTTCCATCACCGACGGTCAAATTTATTTAGAATCAGATTTATTTTTTGCAGGTATAAGACCAGCACTTAATGTAGGATTATCAGTCTCTCGAGTTGGTGGTGCTGCACAAACTAAGGCTATGAAATCTGTGGCAGGTAAACTTCGTTTGGATTTGGCTCAATTTAGGGAACTTGCAGCTTTTGCACAATTTGCCTCTGATTTGGATCCTCAAACTCGGGCTCAAATAGACAGAGGAAAAAGAATTACCGAGATTTTGAAGCAACCCCCTTACTCCCCTGTTCCTTTGGAGGAACAGGTGGTAGTTTTTTGGGCAGCAATAAATGGATATCTGGATGAGGTAGAGGTGGATAGGGTTAAGGAGTTTGAGCAAAAATATATTGCTCATTTGAAATTGCGAGAGAAAAAATTACTTTCAGAAATAGCTTCTAAAAAGGAGTTGGATGAGAGGATGATTAAGGAGTTGGAGCAAGTGACTAAAGAATTTGCGGGAAGTTTTATGAGAGGAGCTAAAAAAGATGGCAAACACTAGGGAATTAAGGCGTAGAATCAAGTCTATAAAAAATACCAGCCAGATTACTCGGGCCATGCAGATGGTGGCGGCGACCAAAATGAGAAGGGCTCAGAGTCAGGCTACTTCCGGCAGGCCATATAGTGAGAATTTATATGATGCTTTATCAAAACTTTTGCCAAGTATCAATCCGGAAGCTCATCCCCTTTTAACCGGTAATGATTCCAAAATAACCGGAGTAGTTCTACTTTCCACAGATAGAGGTTTGGTGGGAGCATTAAATACTAATTTGATGAGGATAGTTTTAGGTTTGCACACCGGGGGTGGGAACGTAAATTATTACACTGTGGGCAGAAAAGGGAGAGGCTTTGTGGTTAGGACCGGTAAAGACTTAAAGGCTGATTTTGAGAATTTGGATGCTGTCACTTTTAGGCAGGCCAGGCAGTTAGCAAGACTAGTAATGGAGGCATTTGAAAATGGAGAAATTGGTGAAGCCTATCTTGTGTACCCACATTTTGTGTCAACACTAAGACAGGAACCAAGAAGGGTGAAGCTGTTACCAATAGAATTGGCAGAACTAGGAATTCCTAGTTCCACTAACCTAGCTCCTAGTTCCAAAGAGTTTCTTTTCGAACCCAACCCTGATGTCCTACTGGATTTTATTCTGACCCATCATATTGAGGAACAAATTTATCAGGCTCTTTTGGAAACAAAAGCCTCTGAACATTCAGCCAGAATGGTGGCCATGAAAAATGCCACAGATAATGCTTTGGAACTGGTGGAAGATTTGACGCTAACATATAATGAAACACGTCAGGCAAGTATAACAACTGAGCTTTTGGAAATAACAACAGCACAAGTGGCTATGGAGTGACACTTTGTGTCATCCTGAGGGCGTAGCCCGAAGGATCTCTCACGAATGTGAGTGGAACTGAAACAAGTTCAGAGATTCTTCGCTAATCGCTCAGAATGACAATTAAAGATATGAACAAAGGTAAAGTTACACAAATTATAGGAGCTGTGGTTGATGCTCAATTTGGGGAGAAAGACCTCCCTTCTATATATAGTGCTTTGGAGACAGAGATTGGTAAGACAAAACTGGTTATGGAAGTGCAACAGCATTTGGGCGAAGGTCTAGTCAGAGCTGTGGCCATGGGGTCAACAGATGGGCTGAAGAGGGGTACACCTGTTTTAGATACTGGTGGTCCAATCTCTGTGCCAGTTGGTGAAGAAGTTTTAGGCAGACTTTTTAATGTTTTAGGAGATACTATTGATGGTAAAGGTGTAACAAAAGCCAAGAAATCCTGGCCTATTCACAGAAGCGCTCCCCTATTTTCTGAACAATCTGTTAAGTCTGAAATTTTTGAAACAGGAATTAAAGTGATTGATCTTTTGGCTCCCTTTATTAAAGGTGGAAAAGTGGGGCTTTTTGGTGGAGCAGGAGTTGGCAAAACCGTCATTATTCAAGAATTAATCAGAAATATTGCCTCAGAACACGGAGGATTTTCTGTTTTTGCCGGTGTTGGTGAGAGAACCAGAGAGGGAAATGATCTTTATCATGAGATGAAAGATTCGGGCGTAATAGATAAAACCGCCATGGTTTTTGGGCAGATGAATGAGCCACCGGGAGCAAGGCTGCGGGTTGGCTTGTCAGCTTTGACCATGGCAGAATATTTTAGGGATGAGGGCGGCAAAGATGTCCTGCTTTTTATTGACAACATCTTTAGGTTTTCTCAAGCTGGATCAGAGGTGTCAGCACTTTTGGGAAGGATCCCTTCTGCTGTCGGGTATCAGCCAACTTTGGCAACAGAAATGGGTGAACTACAGGAAAGAATTACCTCTACCAAAAAAGGTTCTATAACTAGCGTTCAGGCAGTTTATGTGCCGGCAGATGACTATACGGATCCTGCTCCAGCCACCACTTTTGCTCATTTGGATTCTACTATAGCTTTGGAGAGGTCTTTGGCTGAGCAAGGACTTTATCCTGCAGTTGATCCGCTGGCTTCTTCATCCAGGGCTTTGACACCCGAGGTAGTGGGACAGGAACATTACGATGTGGCAGTGGCAGTGCAAAAAGTTTTACAAAGATATAAGGATTTACAGGATATTATTGCTATTTTAGGAATTGAGGAGTTATCTGATGAGGATAAATTAATTGTTTCTCGTGCCAGAAAAATCCAAAGATTCTTATCCCAGCCGTTTTTCGTGGGAGAAGCTTTCACCGGCAGAAAAGGAAAATATGTTTCAATAAAAGATACGATTAAAGGCTTTAAAGAAATTCTGGAAGGCAAACATGACTCAAAAGGCGAACAAGCCTTTTATATGGTGGGAACTATAGATGAGGTAAAGTAGGTTTTTATACTTGTTCAGCAACATAGTATATATTTTTATAAAGATCAACAGCTAAATCTGCTCCTGCCGCTAAGAATTCTGGCACTCTATAAGGCGGAATTAAAAGTCCTGTGGAGAATCTGCTAGGTAGTCCTTTTATCCTCTTCGCAGTCTCTCCTTCGATTTTACTCAGGATAAAGAGGATTTTAAGCTGCTTTTTAATTTCAGCAGGAGCTTTTAAGAAGGGATTATTTTCCAATTGTGAATCTGAATTTGTTAAATTTTGAGACTCTTTTATCACAGCAATTCCTTAGTATGGTTATCCATTTAATATATTGGTTATAATTGTTATAAAGATTATACTATACCTTATCACTATGGCTCAGCTACATCTTAAGATTGTTACTCCGGAAAAACTACTAATTGATGAACAGGTGGATCAGGTTAACATTCCAACTGAAGAAGGACAAATTGGCATACTTCCCCATCACACAAATCTGATGGCAAAGCTTCAGCCCGGAGAGTTGGTAATTAAAAAAAGTGGAAAGGTGGATACTTTAGCTTTAGGTGATGGATTCTTGCAAATGGCAGATAATACATTAACCATCATGACTGATCTTGCCACATATGCTCAGGATATTGATGAAAAAGCGGTGGAGGAGGCCAAAAAAAGGGCAGAACAAGCTTTGGAACAAAAGTTATCTAATGAAGAATATGCAGAGACCTTGGCTATTTTAGAAAAAACTTTGGCCCAACTAAGAGTAAAAAGAAGACATAAAGTAAGATAAATCCTGATGTGTCTAACTAGCACACACCGGTGTGGGTAATTGTTTTACCTTATTTATTTTTTGGAGATATTGTAACTATTGATTGCCATTCTGGTTGCTTGTTAAGTCTGTAAGCAAATCTTTGGGCACTTAATTCCATTGGATTTAGATGATAAAACGAAACAAATGTAGGATAAAAAATAGCACCAAAAGTTGCAAGTTGATAAGTCATTAGTTGAATCTTTTGATCATTTCTTGCCCAAAATACATCAGGTAAACTTAAACTTAACGCTATTAATACGGAAATCATACCAGCATAAAAAGTCGCGGTTTGGACTCTACTAAAGAGTCTGCCAGTACCCTTTTCATAATTTGGTCTTGTTACTAAATTTATCAAATGTTTTGCTTCATGGAGAAAAACATGATTAGGACGATTTCCAGGTTTTCTCTGCATACGATTAAATATTACATCTGTATATAAAGCCATAGTTAAGTCTTCACCGTAAAAATATCCTTCTCTAGGAACTAGAGTTTGTTCTAGAGGCCTCTCACGGATTAACAATTTAGCTTGAGCCACTTTCTCTGGCAGTATGCCATGATTTAATAAAAGTTGAGAAGCTCGTGGTTGATCAACTGATACCTTGTAAGGTACGCCATTTCTTAAGACAGTATCATCAAATTCTACTTTGATACCTGTTGGATCATATGTTCTCCCTGTTTCGACCACTAATGTCATAGTTGTAATTATATAGTTTTATTCTTAATTATCAAGGCTAATTGGTATTATCCATTTCCCTGTTATACAATTTAGTACATGGCTGATTCAAATAATCCGAATTTGTCAATTATAATCCTGAACTACAATGTTCGGGATCTCTTAATAAATTGTTTAGACTCCATTTTTAAAAACAAAACTTCTAAAGATAACTGGCAAGTGATTGTGGTGGATAATGCATCAACTGATGGATCTGTAGAGGCTGTAAAAGAGAAGTATAAGATTTCATCTTCTGCTAATCGCAGTAAGATTGCCACGTCGCCTTCGGCTCCTCGCAATGACAACATGGTGGAGCTTGTGGAAAATAAAGAAAATTTAGGTTTTGCTGCTGGGAATAATGTGGGGGCGAAAAAAGCTAAAGCGCCTGTTGTACTTTTTTTAAATCCGGACACGGTCGTTGTGGATGATGCTATCCAGAAAACTTATAAATATTTAATGGGAAACCCGGATATTGGTGCGGTAACCTCGAAGGTTGAACTTCCAAATGGTAAGCTGGACTACTCTTCTCATCGGGGTTTTCCCACTCCCTGGAATTCTTTTTGTTATTTTAGTGGTTTAGCAAAACTTTTTCCCCACTCCCCTCTTTTTTCTGGATACACTGCATCCTACCTGGATACCGCAACAACCCATGAGATAGATTGTTTAACAGGCGCATTTTTAATGCTCAGAAAAATTGCCGGAGAACAAATAGGTTGGTGGGATACTGATTATTTTTTCAATGGTGAGGATATTGAATTTTGTTACTCACTTAAAGAAAAAGGTTGGAAAATTTATTTTTATCCTGAGGTGAAAATAATTCACTATAAAGGTTCTTCCTCCGGACTTTGGAAAACAGCGGCCACAGAAGTGGAAAGAGAAAAAAAGATGGAGGCTGTGACACACGGTGTTTTTGCCATGAGGATTTTTTATAAAAAACACTTTTACAAAAAATATCCACCAATATTTAGGGACTTGATTTTAGTTGGAATAAAAATGTTGGAACATTACAGAAAGGCTAAACTATGGATCAGTTAGATTTATCTGTCATCATACTAAGCTACAATACTAAAGAAATTACTCACAGATGTTTACAAAAACTTGAGGAAGCCAAAATTTATTGCGAAAAAAAACTTAATAACAAAATAGAAGTTATCGCTTTAGATAATGGCTCATCAGATGGATCTGCTCAAATGATTAAAACAGATCATCCCCAAGTAAAACTTATTGAATCAAAAGAAAATTTAGGTTTTTCCAAGGGTAACAATTTAGCAATGAAACAATGTAACAATCCATTTATTTTACTTTTAAACTCAGATGTTTATGTGGAAGAAGATAGTTTATATAAAACACTTGCCTATTTTAAGGTTAATAAAAATTGTGACGTAATGGGTGCAAAATTAAAATATGCCTCGGGCAAATTGCAGCCTTCTGCCGGTAATTTGCCCAACCCACTAAATATAATAACCTGGATTTTAGGTTTAGGTTTTTTGCCACTGATTAACAATTTTATCCCCCCCCTTCATGCTAGAAATATGCCTTTTTTCTCAAAAGCCCATCAGGTTGGCTGGATTATGGGAGCTTTTTTTATGATAAAAAAAGCAATTTTTGAGAAAACCTTAGGTTTTGATGAAAATTTATTTATGCATATGGAAGAGGTTGAGTGGTGTAAAAGGATTAATATGGCTCACTTTAAAATATGGTATGTGCCACAAGTTGAGGTAGTTCACCTCCATGGGGCCTCATCAAAGTTTGATCTAGGTGCAAGTTTTTTAAATGAGCTTAAAGGAATTAAATATTATCTTAAAAAACATTATCCCCCTTTTTATTTGCCAGTTAAATTATTTTTAATTTTGGGGTTAATTTTAAGAATAATAGCTTTTTCTTTACTGGGAAAAACAAAAAGAGCAAGAATTTATGTGGAAGGATTGGGAGTGATATAGAATTAAGAATTATGAATTAAGAATTAAGGGTTATGAAAAAAGTCTCAATAATCACAGTAAATTATAGTGGTAAAGAGGATACTTTGGAGTTTTTGAAATCCTTAAGAAGGTTACAGCGGGCCCCCGCAGGGGAGGGTTACAGGTTACAGGTAATTGTGGTTGATAATGGATCATCTGATGGAAGTGTTTCTGCTATCAACAAAGCCTTTCCCCAAATAGATATTTTACAAACAGGATCAAACTTAGGTTTTAGTGGTGGGTATAATAAAGGTTTAGATTATGCCCAAATTTGGGGGGCAGATTATTTTTTGCTTATCAATAATGATTGTTTAATAAATAGCCCAAATTTGGTGGAAGAATTAATTAAAACAGCTGAGTCTAATCCTAAAATTGGATTAGTTTCCCCTAAAATCTATTTTGCTCCTGGGTTTGAATTTCATAAAGATAGGTATAAAAAAGAGGATGTGGGTAAAGTGATCTGGTTTGCCGGGGGTAAGTTTGATTGGAATAATATCGGGTCAATTCATCGTGGTTTGGATGAGGTAGATAAATGGCAATACGATCTAGTTGAGCAGTCGGAAATATTTAGCGGGGCTTGTGTCCTTATAAAAAGAGAAGTACTGGAGAAAATAGGCTATCTGGATGAAAAATACTTTTTATATTTTGAAGATAGTGATTTTGCCCAGAGAGCAAAAATAGAAGGATTTAAAATTTTTTATAATGGTCATACCTCTTTGTATCATAAGGTTTCCCAATCAACAGGAATAGGATCCATAGTCACGGACTATTATCATACCAGAAACCGACTTGTATTTGGTATGAAATATGCCAAAACTAGAACTAAACTCGCCTTGTTAAAAGAAGCAATAAAATTATTTTTGTTTGGCAGGCCCGCCCAAAGACAAGGGGTTTTGGATTTTTATTTAGGCATACCTGGAGCAGGAAATTTAGCTTTACACCCCAAGGGTGTAAACGTAAATTTAGAGTATCCCTTAAAGTTATCCATTGGTATTGTTAACTATAATACTGCTGATTTAACCAAAAAACTTTTGGAGAGTATTTTCCAAAAAGAGAATGGATATGATCTAAAAAGCATGGAGGTGATTGTTTTGGACAATAGTTCAGATGATAACTGTAAAGAGATTATCAGGGGTTTCTTACCAAGAATTAAATATTTGGCAAATAAAGAAAATGAAGGTTTTTCAAAAGGTTACAACAAAACAATTAAATACTCTTTGGGTGAATATTATTTAATGCTTAATTCTGATATTGAAGTGATGGAAGGTGGATTACCTGAGTTAGTCAGGGTGGAAGATGAATTTAAGGGAGAGGCTGTTTTAGGTGGAAAGTTGATATTTCCTGATGGATCAGACCAGGATTCTGCCTTTCACTTGCCCACTGTTTCGGGAGCTTTTAAAGAATACTTTTTAAGGATCAAGGGATCTTATTTTATGTTCATGCCAAAATCCGATCAACCTGCTAAAGTGGAAGGTTTAGCTATGGCATGCTTGATGATTCCTAAAATGGTTTTACAAAAGGCGGGGCTTTTGGATGAAGGCACATTCATCTTTTTTGAAGATATTGAGTATGCCAGAAGACTAAAAAAACTCAAGATTCCTCTCTACTTTGTCCCGACTGCCCGATTTATCCACCATCACGGCGCTTCCACCAAAAGAATCGGGCAAGAAAAAGCCATCCAACATCTTGAAAAAGGAGCAGTTCACTATCATGGAATAGTATACTACACACTTCTTTCACTCATTTTAAGGTTAGGTCAAATCTTCGGCAGAGTTAAAACCCCAATATCCAGGTGGGTTAAAGATTAGGTATATAAAATGTTGTGGACTTGACAAGCATGACCCACCTATCCATATAATAAATAGATGAACCAAAAAGGAGTCATTCATCTGGCCCTTCCTTTAATTCTACTGCTATTTGTGGCAGTTTTGACTTTTGTAGTCTTAATTTATTTTGGCATTATTAAAAACCCTCTTAAAACCTTAACAGTACCAGGTGTCAAAAAAGAACCAACTGTCTCTTTACAAAATCAATATCAGAACCCTTTTGATAAGAGCACCCAATATGTTAACCCGTTTGCATCATATAAGAATCCTTTTGATGCTTTAAAAAAATAAATGATAAAAAATTTAACAATTTCTAAATTTATAACCGTTTTTCTATTGTCAATATTTGTCCTGTTGATCTTGGTCACCAGGGTGCAGGCGCAAGAATCTCCCGAAGAAATTGCCCAAAAATATGGAGTTACCTTTCCGGTTGCCGAGCTTGGTAACTGTGGTAGTATTGCTGAATGTAGAACCTATTGTGAAGATCCTGTTAATGCCACAACTTGCATAGATTACGCCAAAGCCAAGGGTTTTTATCAGGAAGATCCTACTGTAACTGATAAGGACAGAATTTTACAGCAAGCAAAAAGCATATTAGGTTGTGATTCATATGATGCTTGCCAAAACTATTGTGAGGTTCCCGCAAACTATGATAGATGTGACTCATTTGCCAAATCACAAGGCATTGCTGGTGGTGTGGTAAATGATCCATCTCAAAGTGGAATTTTGGATCAGGCCAGATCAGTTTTGGGTTGTACTTCAGCTGATTTATGTAAATCATTCTGTGAGCAAGAAGCCAATCGGACCAGATGTGCTGAATTTGCCAACACAGTTGGTCTTCATGGAGGCGAACAACGGGTAGGGCCAGGCGGTTGTAACTCGGAGGCAACTTGTAGGACCTTTTGTTCTGATCCGGCAAACTATCAAATTTGTTCAGGATTTGCTACCTCCAGTGGGGGTACTTTTTCAGGCCCTGGCGGTTGTAACTCTGAAGCATCATGTCGTGCTTATTGTAGTGAGCATGAGGATGAATGCCGAAGCTTAGGAGGTGCAGGGGGATCTCCGCCTCCTGGATACGATCCTCAGCAAATGTGTAATAGAACACCCAATTGTGCCTGGCAAGGGAATACCTGTCAGTGTGGCTTTTATGGTGAGACAGAGGAGTCTCGACAAAAGGCAGGAGAATATGCTACATATTGTCAGGCCAATCCTGATAAATGTCAGAGTGGACAGGCAGGTGGTTTTGGCAGTCCAGTGCAACGTCAGGAATTTGAGTCTTTCTGTAGACAAAATCCAGAAAGATGCCAGCCCCCTACCGGAGGTTATCAAGGCGGCTACCAAGGGGATCCAGCCACAGAATGTGCCAAACAATCAGGTTGTTCCTGGACAGGTACCACTTGTCAGTGTTCGGGATCAGGTACCCAACCAAATTATAGTCCTTACCCCCAGCCTACATCCGGGAGTAGTTATGATCCAGCCACAGAATGTGCTAAAACTTCTGGTTGCTCTTGGACTGGTAGCAGTTGTCAGTGTTCAACTAGTACCCAGACAACAACTACAGAGTCAAACCCGACTTCCGCTCCAACTCAAGAATCGCAGCCAACTTCAGAATCCACCAGTACTGATCCAGCCACAGCATGCAATCAAACATCAGGTTGTTCCTGGATAGGCTCAACCTGCCAGTGTGGCAGCACTCAGGGGATAAGCACTAATCGGGATTTTCTTCAAATCATCTTGGAATGGCTGGGATTTTAGTGTCCAGAGGGAAGGATTCGAACCTTCGCAGGGAAAACCCGGTTGATTTACAGTCAACTGCAATTGGCCACTCTGCCACCTCTGGCTAAAGTTAATTATACCTAATTCTGCTATAATTTTCCTGAAAGGAAAATTAACAGGTTCTGCAAGCACGAGCTATAATATCTCATTGCGAAGTGCGAAGCAGGTCCTTATAATCTTTCTATATGACCTCAGGTTCCTGGAAGGCTAGAAGAGAGTATTCTAGGGTTTGGAAATTCAAATTTTTATCCAATTTATCCACCGGAATGCTCATTATTGTGATCGGTTTTTTGCTGCTTCTTTTTGGATCTGTGATTTTTTTTGCCACCCAAATTCCCAATCCCCAGGATTTAACCAACCGCAATCTGGCCCAGTCCACCAAAATTTTTGATAAAGACGGGGAACTACTCTACGATATCTATCAGGACCAAAATAGAACACCTATAAAACTTTCCGAAATACCCCAATATGTAAAAGAGGCTACTATTGCCATAGAAGATAAGGATTTCTACAAACATAAGGGCTTTTCCCTTGTGGGAATAACAAGATCGGTTTTTGATCTGGCTGTCTACAGGCGCGTTTCTGGTGGTTCCACCCTGACACAACAACTTGTTAAAAATGCTCTCCTGTCAGGGGAGAGGACTCTGACTAGAAAACTTAAGGAATTTATTCTGGCTGTTCAGGTGGAAAGAGCCTATTCCAAAGATCAAATTTTGGAAATGTATCTTAATGAAATACCCTATGGTGGAACCGCTTACGGCATTGAGGCTGCGGCCAATTTATATTTTGGAAAGAGTACCAAGGATTTGAATTTGGCTGAGGCAGCACTCCTGGCAGGTCTTCCCCAAAGGCCGTCTGTTTACTCTCCGTACGGAACAAACCCGGAACTTTCCAAGCAAAGACAAAAACAGGTGTTAAGAAGAATGGTGGAAGATGAGTATATCACCAAAGATGAAGCAGAGGTAGCTGAGAGACAGCAGTTAACCTACAGGACAAGCCAAAATGAAGTTGGATTTAAAGCTCCCCATTTTGTCCTGTATGTTAAGGCCAAACTGATTGAACAGTTTGGAGATAAGATGGTTGAGCAAGGAGGCTTACGAGTGACCACCTCCTTGGATTATAAACTGCAAAAACAGGTGGAAGAAATAGTCAAAAAGGAGATTGATAACTTATCTTCTGCCAAAGTTGGCAATGGAGCAAGTGTAGTTTTGGATGCCAAAGGAGGGCAGATTTTGGCCATGGTGGGAAGTAAAGATTATTTTGCTGATTCTGCGCCGGAAGGTTGTGATGAAGGACAAAGTTGCGTCTTTGAGCCAAATGTTAATGTGGTGATAAGAGCCAGACAACCAGGATCTGCCACCAAACCAATTGCCTATTCAGCGGCTTTGGAAAAAGGTTACACAGCCTCTCAGGTCTATATAGATGTTAAAACCGAATTCCCCGGGGGAGACAGACCAACTTATATTCCTGTCAATTATGATGGTCAATACCATGGTGTGGTTCAGATGAGATATGCTTTAGGTAACTCCTACAATATTCCGGCCGTTAAAAATTTGGCTCTGGTGGGAGTAAGGGATGTACTGGAATTAGGCTACAGAATGGGTTTAACCACCTGGGAGCCGTCTGAGGAAAATGTCAATTCTGTAGGTTTGAGTTTGGTTTTAGGAGGTAGAGAAGTAAGACTTTTAGATTTGGCATCGGCCTTTTCAGTGTTAGCCAACAAAGGCAGACAACAAGACCCCATCTCAATTCTTAAAGTGACGGATTCTAAGGGTAAAACTTTATTTGAACATCATCCGAGTGAGGGAAGAAAAGTTTTAGACGAAGGCATTACTTTTATAATCTCCGATATTTTATCTGATAATGGTGCCAGAACCGCCGCTTTCGGTTCCAACTCGGTTTTAAATATTGCTGGTAAAACTGCTGCCGTTAAAACCGGTACTACTGATGAAAAAAGAGACAATTGGGCTATTGGTTTCACCCCCTCTTTTGTGGTGGGAGTTTGGGTTGGTAATAACGACAACTCTATAATGAGTCCGACTGTCTCATCAGGTGTAACAGGAGCCTCACCTATTTGGAACAAAATTATGACATTAGTTATAAAAGATAAGCAGAATGAACCATTTGAAAGACCGCCGAATGTTTTACAGGAAGAAGTGGATGGTTTGATGAGCGGTAAGCCTCATCCCGGTTCCCCTACCAGAAGAGAATACTTTATTGCCGGAACCGAACCCAAGGGGGAATCTCCTGCATATCAGCGAGCCAAAGTTTGCAGACAAAATCCGCACAGATTGGCAAATGATGGTGAAGAGTCTGATGAGAAAGACGTGATTATCTTGAAAGAAGATGATCCAACAGGAGCCGATAAGTGGCAAAAAGGGATTGATGAGTGGGTTTTGACCTCTGTCGATCCCAGGTTTGTGGGAGCAACTAAAGGCTGTAGCGGAATTCCGGGATTTTCTGCTGGGGGAGGTGGCGCTATAGAGATTGTTAATGTTTCCAATGGAGCCAATGTACCCAGGGTGTTTGATGTTTTAGCAAAAACTAACTCCCCTGCCGGAGTTAAAAAGGTGACATGGCTGATTGATGGAGGCGTAAAATCCACTCAAACTTCCGAACCATTTGCTTTGCATGTGGAGTTTCCGGTTGGTGATAAGGGCTCACACACAATTACCGCCACTTTGGAAGATAACAACGGCGGCACATTTTCCACCTCAATTGGAGTAACCGTGGCCCTTTAGATTTGAATCTTATCTCATAGTGTGTTATACTATTGTTTCATCAGGCTTAAAATGGGCCTGATTTTTTATGTCACCAAATCTTATAGCAGCTCTGACAACTATTTCTCTTTTCGTTTTGGGAGACCAGTCTTCACTAGTTGTACCTTCTGATCATCTATTGGCTCAGCATGAAATATCTTTAAATAATCGCCAGAGCGATAAATGGGTAAATGACATTTTTAAAGACAATATCTTGCTTAATTTGGCTTACATGAGTGGTAAGGTGTCAGGAAAAGATACAATTTCCTGGGATGAAGTTAGAAAGCCTTTTTCTTATCAATTTAAATTAGATCCAGGTAGAACCTTTGCCTATCATGAGGATGTATTCCTTGAGTATCAGGACAAAGTAGTCAAAACCACCAATGCTCACTTTAACGCTTCAGAAGGATTTAAATCTGATGGATATTTGATGGGCGATGGTGTTTGTCATTTGGCCTCTTTAATATATTGGGTTGCCAAAGATGCTGGGCTTGAGACTGAAGCTCGCACCAACCATAATTTTGCCGTCATTCCAGATATCTCAAGGGAATATGGGGTATCCATTTATAATTATCCGGCAAGATTTGAGGCTAATGCCAAACAAAATTTATATATAACCAATAACGGGGAAAAAACCATCACTTTTAAATTTGAATACCAGAATGAAAATCTAAAGGTATCTGTTGTTGAATCTAATTAGTCAATTTCTATTTCCAAAACAGCCACTCTTTTTTCTATCCCCAGTTTATTTAAAACTCTTAAGTGAACTTCAGCCAGATTACCAATTTGCCTTTTAGGGTGGAAAAGTTCGGTTTGAACAACATTCCCACTTGTCGAGTGGGAAGCCAAAGCTTGTGAGATTTGATAAAGCTCAGCTAATGGGTTATCTGTACCATTCATTAGAGATATGGCTAATCTGTAGTTTTCCGAAGGATTTCTATCAGGCCCGATCTTAAATGCCTTCCCAATCTCAAATATCCCAATATCTTTGTATCCCTTCCTTAAATTTCTTCCTACAACTTCCACCAAATTTGGCCACAAATTTTCCCTTAAGTATGCTGTTTCAGCAGAGATAGGGTTGGCCACTTTAACCAATTTTTCCTTATTAGCATCCAGGGCATTCAGAACATCTGTGGAATAAAAAGAATAGGTTTGGACTTCTGTCAAGCCCAGATTCACTAATTTTTGTCTTAAATCCTCAATGGTTTTAAAAATTGGATCCTCTTTCTGCAAGGGTTCAGATTCAGAAACTTCCACAGCCGGAATTTTTTCATACCCGTACATCCTGGCTACTTCCTCAATTATATCCTCCTCGATGTCAACATCCAGCCTGTAATATGGTGGTTCTACTTCCCAAACTGTGTTTCCACCCGCTCCGCCTGCGGAGCGAGGCGAGCTTAAGATATGGGGAGCTAGTTTAAATCCTAGTTTGGTTAGATAAGTTTCCACCTCTTCAGATTTGATTCCTACTCCTATTAATGAATCTAATTTTTTCTTAGTGAGGGTGATCTTTTTGAGCTTATCTTCAAAATTCCCAACCATGGTAATGGAAACAATTTGTCCTCCCAACTCCTGGTACATTTTTATAGTTTGATTTAATGCCTGAAGAAGCCTAATTTTGGTTAGACCATGCTGGAATCTTTTGGAGGCCTCGGAAGGAAGTCCTAGCCTGGTGACAGTTTTTCTAATATTTACAGGATCAAATATAGCTGCCTCCAAAAGAATGGTGGTTGTTGTTTCACTGACCTCAGAGTCTTTTCCTCCCATCACACCTGCCACTCCTATTGTATTTAGTGGATCAGCAATCAGTAAATCTAAACCTTGAAGATCTCTTGTTTTTCCATCCAAGGTAGTAATTCTTTCTCCCTTCTTGGCAGTTCTGACCAAAATGTGTTCATCTTTAACCGCTCTTGCATCAAAAGAATGTAAAGGCTGGCCATACTCAAGCATCACTAAATTGGTAATATCAGTGATATTGTTTACAGATCTCATGCCAGAATTTTCCAATCTGGTGACCCAATCCTGGGGAGATTTTTCCACCTTTAGTCCTGTTATTTTGGTAACAGTATAAAAAGGAGCAAGTTGGGGATTTTCAACCTCAACCTGAGTCGTTGGTAAATCTTTTTGTTTCCAGGCGAATTCAGCCTCTTGAGGCTCCTCAAAAAGCAACTTAGAGCCGGTGATGGCAGCTACCTCGTAAGCTATACCCCGCATGGAAAGTAAATCAGCCCGGTTATAGCCTTTCATATCCAGCTCAAAGTAAGAATCAGTTACCTCTTTGACCCCCACTGTCCGAAGCGGTAATAGAGCTATTAACTCCTCAATAGAGCAATTAAGAGCAACTAATTCTTTAAGCCAAGCAATGGGTATCCGCATTTAATATTTCTCCAAAAAGCTTAAATCACCGCTATTAAAAAGTCGGATATCTTCAATGCCTTCCCTAAGCATGACCATCCGGCCCGGTCCCACTCCCCAGGCTATCCCGGAATAAATATTTGGATCAATCCCCCCTGCTTTTAAAACATCAGGATGAATCATGCCTGCACCAGCAAGTTCCAAAAAACCAGTCTGTCCACAAACTTTGCAACCCTTTCCTTTACAAAACACACAGGATGCATCCACCCCCACTCCCGGTTCCACAAAGGGATAGTATTTTGGCCTAAGTCTTGCTTTGATATCCTGTCCTAATGTGCCCTTAAAAAAGTATTCTGATAAATATTGAAGATGAGCCATACTGACACCCTTGTCTACATATACTATTTCAAATTGTTCAAAAGTATGCTCGTGTCTGGCATCAACATTTTCGAATCTGAAGCATCTGCCCAGATTCATCATCCTGATGGGCGGTGTATTGTCTTTGAGGATTCGGATTTGAGAATTAGATGTATGTGTTCTTAATAATAATTTGGAACTTGGAACTTGGAACTTGGAACTTATATAAAAGGTATCCCAAAGATCCCTGGCAGGATGATTCTCGGGAATATTTAGAACTTCAAAATTGTTGTAATCAGTATCAATATGGGGGGCATCAGCTTCCACAAATCCTAAATTTTTAAATAGTTTAACAATTTCCTGCTCAAATTGTGTCACAGGGTGCAGATGTCCTTTTCTAGCCTTCAACCTCGAAGGTTGCAGCGTTAAGTTTTCTTCTGATAACCTTTTATAACTTTCCTCACGAATATTTGTTCTTTTTTCATTTATCCCCTCTTCTAATTGCTGTTTAACCTGATTAAAAGTGGGGCCAATAATTTTTAACTGATCCTGGGAAAGAGTGGAAAATTGTTTGGAAAGTTGATCTACTGCCCCATTTTTGCCAAAAAGCTCCAAAAAAATCTCATCCAATTCTTTTAAAGTTTTAGCCTTTTGGATTTTTTCTAGATAATCTTTTTGTATCTGGGAAATCTTTTCTTCCATGCTAGATTGATTCTAGCATTACTTGACCTCTGCCACAATCTTTTTAAAATCCTCCGGATGATTTACTGCCAAATCGGCCATCATTTTTCTATCAAGTAAGATATTTTTTTCTTTTAAAGAATGCATGAATTTGGAATAACTTAAGCCTTCGGCTCTGACAGCATTTCCAAGTTGGATAATCCAAAGTTTCCTCATGTCGCGCTTTCTCTGCTTTCTTCCGGCAAAAGCATACTCTCCTGCATGCAAAAGTGAGGACTTGGCCTCTCTGATCAGTTTGGACCTTCCACCACGGTGGCCTTTGGTCAGCTTTAATACTTTTTTATGCCTTTTGTGGGATGTTACCCCTCTTTTTACTCGTGCCATAGTATTTCCATAAATGTTATTTCCTTCCCGTTTTCATTTTAAAGTATTCTATTATTTTTGTATGCCATCTGCCACTATTTTGTCCAGAATAATTCCTGTTTCCTTCAGAACCAGATCTTGATTTGGCTGTTTGTCTAAAATTTCTTGTTTCTCTCCCCATTTTAAAGTCCTATCACCTTTCTTAATTTTCGCGATTCACCTTTAAAATAAATACTAGTTTTCGTTTGTCTTTCTAAAGCACTCTTACTCTTTTTTCTTTTTAGATGCCCTGCACCTAGCTGATGTCTTCTCAGTATCTTACCCCTGGATGTTATTTTGACTCTCTTTAGTATGGATTTTTTCACTTTCATTTTGCTCATCTTTTTTATGACCTCCTTTGATTTTGGTAATTATCATGGCTAATCTTCTTCCCTCAAATTTGGGCTCTCTCTCAATAGCAGCATTATCACCCAATACGCTTAAAGCCTCCTTTAGAACTTGATGACCCAACTCAGGGTGAGTCATCTCTCTTCCCTTAAATTTAACTGTCAGCTTGACCTTGTATCCGTCTTTCAAAAACTCCTCGGCCCTATTTAATCTGACTCTTAAGTCATGATCGGCAATTCTGGGAGAAAGCCAAAGTTCTTTTAACCCTCCCTCTCCGCCTTTCTTGCTACCCCTTTCTCTTTTACTTTCTTCATATCTGAATTTCTGAAAATCAAAGATTCTGGCGACAGGTGGATCAGCCTGAGGAGCCACTTCTATTAGATCTTGCCCCCACTCCCCGGCTTTGTCCAAAGCTTCCTGTTTGGTTAAGATCCCCAGTTGTTTGCCCTCTGGATCAATAACTCTAAGCTTAGGTGCCTGGATGTGTTGGTTAAGTCTATAAAACTTAGCCAGCTAACAAATTCCTCTCATTGTTTTTGATCGTAACATATTTATTGTTTGGATTCAATGTCCGAGGTGATTTTATCTTGGAACTGCTCAAGTGTCATGGTCCCCAAGTCTTGTCCAGCTCTTGTCCTCACAGCTACTTTCTCTTCCTTTTCTTCCCTATCTCCCACAATTAACATGTAGGGAATTTTCTGAGTCTGCCCGTCTCTGATTTTTGATTGCATAGTTTCAGATCTGTCATCAACTTCCACTCTGGTATTTTCATGGTCAAGAGACTCGGCCACCATCTTAGCATATTGATTATTTCTTTCCGTGATGGGAATGATCACCACCTGCACTGGCGAAAGCCAGATGGGGAAAGCCCCACCGTAGTGTTCAATCAGGATGCCGATAAATCTTTCCAGCGAGCCATAGGCCACCCTATGGATGGCTATGGGTGTCTTAATTTGGCCGTCCGCATCAGTATATTTTAAATTAAATCTTGCCGGTTGCTGAAAATCCAGTTGAAGCGTTCCCATCTGCCACTGTCTGCCCAAAGAATCCTTCATTAAGATATCTATTTTGGGGCCATAAAAAGCCCCCTCTCCTTCTTTTGAAACATAAAGTTTACCGGAATTTTTTAGGATTTTTTCCAAAATCTCTTCCGCCCGGTCCCAAATTTTGGGATCTCCCATAAACTTTTCAGGACGTTTCCCCAATCTAAATGAATAATCCAAATTAAAGATAGAATAAAATCTTTCAACTATCTCAAATAAATTTTGATATTCTTCTTCAATTTGATCCTCAGAAACAAAAATATGAGCATCATCTTGCCTGAAGCTTCTCAATCTGAATAAGCCATTTAATACGCCGTGAAGCTCATAACGATGAAGTGGATCTGTGTCTGAAAGCCTCAAAGGTAAATCTCTATAGGAGCGGGTCTTAAATCCAAAAATGATCATGGCATTGGGGCAATTCATGGCCTTGACCCCGTATACTTCGTTTTCACCCATATCAGCCACGAACATATCCTGCCAATAATGCTCGAAATGGCCCGAAGTAACATACAGATCTTTTTTATTTAAAATAGGAGAAAATGTTTCCTGGTAACCCCTTTTTTGATGTTCTTTTCTCCAAAACTCTATCAGCTCATTGTAGACAGTTACCCCCTTGGGCAGCCAATAAGCCATGCCGGGGGCAGTTTCATCAAAGAAGAAAAGCTCAAGTTGTGGACCCAGCTTTTTGTGATCTCTTCTCTTGGCCTCTTCCAGATTATTAAGATAATCATCAAGCTGGCTTTGAGTGGGAAAACAGGTTCCATAGATCCTGGTTAACATTTTGTTTTTTTCAGATCCTCTCCAGTATGCCCCGGCAATATTTAGAATCTTAAACACCCCGATTTCTTTGGATGGATTCTGCGAGTGTCCACCACGACACAAATCTTCAAAATTTCCTGCTTTATATAAAGTTATCGGTTCACCCTTTTTGACTATCTCATCAATTAATTCCAATTTATAGGGATTATCTTGATAAATCTCTTTTGCTTCCTCCTCGCTTACCTCCCGGTGAGAGAAGGCACTCCAGGAAGGAAGAATTTCTGCCATCTTAGCCTCAATTTTAGGAAGATTATCTTCGTTGATAGGTTTTTTAAATTCAAAATCATAGTAAAAACCGTTTTCTATAGAAGGTCCAATAGTTAGTTTGGTATCCGGCCAAAGCTCTAAAACAGCAGCAGCCAAAAGATGGGCACAGGAGTGTCGGATATGGTCAAGATTTTGATTACTCATCTAAATTTTATAGTACCACACAAGATTTGGTGGGCGGTACAGGACTTGAACCTGTGAAACCTTCCGCACGTCAAGCGGACGCTCTACCAACTGAGCTAACCGCCCATTATTGGGCTATTTTTTCACAAAAGAGTCTACTAAGATAAACCAACCTTCTTTGTATAGCAATATTACCACATTGGAGCACGCAAACACCATTATAACTGGGGTAAGTAGTCGAGCCTATGGTTCTTTTATCAATACTAATAGATGTGAAAGATGATACTGGAAGATTTAGTTCTTCAGACCAGTATCTTCTTAATTTTTCTGGGTTTTGATCTGCTCTTAGATGAAGTTCGCACTTAATCTTTTTGATGTCGAATCCGTATAGTTTAATTAACGCCTTTATAAAAAACTTGAGAATCAATGGGTTAGAGTTTCCCATAGCAGTGCCATTAACTTTAAGGCCTTCCCCAAGATACAGCATAGCTAATGCTAGTTCTAAAATTGATTTGTCCTTTAAATTTATTACAGATAGCAGCTTTTTTGCCTGATCCTCTGCTTCTTTTAATCTGATCTGCTTTTGCTCGTTATGCCACAGAACTGCCCGTGTCCTAGCCTTACTTAGAGCTTTTAACCAATCTTCTTTTAATTTATTTTTTTGCTTTTCAGTTAACTTGACATTTCTAAACCAACCACTCAATGTGGACCGAGGAATCTTTAGCAGTTTCTCAACTTCTCTTATAGAAGCTCCTTGGCGTCTAAGTTTAATTGCTTCCGGTTTTAATTCGAACCACTTAGACCTCATAACAGAAGGATATATTCTATGGTTCTAATAGTCAAGGGGTCGCTCTACCAAACTGAGCTACGAGTCCATCGGACCGACGCAAAAAACAATTATAATCTTTACCAATTGTAAATTAGAGAGAAAATTTATTCAAGGTACGTTCATGAAACTGAACGTACCAAGAAGAATTAGCCGGTAGCAGTAATTGAACTCAGTACACTTCCGGCTTCAAAAACCTTTTTACCATCCAAATCGACTACTCCTGTTTGTCCTATAGCCAGACCAAATGTCGTTTCTCTCCGGGCTTTCACAACTTCGGGACCTGTTTCTAGCTCAAAAGTGACTGCTAAGTCTATTCTCGCTCCTCCTTTTGCATCAATAACATTTTGAGTACCTAAACTGGGTGAAAGACCGACAGTTTCAAGAAACTGTTCAGTTGTTACTACCTGATCTCCTACTTTAACCAGGTTAGATTCAGATGGTCGTTTTTCCTTTAATCCTTCAAAAAAATTTCTTAGATTAATGATTTGCGTTTCTTTTTGCGCTGGCATAGGGTCTTGAGGATTATTCTCTGCGCTGGCAGGTTGTCCAGCCATAGGCTGCTCGATTCCGGGATTAGTATAAGACTCGACATCTCTACCAGCTGTAATGTATCCAAGCATATCGCCCATAAATCCAAGTCCTTCTCCGATTGCTTGTGGTGCCGATTTGACAGTATCACCTACCCACCCTAAAGCTTCCGAAGCAACATGAATTACCGGTTCTGGAAGGGGATTTTCAATCACGGATATGGATGGAGAGCTATGAAATGGAATAGAGCCGGAAGAAGACATACTTGGTTTATGTTCAGGCAGTTTCAGCAAATCTTCCATTGGGATCTCTACCGGGCCTTCATTAACCTCATAACTTCGTTCAGAGGGGGTAAAAAAACCCTCCCAACCAACTGCCCCCGCAGGTGGTTGAAAAGGCCTCTTATTTATTATCTCGGTTGGTCCAGTTGAGACTGGTTTAGTTAATGTAGACGTATCTGCCATATTTTTATGGACTAATTTTACACCCTTTGGTCAAAAAGTTCAAATTGCCTCCCAGGTCTGATAAAATATAACCAGGGCCAAGTGGTGGAATGGCAGACACGCGGCGTTTAGGACGCCGTGCCGCAAGGCATGGAGGTTCGACTCCTCTCTTGGCCACTATCCGAACCTGGAGATAGCTTGTTGGTGTGCCAATAGTTCAAAATCATCATCGAGTGGTTCAAGATTAATTTCCTTACCATATTTAACTTCCAAAGCTTTTTTAATTAACCAGTCAGCCAAGATGGGATTTTTGGGAAGCAAGGATCCATGCATGTAGCAGCCAATGGCATTTTTATAAATGCACCCTTCTGTTGTATCAGCCCCATTATTACCAAAGCCTTTAATGACAATTCCCAAGGAGTATTCTCCATCTTTGAGATAAGTTTTTCCTGAATGATTTTCAAAACCAACTAGTTTGCCAAATTGTGTCTCCACTACAATATTGCCAATCATCCGATCGTCACTGGCCACAGTGTAAGCCGGGAATAAACTGATTCCAGGCAGTTTTGGTCCCCTGTGAGGTTTATAATACTCTCCTAATAGCTGATATCCTCCACAAACAGAAAGTAGTGGAACTCCCCTTTCTACCTCTTGCTTAATTATCTTCCCCTTGCCACTTGACGCAAGATCAGAAGCCACTAGACTTTGTTGCTGATCCTGTCCACCGCCAAAAAAGAAGATGTCTACATCATTTTTTTTCATTATATTTGCGGTCGAGAAGTTTTTGACAACTACATTAATTCCTCTCCATTCAGCTCTTTTTTTCAAAGTGATAATATTTCCTGTATCACCATAGATGTTCATAAGATCACCGTAAAGATAGCCAATCGTTACTTTCATTCTTCCTCCCAGTAGTGACGCTTGATACCAATCTTTGCTAAGATCCTTTGTAATTCTAACATGGCTGTATAGGTGGGTAAGATAAAAAGTCGTGCTTTTAGGCCATCCTTAGCCTGTCTAAAGGCTTTTTTTAGATCTTGCTCAATATTAATTAGTTTAGGATCAAACCCTGCATATTTTAACCTATTTGCCAAATCATAAGCTCTGGTCCCTGATGCTACTACCTGTAACCTGTAACCTGTCTCCTGTAACCTTTCCCACTGCGCATCCCAGATCCAGGAGACATCGCGTCCGTCTGCTATATTATCATTTAAGGCAAAAAGCAGTCTATCGTTTGGTTTTAAATTTGGAGTAATTGTCTCAAAAACCTGTGTTGCTCCCGCAGGATTCTTTATAAGAAAAATAAATCCATCTTTGCGATGCAACCTGGAAGGTTGCAGGCTAAACTTCTCCATTCTGCCAAAAGCCGGAGAATAGTGTTTAAGGGATTTAATCATAGTAGTTGGTGAGAAACCTAGTCTTGTTCCTGCTGCAAAAGCTGCTAAGAAATCATAGATATGGTAAATGCCCGGAAGAGGCAAGGTAACTGGAAGATGGAAGGTGTTCGCTTCGCGAAGCGAGGAATATTGAAGATGGAAATAAGATCCTTTTAAACCATGTAATTTGACATTTTTAGCTTCAAATTCATAATTTTCTTGCTCTTTTTGCTGTTCAATTGCCTCTCCTACGATTTTATAATCCTTAACCCCAAACAGCTGTACTTTTCCTTTGAAACATTTTTTTAACGATCTGGTATTAGCATCATCCCCGTTGAGCAAAATTTGTGTTGGGGATTTCAGAGTTGTTAGGGTTTTACACCAGCGTTTAACTACACTATCTACCTCCCCATATCTATCCAGCTGATCTCTGAAAACGTTTAGGAAAAGTACCACACCTGGTTTGATCTTGGGTGCAACAATATTAAAAGCAGCTTCATCTAATTCCCAAATCCCTAGATCTACTTTCCCACTTGAAATGTGGGAATACGAATTAACCAAAGTAGAGGTAACCCCCCTCTCTAAATTCGATCCTGTGTGATTTTTGATAACTTTTAGGCCTTCAATTTTGGCAAAATGGGCAAGCATTCTGGCTGTGGTGGTTTTGCCGTTGGTACCGGTGATGACCACATTTTGAGGAATTTTTCTGGAAAGCTTGCCGACTAAATCTGGATCAATTTTGAGGGCATATAAACCAGGGGCTGCCGAGCCACCACCAATCTTAAATGTCTTTGAGATAGTGGCAATCAGCTTGCCCAAAATTACAGCCGCCAGAGTTTTCATGGTGGTATTATACCAATGACAAATGATATAAGCAGTTAATAAGAATTTAAGGCCAGCAGGCCCGATGAAACAGCTATCCTATCTGAGATACCAACAGAAACCTTATTTTGCTCTAATGTCTGATACTC
The DNA here is from genome assembly GCA_016182045.1 of Candidatus Microgenomates bacterium. GTDB lineage: Bacteria > Patescibacteriota > Microgenomatia > Daviesbacterales > UBA10151 > JACOYE01. The sequence continues at coordinate 43,268 of JACOYE010000014.1, forward strand.
ATTGTAGAATTTTTCCAAATCACTCATAAAGTAGGTAACTTTTCCACCCCAGTAAGGTGAGGCAGCATATATTCTATTCATAGCAAACGGTTCCAAAAGCCCTCTGTTAATATACTTTTCTTTTAGGCCTCTGGTCACAGTAAAAATTCCATCTCTCCATGACCTAAAACCTAAGGCCTGATTACCATAGACTCCCCAGCCCCAGGCATTATACCCACCTGGAATGAACTTTCCAAATGTCGACTCAACTCCGGAGATGGCAGGCACTAGCTTCCAGTCAACGTTATAAGTTTGGGCAGCATCAATAAAGTCTTGAGCATGATATTGAAGCGGTGAGTTAAATCTTGATAAGTATTTAGATAAAATTTCAGCCCTTTTGTCTATTTTTTTAGCCTCAATTTGAACCTGAGCACGCTTTGGATTATAGGAGGCTTTTACCTCTCCACTTTGAGAATCTGCCTTGATTAAAAGCAGATATATCGGGATTATCAATAAAAGAAGCAAATTACGCTTTAACATATTAAACCTCAAAGAAAAATCCTGTACCAGATGGTACAGGATTAAAGGTGCTAGTATAACAAATTTTGTTTAAAAAAGCAAGTTAACGATTTAAATCATCTAATTTCCTCCTGAAACCCATTCGTTGAATCAAATTAAAATCCTCCTGAAATATCATTAACTTTTCTGTCTGTTAGGAGGTGATG
>JACOYE010000019.1 GCA_016182045.1 Candidatus Microgenomates bacterium
AAATTTAGGGTAATTAATAATGGATTTATGGAAAGATTTAGACAAAATTACTGCCTTTTTTAAAAAAAGCCCCGTAAAAATCATAATGCTGGATTTTGATGGCACCCTAACCCCTATTGTGAAATCTCCAAAAGAAGCCAAGCTGTCAATAGGAACTAGACATTTGTTACAAAAACTTTGCCAAAAGCCCAATTTATATTTAGCAATTGTCAGCGGCAGAGAACTGAAGGATATCAAAAAAAAGATTGGGCTGCCAAATATTATTTATGGTGGCAATCACGGACTGGAGGGAGAAATCCTTGGTGAAAAATATTCTTTCCCTATTCCCCAAAAAACTCTGGCGGTTTTAAAAGATATCAGGGAGCAACTTAATAAAATAACCAATCAATTTGAGGGAATATTTATTGAGGATAAAAGACTAACATTTAGTCTTCATTACAGATTGGCGGATAAACAACAGATGCCTAAAGTTAAATTACTGCTTCAGGAAACGATAAAGCCATACGTTAAAAAGGGATTAATCTCTGTTGTTGCGGGAAAGATGGTATTTGACATACGGCCAAAAGTAAACTGGGACAAAGGCAGTTTTGCAAAGCTGGTAACCGATCAGATGTACACACAAACAAAGATACCACCAGTTATTATTTATATTGCTGACGATACTACCGATGAAGATGTTTTCCGAAGATTTAACAAAGAAATTACAATTAAAGTGGGCAAAGATCAACAATCGAGCGCCAAGTATAGCCTTAAAAACACTAAAGAAGTTTTTAAGTTTTTAGAGTGGATGGCAATGAATTCTTAATTGTCGTACAGAAAGAGAAAAGTTTCTCTGCCTGATATCTTATGCGGTTTAATAGTTTGTTGGTAAACTTTTAATGTCTTTTTGGTAACATTATCCATATTAAATCTCTTTTCAATTCTTTGCCTCGCTGCTTTTCCCATTCTTTTTATCAGCTCCGGTCTGTTTAAAAGGTAAATCAGTTTCTTAGCTATTTGATCGGGATCTATCTTAAACAAAGCTGTTGGTTCTATCATTAACCCGCTAACGTTATCTTCTACGACAAGCGGTTTTCTGACGGTTTGATTTCCCACAACCGGTAATCCGGCTGCCATTGCCTCCATGACAGCCATTCCTTTGGCTATGGCCGGATAACAAAATACATCGGCGACGGCATGGTATTTACGTATATCGTACTCACCCGGAAAAACAAAACATCTATCTTGTAAATTATTATCGTCTATTATTTTTTTAATAATAGGTTTAACAAGATTCCATTGGTCATCACCCGTAATAATCAGTTTTGCCCGCGGCACCTTTTTGGCAACCTTTATGAAGCCCGTGGCCAACTTGTCTATCCCTTTGCCAGGTTCTATTCTTGATAAACATACCACCACCTTGTCTGCTTTGCTCAAATTGAAAAATCCTCTGGTCGACTGTCTTTCTTCATCTGTAACAGGAACTATTTGTCTTACATCTATTCCATTAAGGATTGTTGTAATCTTATCCTTCTCTAGTCCATATTTAACCAATTCTTTGGAGGTATATGGTCCGGCAGTAATGATTTTATCGGCGCAATCTTTTAATTCATTAACAATAAATGGATAGTCTTGTTGTTCGTACATATGATGTTCGCTGGTGATAACCGGAATATTTAGGGAATTTCTGGCGAGTTGGACGCACATCAATGCAGTCCTACACTGTGTATGGATAAGTTGAGGTTTATATTCTGTAGCAATCTCTTGTATTTTCTTCTCAGTAACCTTTTTAGTTCGGTACTTTCTGCTAATAGGCATAACAAAAACTCTTACTTTAGATGAAATATATTTGGTGAGAGGCCCGCCACCTGTAACAAGAATTACGGATACTCCTTTGGTTGCTAAAGCGTTTACCAGGTTAAGGGTATATTTTTCCGCCCCCCCATAAATTAAATGTTTAACTATAACCATTACCGATTTAATCATTAAGGGATTTTAACAAATAAGTGATTTCATGCCAACTCCTGAAATAATCGATGGAGCGTTACATATGCTTAGAAAGTCTGGTATATTGTTTGTATGACGGATATAAAACAAGAATGCAGTCGATTGCTTTTAAACAACCAGCGGAAAATTAAGGATTTCCAGTACACAGTCCCCTCGCCTGATACGTATCTGTCAAAACAATTTGATAATGGTTTAATACCGCGGCAATTACCCAGCCGCCAATGATAACTTACGCAGTCTTGCAAATTTTCCAAAAAGATCATGATGAATCTTTTATTAAAAAAGTTTATCCAAATCTTTACCATCAGATTTGACATACCCTTAAACTTGCCTTCAAGGCACAGCTTTAAGGAAAATACCCAAAAGAGGCTTGATCTGGTAGCTCGAAATATTTCATGCAATTTTGACGCTCCATTTTGCATGAGAAATTTCTTCTGGGTAAAGGATGTCCCTTTCAACGCTATCATGGTAAAAAATCTAAAACTTCTGGCAGAGCTTGTAGCTGAATTAAGTTTAGAAGATGATGCCAAATTCTTTAAAGGTGAGGCAGAGAAGGTAGCGGAAACTATGAAAAAATATATGCTTGATAAAGGGATCTTTTGGTCAACTTACGGGGAAAACTACAAAAAAATTGAAGTGAAAACCTGGGCTATTTTTGCGCCTCTTTTTGCAGAGATTCTTAATCAATCCGAGGCTAAAAAATTAGTGGAAAAACATCTACTTAATCCTAAAGAGTTTTGGACAAACTATCCTGTGCCGACAGTATCCATATAGGTAGCAACTCACAGTTAATCTCTTCGCCTTTCCTCTTTCTGATTTTATCTTTAGACTCTTCTAATAACTTGTAAAATTTTTCTTTCCCTAATTCACTGTAATAGATACCAGTATCATCCCCGCCACCTAGAAGAACATATTTAGAAATCTTATTGTTGGGTTTGTAATAATGATAGACACAAATTTTATCCTGAACATCTAACTTTTTAATGTAGTGAGCACCAAGATTATTAAAGAGTAGGTATGAAATTCCTTTGGAATTTAATGCTTTTACTTGCTCCTCTCTTAGGTCATCGCTATAAAATACAGACGAGCTTCCGTTTCCATGCAAAAATATTGCGGCTTTGTTAGTTTTTGGAGCCTCATAAAAAAGGCCTGGTAATGTTAGGCCATCCTCAGTTTTTATTTGAATCAATAATGGATTCCTCATAGTATTGTCTACCTGATTATACAGTAAAATTTAACAGAAAGTTTATGTTATAATTTCTTTAGCGAATGATCTTTGTACCGTCTAAAGACGAACCTCACCTTTTGGGCGGGGTGAAAGTATCCTTCGACAAGCTCAGGATTATAGCCTTACTAGGGAGCCCTTCGACTGCGCTCACGGTAAACTATATTGATGATTCATCTAGACTATAAGGATCGAATTTGTTGCTGTACTTTATTATGCATTTTTTAATCCAAATGTATAAGCAAATTCTGAATTTAGACCGTCAGACAGGAATAATTTAAAAAACTCTTCCAGTCTGTATAAGATATCATTGGATTCACATGTATTTAGGATTAAATTGGGTGGATTTGGTCATAATTTTTATTCTTGTGGCTTTTGCCTTGGAAGGTATAGGCAGACCACTAATTTTAGAAATTTTAGATTTCGCCTCATTTTTAACGGCCTTTTTTATCTCATTTAGTTATTACAATTTACCTTCCAAATTTTTTGAGATTCAATTTCAAATCCCTCACGGTTTATCTCTGGTTTTGGGATTTGTGGCCATGTGGTTTATTTCGGAAGTTATTTTTTATTTATTAGTCAGGATACTTTTCCCCAAGATACCAAAGTTACAATTTTTTGGGGCTCAAACACTTTCTGCCATCCCCTCATTTTTAAGAGGTTTAATCTTTGTGGCTTTAACATTGGTGTTAATTGCCACATTTCCAATTCAACCATTGATTAAAAAGGAGGTTTCAGATTCAAAATTGGGGAGCCTGATTTTAAAAAATGCTTATCAGCTTGAGCAACCTGTAAAACAAGTTTTTGGCGGGGTTTCTACTGATACTTTGACTTTTTTGACAATTAAACCGCAAACAGATGAAAGGATTAACTTGGGTTTTCAAACGACCCAACTTACCTTTGATCCGGATTCTGAACAAACCATGTTTGATTTGCTCAATAATGAAAGAGTTAAGGTAGGCTTAAAAAGGCTTGTGTTTGACTCAAAACTGCAAAACATTGCGAGAGAACACAGTCACGATATGTTAGAGAGAGGTTATTTTGCACATTATTCTCCTGAAGGGGAAAACGTGGCAGATAGAGCCACAAAAGCTGGAATAGATTTTTTAGTGATTGGAGAAAATTTGGCCTATGCTCCCAATGTGGAATTGGCCCACAAGGGCTTGATGTCCTCAGAAGGACACAGAGCCAATATTTTATCATCGGATTACGGAAAAATTGGCATAGGGGTGGTGGATGGAGGTGTTTATGGCAAGATGTTTACCCAGGTATTTAGCAATTAATTTTTAATTTTCAAACAATGCAGTCTAACACAAAACTACTTATTCTAGCCAGTTGTTTAATAATTATTTCAGGCATTAGTTTACTATGGTTTGGTTTAAAACCTACTCCTCGGTTGGTTTCATCACCTGCCTCTACGCCACCAGTGGTGGAAGTCCCTATTGATGCCACAGCATCTTGGGTGGTAGGAGTATTAGGTGAAAGATTTCTGGTGACCGAGGTAGTTGATGGCGACACAGTTAAATTGGAAACTGGTCAAACAGTCAGGCTGATTGGTATTGATACTCCGGAAACAAAAGATCCCAGAAAACCGGTTCAATGTTTCGGTAAAGAAGCCAGTAGTGAGACCAAAAATTTATTGGAGGGGGAAAGGGTAATCTTACAAAAGGATGTGTCTGAAATTGACAGCTATAAAAGATTGTTAAGGTACGTTTTTCTGCCTTTAGATGATGGGCAATTATTGTTCATAAATGACTATCTGGTGAGAGAAGGATTTGCCAGAGTTTTAACTTATCCTCCTGATGTAAAATACAATGAACAATTGAGGGAGGCAGAAAGACAGGCCAAAGAAGAAAAGAGAGGGTTGTGGGGTAGATGCTAGTGTGATACTTTTAATTTAGATGAAGAAATTTATTTTCCAGTTTACTGCACTGATAATAATAATTTTTGGAGCGCTAATTTTTTATAAAGGTGGTGTGTCAAATATTCCACTTTTTCCTCAGGCTACCCGCCAAACTATTTTGGTAATAAATGATGCCAAACTTAAGGTGGAAATAGCAGATACCCAAAGTAAAAGAAGCAAAGGTTTGGGGGGAAGAGAGGCTTTAGCGCAAGATGAGGGAATGCTTTTTATTTTTGACAGAGAAGATAAATATCCTTTCTGGATGAAGGGGTTAAAATTCCCCCTGGATTTCGTCTGGATAAGAGGTGATAAAGTGGTGGACGTTATCCAAAATGCTCAGGCTCCCCAGCCTAATACCGCCGATGAATCATTGCCAATTTATTTGCCACAAGAACCAATTGATAAGGTGTTAGAGGTGAATGCCGGCACTTCAGAAAGATTAAAAATTAAAGTAGGGGATACCATCAGGATTGAAAAATGATTGAAGTATTGCCCATAAGAGTGTTAATGGATGAGGATAGCCAATTTTTCGGCAGTTTAAATGTGACCTTGGCCAAGCTGTTGAGGGCTGATATCCCCGTTGCTCCCGGTATTTGCGTGACTGCTCCAAATCTTAAACTTAGGACTACTTTGGAACAATACGATTTCGGATCCAAAGAAGTATTTGAACAGAGTTTGACACTTGTAAGAAGAGAGATTTACGCTGTACCCATCCCCCAACTTTTAACCAAAGAATTAGGAAAACATCAGAAATTTTTGTTAAATGACAATTTAATTAAATCGACCAAATCTTTATGGCTGTCTCTTTTAAATATTTGGTTAGATCAAATTAAAAGTAGGTTATGGAGAGAGGGATTTTATCATGGAATAACAGAGAATTTAGATCCTCAAGTGGTGATTTTTGTTAAAAAAATGGAGAGTTTCGGGGGTGGATATTTTGATGGTCTGCAGGATGATACGGTAATCAATGTAAAGTACGGGAAAATTCATCCCAATGATCTGAAAAAATTAGATCAGCTAATAAGAGAAGCTAATAAAAAGTTATTCATTCCTCATGAATTTGAATGGGTGGTGGATGGGAGAGTGAAGATAGTAGGTGTAAAACCATATACACCGATAAACACTATACCTGATGTGTCTATTCAACACACACCTGGTGTGGGTAAGGGTAAAAAGGAGGAGGATAGGACAAAAAGTGCTGTCAAAGTTTTCCTGGATTTATCCACAGGGTTAGTGGTGGAAAAAGAGGTGGATGGGGTGTACATTGCCTCTGAAAAAATTTTTGATCTAAATAAACCAAGAGATTCTTTTGAGGATTTAGTATTTAGATTGGTAGAATCAGCCACCACTTTTCCTTCCTCGCCTATTCTTTTTAAGCTGGCTGATAAATCAGAGGGCATGGGTCAGGTTCGCGGCACTTTAAGATTAATTCATCAGAAAAGTCTTTTTGATCCACTAATTAATGCCTTAGATTTTATCAGACACAAAAGAAAGTTGATAAATGTTCATATTGTGGTGCCGTTTGTCCGAGGTGTTAATGAGTTTCTACAAATGAAGAGGGATCTGGCCGTTAGAAAGTTTATGAGAAAAACATCTTTACAACTTTGGCTGGAGGTAGCCGTTCCTGAGAATATTGTCAATTTGGAAGATTATTTGATTGCGGGTTTAGACGGGGTAGTTTTGAACCTGGATGAGCTCATAAGCCACCTTAATGGTTTTGACCCGGAACATGAAGAACTGACATTTTACAAAAATGAAGTCAATGGCCTGCTAAAGTTTATAGAAGACGGATTAAAACTTTTGCATAAATCAAGCATTCCCTTTATAGCTTATGGGAGCTTATCTTTATATCCAAAGGTCTTGGAATTTTTGGTTGAAAAAGGAGTTTTTGGGATCGTTGTGGAAAGATATGAGGTTTACTCTACTGCTGATTTACTTCATCAGACGGAAAAAAGAATGTTTAGGCAGTTAGCGGGTTACTGAAATTGGAGGATTCTCTGCATTTGGTGCGGCCACAGTTACTCTACCACTTCCATCCTTTACCACTGTATAACCTGTGGCAGGATCTGCTGTACAATCAATAATTCCAGCGTCGTTATTTAGGGTTGGATCTGCTGGTACAGCTGATATGTAGTTGGGCATAATGGCAGTACAGATGCTGGTAGTACCCACATTTACTGCAGGGTCAGGATCGGTAGGAATTCCAGCTGGAAGTGCACCTTTGTTATCTGCTGCATATCCCCCAATTGCATTCAAAATTGCACTGACATCATTTTTTCTTTTGGTATCATTTGCCTGGCCAAATTGTCTTGCCGGATTAATGGCAATTAAAACAATGGCCAAAAGCACTGCCAAAATCCCAATAACCACCAA
>JACOYE010000023.1 GCA_016182045.1 Candidatus Microgenomates bacterium
AAAACTATTGTCCTGTGTGCCTGATGCCACACAACTACCATTAACATTACCATCACCTGTGCAGCATGTTTTATATGTTCCTCCCACCGAGCAATCACATCTGCCTGACTGTAAAAAAGGCTGATACTGACATTTATCAGCTATAGAACAAACAATATCATCTTCTTGGTAATGGCCTGTAGGACGGTCTGTTTCTGGGTCTAACACACAGGTTAATCTATATTTAGTCCATGAGCGTCCTGCACCACTACCACTGTCAGGACATGCTTGACCACACTGGTTGGATTGACCAGGTACTGCAGTATTGGCACATTCAGGAGGAGCTTGGCATTGTTCGGCAGAAAGAATTGGTGCTCCTTGGGGAGGAGGGACATCATAGAATATGGTGGCAGCAAAAGCCTCTTTTGTTGTAACAAATAATGACAGGAGAAATACCAAGGATAATACTCGAAGATAAGACAAAATCATATACTTTTAATCTACATCAATTTTATTAAGTTTGTCAAAGTTAGTTATAGAGATTAATATGTATGATTATTTTGACTTACGAGGCGGAACATCATAAAAGTTTGCAGGATTAGCAGCAGGATTACCAGGTACTTTATTATTGACAATCTTTGGCGGATCATTTTGAATACTTTCAAATATCTTCATGTAGTTTACTGGACCTTTGAATACAAGATTAAAAGGATGACCTTCGAAAACTGTTAAATCTCCTTTGTCAATTTCACCAATAATCATAGTTCCATTAGGTAGAGATTCTATCTCACCGAGAGTGATATTCCCGTAATATTGATATGTTTCAGAATTATCCATAGTCTTTCCAATTACCTGCACTCCTTGATATACATCTGGTTGTTTTATAGTAGCTCTTGATATTTCTAATTTCTTAGGGGTTTTTATTGTGTCTCCCTTATTTAATATAAAACCAATACCTCTAAATCTATTCCCAGCAGGGCTATTCCATTCAATATGTACTCCTTTGGCACATGATTCAGGAGAGAGAATACCACAATCAAAGGGTTGGATTTCTGGTTTTGGGGGAGTAATTTTATCTTTATCAGGTTGGGGTTGTTCGGTAGGCAGGGGAGCAACAACTGGGATTTCAGGAGGTTTAGGGGATTCAGGGGGTTTCAAAGAATCTGATATAGGATTATTATCTATGACCTGAGAATTAGATTCTCCTCCTCTGGTAAGAGCATAACCACCTAACAAAGCTATTAAAGCCGCAGTTCCAATTAAAGCTTTGGGAAGATGATGTGCATGGGGAATATTTTTTTGGTCTAAAACCGGCCGGTTTAGACCTATTTTTGGGATATCCATAGATTTAACCCTATTGACATTATTATACCACATCTGGTAAAATAATGTAAACTGCAGCCGGAAACTAATCGTACAGGTAAGCTGCTAGAGTAATCTAGAGTAGGCTGTTCCCCCTAGCAATAGGGGGTTTTCTTTACCTACACTTCAACTAAAACATTTTCTTGAATTGCTTTCTTATACAATAATTTAAGTTTTTCATCCTTGTCTTTATTTTCAATAATATCTCTAACAAAACCGGCTATGCTGTCTGCCAGTCTGATTAAAGCATTAGTTTGGTCTCTTGCTATTCCCTTTACTTCTCTTGATGGTACACCCAGTTTGCGAAGCTCTGAACCATAATATTTCTGGTCTTTCTGGCTCAATCCGTCCACTGCAACGATAAATCTGTGCTCCTTAAAATTCCTGACTGTAAAGACCGCCTTGGTAATGGTTAGTATGGTTTGTGTTTTATATTCTTTAGTGTCTTTATAATAGGAATAATAAATTTTAAGCGGATATTTTCTTTGGCTAAATATTGTCTCTAAATATTTTATTCTTTTATCTGGTTTAGCTCTGCCCCATTTAAACTTACCTTTGCCAGATTGGATCTCGACATTTTCTACATATCTTAAAACTTCATCTCTATTTTGGGGGACTACTACTGTTACTACAAAAATCTCACCTAAAGTATCTTGTCCTGTTTCGTCTACGTAACAATATAACTTTTGTTTTGAGGGCATACAGTTATTGTAACAGGGTGGTACATTTCATGGGGTAAACAGCATTACAGGTACTTTGGGATACTCCGCACATAACAGTGGTGGAACCGGAAGGACAGGAGCCTTCCGGAGGCCAATTATTATCCTGTGTTCCGGACTGGACGCATGAACCATTGACATTGCCGTCAGAGCTGCAGCAGGTTTTATATGTTCCTCCCACCGAGCAATCACACCTGCCTGACTGTAAAAAAGGCTGATACTGACATTTATCAGCAGTAGAACAGACAGCTGAAGTAGGAGGAAGCCAGGCAATATAATCATCGACTCTCTGTGGATCTACATAACAGCTGTCATATTTATATTTAGTCCAGGCATTGCCACCCGTACAGGCAGTCCCACAATTGGTTACTCCCAC
>JACOYE010000015.1 GCA_016182045.1 Candidatus Microgenomates bacterium
ACCAGGCTGTCTAGACCTGGCAACCCAGCATTGTTAAGCGGCTGGCTGGCTCTATTTACCTTTCGGCAACAGCGACCATACGGACGTTTTCAAGCATCCTTACTATACCAAAATTATCCCTTATTTGTCAAATTTTTTCTTGGAACCAATTCCTCTTGGAGCTTAAACAACTATACTCAATTATACCAGCTCCCACCTTATCTAACCAAACTTATCTTACTAGTAGGTATTAGAACCGTTTGAAGTCTCTTCTTAATAAGTGTAAAATCGTCTCATTGATGTTCAAATTCTACTTAATAGCTATTATCGCCCTAATTATATTTGTAGTGCTTAATTTATACCTTCCGCTTGAAAAGGCAAACATATTATTTGATAGCTTCAATAAAGTGGTAATCGGCTTCGCAGCTATAATTACTGCATACTTCGGCAGTTCATACTTCTTTGAGGAAGTATTGAGAAAAAGACGAATAGATAGCTACAGAAAGATGTTTCCTTATGATAAGTACGGGGACACTTGGGAAATTGTTGTTAGAGAAGATAGAAATGGCGAACCCCATGTTCTTAACAAGAAAACATCAGAAATACACCACTTGTGGAATATGAAAACTATATATGATTTAGGCTGGCAGTTCTATGAAAGAAAACCAGTTAAAAAAAGCGGGTGGGATAAATATAAGCGTGGAGATTACATAAGAACACGAGGTGAATTAGGAGAGTAGATGATTAACCTCAGTCATTTGAGGCTCTATATGGCGATTAAAAATCCTCAAAGAGTTGATTGCCTACGTCTGGAGAAATCCAACCTCTTTTTTGAAGCGAGGTAATTTCTACGACAGAATTATTTTTAATTTTTTGATATACTCGATTATATGAGCGATAGCAACCCTCCTCCTGCAGAACTTGGATTAACAGCAAAAGATATGGGTTTAAAGCCTGCAGAAGCATCTCCTTCAAAAGTAGCATTAGCAAAAGCAAATGGTCGTTTCTATAATTCCCTCTTGGATATATACCTCTCAAAAGATAGCGGTGAAAATAGGAATCAACGAGTTGCACAATTAGTTGAAGGCTTACCACAACACGCTAGAGGACTTTACGATAAGGGTTTACAAACCTTTCAAGGTGAATTAGCAGCAAATCATGGATTGTTGCAAGAACATAGAGGTGAGGAAGCAAAATATCTAGTCGGTTGTGTTATGAAATCAGAGGGGCGTACTCAAGAACAGATGGATGAAGTCTTTAGCCATATAACACCAGATCAGGCTCGATTTATAGAACCAGCTGAAGGAGTGGTACTTATCCAAGTTGAGCATGAGTTGTATGACTATTTGACGAGAGCTAATGTTATAAATGGTGGTTCAGAGGCGATCCATTTTGGTAGTGATACAAAAGCAGAGCCGAGTTTTGTAATAGTTCGCAGACATAGACTCGTTAAAGGACTCAATGAGGATGGTATATCAGCTGCGGATAACTCTTCTGCTAGACACGAATTTCATCACTTCATCTGGAATTTTCTCGAGAGAGAGAATTTCGTAAGAGAGCCTCAAGAAGCATCTCCTGAATTATCTAAAGCCTTCGGTAATTTTAGAAATGAACTCGCCGCATACATTATTGAGGGAAGGGCACTTACTGAGATTGATCCTTATGCCATGACATATACTCCAGATAGAGATATTCAGGAGTTAGCAGATGATACAAAGGCATTTGCGTATGTTTGCATGGAGATAGCCCGTAGTAGAGGAGTTGAGCTGTCCTCATTCTTATATCCTGCGATGACCTCAAGAAGTTTTGCTGAATTAAGAACTAATATGCTCGAGCTAACACCTGTAGGTCAGCAAGTGCAAATAGAGACAGTAAATGCTATTTATGATATGTGGGGTAAAAAAGGTGCTGTTTTGGATAGCATCCAAGCTGTATTAAAGGGTAAAAATGCTACTATAACACCAGATACTATGAGAGAATTAGCAACCTCAAGACTTGCAAGCCCTAAATTTTATGGAGAATTCCCTTCTTTAAGAGATTTACAATATATTACAGATAATTTAGCTCAATTTAGTACGACTGTAGGAAAGGAAGTATTATCTGCTAATGATTTACTGAAGCAAACATTAAATGGGCGACTTCCATTCTCTGATGAGACAATTGCAGATATTCTTAATATGCCTAGAGAAATCAGAGAGAGTATTCCAGTAGTAAATGATCCTGAGAAGTTTATACGATCTTTTGTATCAATGTGGCAGATGGATGATGACGCCAGAAGATCAGCTTATGCTCAGTTAATAAACGCTACACCAGAGATGAGAGTGACATTTGAGAGAATACGGGACGAAATCATTGCAAAAGATGAAAGCGGTATTAAGACTGAATACGGCTATGAACGGGCGGATGAAGAACGAAAGCGACAAATTGAGAGCGATATTCAAAAGAAGGCAGGTTTAATAAGATCTTTATAATTTTAGATTAGAATTTATTCTACAGCAACATTTGCAGTAACCAAAACCTCAAAATTAGACTTGACAGTCTAATTTGTAAGTGGTATAAATTAGACAGCGGGGTTCAATTTATGCTACTTATTTCAGACAATTTACTTTTAAAATATCTTGAAGCTAACGAACAGTTTAAACTTGATGAGTTTATCAATAAGAAACTTTTTACTGTAGCCGATACTCCCCTTACTTACCGCCAAGTTAACTCCTTAGATACTGACAAACTTCTAACCAATGATAGAACTGAAAAACAAGGGTGGAGAAAATTTAGCTTTAAGGAGTTAGTATACGTGCTTATAGTTCATGAGCTTAAACAATTTGGATTAAAACATGAGCAATTAAAAAGCCTCTGGGAATGCTTTTTTCAGGAACCCACAAAAAGTGAAAAAAGGACAGTAGCTAAAATTGAGCTTAACAAAGGAATGGGAGAAATAGCAATTGGCTGTGTCTTTGAACAGGTAGAGATTACCCTAGTGTTAGACAGTAAGGGTGAGGTTATTTTTTTTGATCCAATCCACTACCTCTTATTTTCTGGCAAGCCATCACTTCAAATTAAACTCAATGATATTGTAAATGAACTTCTTAAAAAAATAGGAAAAGAACAAATTCCTATCAAGTGGTCAGTACAGGAAGAAGTGCTGCATGGAGCAGAACATAAGTTGACTACAAAAGAAGAAGAGCTATTAACGATAATACGAAACAGTGATTATAGTTCTATCAGAATTAAAAAGAAGGATGGAGAAATAGCCTTAGTCTATGCAGAAAAAATTAGGGATGGAAGCAACGGAACTACAACCCAGGATTTAGTAGAGATGCTAAATACAAAAGACTTTCAAGATATAAGTGTTATCAAACGGGATGGAAAAATCGTCAATTACAAAATAGAAGAAACAATTAAGCTTTAGGCTGAGCAAGAAAATCTTGCAGGCAAAATAATAAAGGTTGTTTTTAGTATCAAGAAGAACTTGGGCTAAAACTGAAAGGTTTTAGTCCATTGATAGAAAATGAGATACTGAAAGCAAAATTAAAGAAGCAGCTTAGAAAATTAAGACTAAGTGAAGAGCAAGAGGATATAGTAGTTAAAGAGCTTAACTATTTATCTAATCTTTTGATTGATATTTATATCAAGGAGACACAAAATGGTAAGCGATAAACAACTTCAAGCAAATCAAGAAAACGCTACCCTAGGAGGGGTTAAAACGCCCGAGGGTAAGACAGTGTCAAAATACAACGCTCAAGTTCATGGGATCCTTAGGCAATCAATTACGGAATATGAACAAGAGTTTTATTCAGGGATCCTTGATGATTTGAAGAATGAATATAAGCCTCAAGGAGTTATTGAGGAGATTTTTATAGAGAGAATAGCAATAAGCTATTTGAAATTGTTTAGGCTTCAAAAAGCGGAGACAGAATTCATCAAGTCTCAGCTCAATCCTAAAGTAATTAAAGAATTCCTTGATCTTGATAATTTAGGGGAAGTGTTGAATGAGGGTTATACTCCTAAAATTGGCAGTGAAAGTGTTGAAAAACTTGCTGAAATATATGCAAGGTATGAAACTACCATTGAAAATAGACTTTTTAGGGCAATACATGAGCTTGAGAGGGCTCAAAAGTTAAGAAAGGGAGAAGATGTACTGCCGACCCTGACAGTAGATGTTAACCAAATGGGTTCGTTTGGCGAAACTGATAAAAACCTATGAAAAAAGCAGTTGTATATTTAAGAGTTTCTTCAAAAGAGCAAATGGAAGGCAGTAGTATTGAAACTCAAGAGAGGATCTGTACGGATTATGCCCTAAGAAATGAGTATGAAATAGACAGGATATTTACTGAGAAGGGCGAAAGTGCCAAAACAGCTGATAGAACGCAGTTAAAAGCCCTACTTGATTATGTAAGCAAATACTCTAAGAATTTAGAAGCGGCAATCATCTATAAAATAGATAGGCTAGCTAGAAATACCTTAGATCACGCCCAACTTAAATTATTTTTCAATAAATTTGGGATTAAATTAGTATCAGCTACTGAAAACCTTGAAGATACTCCTGTGGGAAGGCTGATTGAGAACCAATTAGCAGGATTTGCACAATTTGATAACGAGGTTAGAACTGAAAGGAGTGTAAATGGCATGATTGCTGCTGTCAAGGCTGGCAGATACGTTTGGAGGGCTCCAAGAGGATATATAAACACAGGTGGCAAAGGTACAGCAAATCTTGCTTTGGACAAACCAAAAGTGGTTAGGTTGGTGCGAAAAGCATGGGAATATATAGACACAGGATATGCGCCAGAAGAGGCACGAAAAGCGGTAACAAAAGACGGCTTACAAAGTAAAAGTGGCGAACCAATAAGTAAAAGCCAATTTCACAGAATGATTAGAAATAAAGTTTACATGGGAGTTATTGAAGAGTTTGGTTTAACAATAATAGGGACTTTTAAGGCAATAGTTGAGCCAGAGCTTTTCCAGCGAGTTCAGGAAAGATTAAATAACACAAGAAGAAATATGCCTGTTTATAGAAAGGATAATGAAGATTTTCCAATCAGAGGTCTAGTAACATGTAGCGATTGCAGTAAAACTTTAACCGCAAGCTGGTCAAGAGGTAATGGTGGTAAATACGCATTCTATCGTTGTACTTATTGTCCAAGAAAGAATTATTATCGAGATGATAGGAATACAAAAAATGGGCTTAAAGATGGTATTGAAACTAAGTTTATCAAGCTGCTGAGGACATATAACTACAAGCAGGAATTAAAAGAGGCTTTAATTACAGCGATTGAAGCCAATCTAGAATATAGAAACCAAGCAAACAAAAAGAGGATGGATGACTTAAATAGACAGATTATAGAGTTAAAAGCCAGAAGAGGCCAAATAGCTGAAAAGAATTTTAGAGGAGTCCTGAGTGATACTTTAGCTAAAGAATTATTGGATAAAAATGAAAAAAAGGAATCCGAACTCACCATAGAATTACATAGTTACCAAAGTAACCAAGAAGATATAATGAAGATTGTAAGACATAGCTTATCTATTTTAGAAGATATAGGCAGTGCGTGGCTAAGAGTTGATTTACAGGTGAAGAAAAGGTTCCAAAAATTCCTTTTTCCCCAAGGGTTGCCTTATAACGGTTCGAATTTTGGAACCACTAGATTAGCCTATTGTATAGAGAAAAAATGGAGTAGTGACCCCCAACAATTTCATTTGGTACCCCTGGAAGGAATCGAACCTTCACTCTATCGTCCGAAGCGATATGGTCTATCCGTTAGCCTACAGGGGCATACCCATATTTTACCACTTTATTAATTTTCCATCTTGACAATAAACCTGTAGTGTGACTATAGTTATTTAGAAAGAGAGGGGGTGATAAAAGGTTAATGGAAGCGCTTGGTCTAACAATAGTAACGATTATTACTACTTCTTTGGCAGGACTGGGAAGCTATTTACCACAATTTTTGGGTGGACTGATCTTGCTTTTGATAGGTTTGGCTGTGGCGGCACTTTTAAAAGAGGCTGTGTTAAGATTTTTGGGATTTTTAAAGGTGGAGGAGTGGTTTGGTAGCGTGACAGATTGGTTTAGTCAGATGAGAACTGAACGAATCAAGGGTGGAGTGTGGACTAATGTAGCTGCAGAATTGGTACGTTGGACCGTGGTGATTTTATTTTTAGTACCGGCAGCAGAAGCATGGGGCTTACCAAAAGTGACAGAGCTTTTAAACCAGGTTTTACTTTACATCCCAAACGTATTTGTGGCAGCGTTTATCGGTTTTATCGGTTTGGTGGCAGCAAGACTTGTTGGTGATATAGTCAGACACACGTCAGTCAGTCTGGGTAGCGAATCAGCAAATCTGCTCTCATCCATTGCCAGGTGGGCTCTGGTTTTCTTTACCACACTGGTAGTTCTGAATCAACTTGGTGTGGCAGCAGATTTAATAAGGATTCTTTTTACCGGAATTGTGGCCATGCTGGCCATAGCAGGAGGGTTGGCCTTTGGTCTAGGCGGACAAGACACAGCTAAAAGAGTTTTGAGTGAGCTACAAAAAAGGGTTACGAGAGGTTAAGCAGTGCCAATGCTCCATATAATCCTGCCGAATCGCCAATTTTGCCCACAACCACGTCTGGAGGTTTTGGGAAGATGGTAAGTAACTCATCAAGATAAGCCTTGGTATTTTCTAAGGGAAGACTTTTCATGACAGAGCCGCCCAAAACTATCACATCAGGTGACCAAAAAACTGTGGTGTTTTGTAAACCAACTGCCAAATATCTTGCTATTTTATCCCAGATTTGAGGATCATTAATATGTTCCGCTTTTTTACCGTATACTCGTTCAATACCAGAACCTGAAACATAGGATTCCAGATGTCCTTTTCCGCCGCAATTACAGGGAGAACCATCAATCACGATTATTTGATGGCCCGGTTCAAAACCTAATGAATTCTCGTCTATTTTTTGATTAACAATCCTTGCTCCTCCCACCCCGGTTGAAATGGTTAAGAAGGCCACTATGTGGTGGCCAGCTCCTGCTCCATAAGTTGCTTCCCCCAAAGCAGCTAAGTTTGCATCATTTTCCAAAAAAATGGGACAATTAAACAATCTTTCCAACTCTCCCTTCAAGGGTTTTCCTATCCATCCGCCCACATGTGGACTGGTTAGCTGAGTGGTTTTTTCCTTATCCAAGGCCCCGGTTACCCCAGCTGCCACAGCCTTTATCTTTTGCCCATTTGTTAGCTCATCAGCCACTTGTTTAAAAGTTTGTACACCTTGTTCAAAATCTTTAGGGGTAGGAACAATTTTAGTGGCGGATAAGGTTTTACCATCTAACGATGTAGCAATCCTCATATTGGTTCCACCAATATCAAATACTAAATACATGATATAATTCTATCATGAAAATAGGATTTATTGGTTTAGGAAGAATGGGTAGTAATATGGTTTTGAATCTTTTGGAAAAAGGGGTTGAAGTTGTAGCATGGAACAGATCTCCGGAACCAGTAGAGGAAGTAGTCAAAGCTGGAGCTATGGGAGCCAAAAGTATAGATGATTTAGTCTCCAAGTTGGAACAACCCAGAATCATTTGGTTAATGGTCACGGCAGGTGAGGTAGTTGATGAAGTCTTAAATCAACTTATAGATAAACTATCTCCTAATGATTTGGTAATAGATGGTGGTAATTCTTTTTATAAGGATACCTTAAGAAGAGCAGAGATGCTTTCTAAAAAAGGAATTCATTTTATGGATGTTGGTACTTCTGGTGGTATTGAGGGAGCAAGACATGGAGCTTGTTTAATGGTGGGTGGATCAAGAGAGGATTATGAAAGAATCTTGCCGGTTTTAAAGGCAGCTGCAGCCCCTGATGCGTATGGTTTGGTGGGGAAGGTGGGGGCAGGCCATTTTGCTAAAACTATCCATAATGGTATTGAATACGGCATGATGGAAGCAATAGGGGAAGGAGCGGCCATTCTTAAAGCTTCACCTTTTAACTATGACTTAAGAGAGGTTTTTAGGATTTATAATACCGGCTCAATTATTGAATCAAGGTTGGTTGGTTGGACCTTGGCTGAACTAAAGGCAGACCATGAGCTTTCTAATATTTCATCAGTGATAGGTTCAGCTGGGGGGGGGGGAAAAACCAAGGGTGAAGGGCATTGGACTGTGGAGTTGGCCAAAGAAATGGGCATAGATGTTCCTGTTATTGAGGCTTCTGTTAAAGTCAGAGATGAATCTGAAAAAGATCGAGAAGATTCTGCAAATGGATTTAGAAATAAGGTAGTTGCTGCTATGCGCTGGCAATTTGGCCAACATCCTGTTAAGAAACAAAAATGACCTATTGACAAATAGTATAGGGTGATGTAATTATTAGGTCAATGATTTCTGTTGTTCTCTCCACACTAGCATTGGCGATAACCACAGTTGTTTATGCAGCCACCACAGTAGATGTTAAATTTGCAAATCATATACAAGCCAATTTACCAGAGCAGGATGTTTTTTTAGAAAGCAAGGATAATCCCAACCAGGTAGTCAGGGTAGAAGGGGATACTGCCAAAGATCCAAAAATTCTTGCCCAAAAAGTCTTCGCGGCCAAAGAGGCTGTTCCGCATGATCCCTTTAAAGTTGGGCTTAATCCTTTAGGCCCTTATCCAAAAGGAAAGGCTTTAGGTTTTACTCTTGAAGATTGGTTATCTGCAGAGGGAAGCGGTACTTACATTATAGATGGGGATACAGCCAGCTTAGATCTGGTCCTCCAAAAATTGGTTCCCAATGGAGTCTATACTGTCTGGTGCTCCAGGCTAACATTTCCACCCAACCCGGCCGTGGTTGACAGACCTTGTGGAGCGGCGGACGGTTCTGAGAATGTTTTCAAGGCAGATGCGGAAGGGGCTGGAAAATTTGATCTAAAACTTCCACCATTGGAAGAAAGTACCAAAGAGACAGTATCAGTTATTGCTTTAGCTTATCACAGCGATGGTAAAACCTATGGGGCAAATCCTGGGGATTTTGGTCTGAATTCTCATGTACAAATTTTCTTTCTGATCCCACCTGCTCAAGCTGCTGAGAGTCCTACCCCGGTAGCCACCGCTATTCCTACTCAAGCGGGTGGTTTATCTTCCAAAGCATGGCTGTTAATAATTGGCGGGGTAGCTGTTATAGTTTTGGGTTGGTGGTGGTTTAGTAAGAAAGGTGCAGGAAGTCCACCGACCCCTGAAGCTTAAATTCTACTCAAGAGGAAATTCTTTTACTATTTGCCATTCTTCCACTTCTCCGCCTTTAACCAGATGAACACTTTTGACTTCAAATCGGGCAGATTGATTCCTGCCAATATCCTTAATAATTTTTTCTTTTAAATACACCGGATAATTTCCATAAAGTAAACTTAAATGGGGCATAAAAGGGGGAATATTCTGTATACCAAAGGTTTCCTTTGCTTTCTCATGTAACCCAAGCAACGGTTTGGTTACATCTACTTTTACAAATAAGGCTCTAAAGTAGAAATCTTGATAATCAATCTCTTTTAAGACTATGGAAAATGGTTTTTGACCGGTTACCAACTCTTCAGTTAATCTGATTGATTCTTCTTCCGAGTAAGGAAACTTTGCCATAAGCTCTCCTAAAAGAGTGATATGAGGTTGGAATACAGGTCCCCCATATTTTTGGGCCAAAGTTTTTATCAGATCGGCAAATCTCTTATAGTATTCTCCCGGGGGCATTAACCAAAGTGAATAACCTTTTGCTATCATTTTACTCATTAATTAACTTTAGAACCTCCTCATGCAGGATTCCATTGGAGGCAACTAAATCTGGATTAAATATATTATACCCTTCTCCGGTAGCTGTGGTTATTCTGCCTCCTGCTTTTTCGATAAGTAAAACTGAGGCAGCCACATCCCATGGTTTTAATCCGGAATGGATATAAACGTCCATTTGACCGGCAGCAAGACTTGCCAGCTCCGATGAAGCAGAACCTAGGGATTTTACTTGTCTAACATGGGTGACTATTAAGCTCAACCACGAAGCAACAATTAATCTTTTTTCAATATTCCAACCCCAATCACAACCAATCACTGTTTCTTTCAAATCAGCTGTTTTGGAAACTTTGATAGGTTTTCCGTTTAGAAATGCTCCATCTAGGTCCTCCTGTGCCCAATAAACCTTATTTTCTATGGGTAGATAGATAACTCCCAAGATTGATTTTCCTTTCTTAACAAGTCCAATTGATATGGTAAAGTTGGGGTTTCCTCTTGAGAAGTTGACTGTACCGTCAAGAGGGTCAATTATCCACACATAGTCTAATTGTCTAAAATGAGAATAATCGGCCGGAGCAGTCTCTTCTGTTAAAAAATCCGTCCCGGAGTATTGTTTTTTTAGGTTTTTAACCAGAAACTCATCTACCTCCTGATCAGCTTGGGTTAAGAAATCTACTCCACCTTTGCTTATATGTTTAAAATTTTCCGACAGAAAATAACCCTTTAAAATCTCACCCGCCTTAGAGGTTAGTTCAATAACATATTTTCTTATTTCTGTTAAATTTAGTGGACTGCTCATATTCTGCAAAATTCCATAGATGGTTCAAGCCACTCTCTTCCATCTTCTTCCAACAATTTATCAGCTTCTTTTGGTCCCCAGGTCCCTGGTTTATAAGTGTGTGGTTTAGAACGGGTGGCAATAAGTGAGTCAATAAAGGCCCACTGGGCCTCAACTTCCTCAGCATCATTAAAGAAGGTCTGATCCCCACGAATTGTGTCAATTAGAAGCCTTTCATATGGGTCCGGAATATAGTGGGTGTGAGGATCTATCCGGTAACAATATTGCATGTATTCTGGTTTAAGTTTAATTTCATGTCCAGGAACTTTGGTTAAAATCTTGAGTACTATTCCCTCATTGGGCTGGATTCTATAAATTAAGATATTAGGTTCATCTCCACCGCTAATTTTTTTAAATAATCTATAAGTGGGATTTTTAAATACTAGGGAGATCTCGGTGGCAGTCTGTTTTAATTTTTTGCCAGCTCTGATATAGACTGGTACGTCTCTAAACCGTTTACTGTTAATGTAGGTTTTTAGGGCATAAAAGGTATCAATATTAGATTCTGGGTCAACATTTTCTTCTTTTCTATAACCCTCATATTGACCATAGACTACCTTGTCCGGTAAGGGAGTTAGACTTTTTAGAATCTTGATCCTTTCTTTGGTCACAGCCTCATTAGTAAATTCACTAGGTGCATCCATGGTGGCAAAGGCCAACATCTGCAGCTGATGGTTTTGACCAACATCTTTTAAGGCTCCCACCTGATCATAATAACCGCCCCTTTTTCCAATGCCAAAATCCTCGCTTGCGGTAATTTGAATATGTTCTATAAAATCCTTATTAATTAAAGGTTCAAAAATATCATTTGTGAATCTAAAGGTTAAAATATTTTGCAAAGTCTCCTTACCAAGATAATGGTCTAATCTATAAATTTGATCTTCTGTAAAGTAGTTAAGGAGCAGGTTATTAAGCTCTCTGGCAGATTTCAGATCATGACCGATAGGTTTTTCTATCATTATTCTTACCCAACCCTTGTCAGATTTATTCATGGAATTTTTTTGTAAATTTTCAAAGATGTGGTGGTATAGGTCCGGGTAAGTTGCCAAATAATAAATTCTATTGTTGCAGCTTAAGCCCTTTTTAGTTAAATGCTTCATATATTCCTTGAGTTTAAGATATAGATTAGGATCATCTATATTGCCGTTTACATAATGTAATTTTTGGCAAAGCTTTTCAAAGACCTCTTCTTTGATAGGATGTTTATGATGAATATTTTCCATCTGTAGAACCTCGTGGAAATATTTTTGGAATTCAATTTTAGACATATCCCCTCTGGCAACACCAATAATGGACATGCCCTCGGGTAGCAGATTTTTCTCTGCCATGTCATAAAGAACGGGGATAAGTTTAATTTGAGCCAGGTTACCGGTGATTCCAAAAATAATTAAAGCAAAAGAGTCCATGATCTCTGAATAGATTATACTTGACTCTTGACTCCAGATTCTAGATACTAATTTATATGGTTAATTTGGATCCAAAAGATGTTTTAGGATCAACTGGAATGTTTTTAGACCAGTGTGAACAGATTTGGCAAGAAAGCAAAACTTTACAATTCCCGAATGATTACAAAAGTTGTCAAAATATAGTGGTCTGTGCTATGGGTGGGTCTGCATATGGGGGGTATGTTGCCCAAAGCCTTTTTAAGGATACTTTAAAAATTCCTCTTACTTCAAATAATGATTACCACTTACCTTACTTTGCAAATAGTAATACTTTGGCAATTTTATCTTCTTATTCAGGCACTACAGAGGAAGTTTTATCATCTAAAGAAGAGGCCCAAAAAAAGGGATTAAAGATTACCGGTTTAACAATTGGCGGTGAGCTGGCAACCTTTTTCCAAAAGAACAATATTCCTGGATTAATTTTTGATCCAAAATATAATCCATCAGCACAACCAAGATTAGGTACAGGCTATATAGTTTTGGGTACAATTGCGCTTTTGAATAAATTGGGGGTGATTAATGTATCTGATGAGGAAGTAGAGCACGCCATATCAGAAGTTAGACAATCTCAAGAAGACATTAAAAGTAAGGCCCAGAATTTAGCTGAAAAAATTCAAACGTTTATTCCAGTTATAATATCTGCAGAATTTCTCTCCGGAAATGCTCACATTTTAAGAAATCAGTTTAATGAAACTGCCAAAAGTTTTGCAACTTTTTCTCTCCTTTCTGAGCTAAACCATCATCTGATGGAAGGATTAAAAAATCCTCCGGATAAGAAATTATTTGTTTTATTCCTTTCATCTGATTTGTATTCTGATAAGCTGAAAAAAAGAGTGGAGTTAACAAAAGATGTGATAGAAAAAAATGGAGTTGGATTTGATGAATACAAAGTCTCTGGATCTTCAAAACTTGCACAAATGCTGAATGTTTTATTATTTGGAGGATATCTAACTCTCTATCTGGCCTTCCTCTACGGCCAGGACCCCAGTTTAATCCCCTGGGTGGATTACTTTAAAGAAAAGCTTGAGAAAGAAGCCTAAGAATCCTTGCATGTCAACGTAACCCATACCGGGTATGTGTAATGTGCATATGTGCAAATGCTACTCATGACGTAGCGCTTCGATGGGATCTAATCTGGCTGCACGGATGGCTGGGGTAACTCCAAAAATTATTCCCACTAGCATGGAGAATCCAAAAGCAAGAACTACTGACCAAAGGGGGATAGTGGTGGTGAAAAATCTACCTATGATAAGAGAGATTCCTATGCCCAGGATAATTCCGATTATTCCGCCTAATCCTGATAAAGTCACTGCTTCAATGAGAAACTGGTTTCTAATGTCCGATGGCTTTGCCCCTACCGCTTTCCTGAGCCCGATCTCTTTAGTTCTCTCTGTCACAGAAACCAGCATAATATTCATTATTCCTATCCCACCCACAATGAGTGAAATTGCCGCTATCCCTCCCAAAGCAGCTGTTAACACTCCTGTAACCTGAGAAATAATAGATAAAGTCTGCTCTTGAGTTTGAACAGTAAACTCATCTTCAGACAGCCTTTTTTGCAAAAGGTTTATGGCCCTTTCTTGCACATCTTTAACATTGTCTGCACTATTTGCGGAAATATAGATAGTGTTCAGCCTGTCTATGCCAAACTGCCTTTGGGCGGTCTGAAAGGGAATATAGATGGAATTATCAAAGTCTATGCCAAAAACAGCGCCTCTAGGGGCAAGAGTGCCAATCACGCTATATTTTAACCCTGCCACATCAATCGTTTGATCCAAAGCTTTACCCTCACCGAATAAATTGCTTTTCACTGTTGGACCGATCACAGCCACTTTTTTTGAGGAATCAGCTTCAGATTGTTTAAAAAATCTTCCTTCTGTAATTTTAATAGAGATGACCTTTTGGTAGTTGGCTTCCACCCCAAAAACAGCCACTCCTTTATCGGTTTTATTTGCATGTTTTAGTGTGGCATTTCGCTGAATAGCTGCAGAAACCTGAGCTTCACTTTGCAATCTATTCCTTAAATTGACAGCATCAGAGTAGACTAAACGATTAGCCTGTACCCCACCAGGGGAGCGGGCTCCACCGATCCTGCCTGGAATAACAATCAGCAAATTTGATCCCAGTCCCTGAATTTGGGAAGTAATAAAGGTTTGTAAACCTGATACAAGTGAAATCAGCAATATTACTGAGGTTACACCAATGACAATCCCGAGGATGGTCAAAAATGATCTCATTCTGTTGGCAAGAATGGCAGTTAGAGCTGAATTTATAGCTTCCATTAAACGATCTTCCCGTCTTTTAATCTGATAATCCTTTTGGCATGTTTGGCAATATCTTTTTCATGGGTAATCATGAGGATAGTTATGCCTTGTTTATTTAGTGTATCGAAAATTTTCATAATTTCCTCAGAAGATTTAGTATCTAAGTTTCCTGTAGGTTCATCAGCCAAAATAATGTCCGGGTTATTAACCAGGGCTCTAGCAATGGCCACCTTCTGTTGTTGTCCTCCTGAAAGTTGGCTTGGATGAGAATCTAATTTATCAGCCAGCCCCACTGCTTCTAGGGCTCTTTGGGCTTTTTCCAGCCTTTGTGGCCTGTTTAACCCGGCATAAATCAAAGGGAGTGCAACATTATCTAAAGAGGTTGTCCTGGGAAGCAAATTAAAAGACTGGAAAACAAATCCCAGCTTTTTATTTCTAAGATAAGCTAAATCATTTTCCGACAAGTTTGATGTATCCTGCCCTTCCAAAAAGTAAATTCCTGATGTAGGATGATCCAAAAGACCAATAATATTCATCAGAGTTGATTTTCCGGAGCCGGAAGCACCAATAATGGCAACAAATTCCCCCTTTTTAACTTCCAGATTGATGTCTTTTAGAGCTTGTAGAGAGATTTCTCCTGTTGAATAGATTTTATTGACTTTAGAAAGTTTCACCAAAGAGCTCATTTAATTTATGGATTTAGTATTACTTGATTCTCTTCTGAAATCCCTTGTTTAATTTCTACTTCAGTGTCTGTCTGGATGCCTACCTTTACTGTCCTTTTTTCCGGACCCTGACTGGTTTGTATAAAGACACTATTATCATTTTGTAAGGCTTCAATCGAAATTATCAGAGTATCCTCCGCCTTAGTGATCTCTATTGAGGCCTGGCCGGAAAGATCATTAACAAATTTTTCAGGCGGATTATTTAGTTTAATTTTAACAATCACTACAGTGGCCCCAGTTGTGTTTGTGATAGTTTGAGGTATAATTTTGTCGATCGCACCTTCAAAAACTTGGCCAGGATAGGTATCCAAAGTAATGTTTGCTTTTTGACCCAAAGAGATTTTTCCAATATCTGCCTCATCCACCTCGGCATTAAAATATATTTTAGAGGTATCAACTATTGTGACGATAATATCTTGAATGGAAACATTCTGACCAGGGATGAAATTTACTTCTGTCACTATCCCCGCAGTTGGAGCAAGTATCAGAGTATCTTCCAGAACTTTCTGGGCTAGCTTCACTGCATCATAAGCATTATCCCTAGCCACCTCCGCTGTTGTTCTTAGCTGCCTTTGAGTCATGGTTTCATTTTCCGTGCCAATATTGGCAAATCCTCCCATGCCATATTGAAAAAGATGAATATCATCTAACACTTTATCAACTGTTGCCTGTTTATCTCTTAAGGTATTTTGGGCTTGCTGAAGGGCAATCAATTGTTCTCTGTTATCAAGATTAGCTAAAATTTGGCCCTTATAAACTTTATCTCCCTCTTTAACATTAACTTGAGTGATTTCTCCGCTGGTTTGAAATCTTAGTGGAATCAACTTTTGGCCGGTTAGCGTTCCCGCTGCGGAAACTTCTACTACCAAATCACCTCTTTTTACTGAGGCAATCTCAGCAGGCTTCTCGATGCCCCTTAGAGAGTAAAAGGAGAAACCAATTATAGCTAGGGTCACGAAAAGTCCTATAACGAGAAATTTTTTAGGCCATTTTTTAAATAACTGGAATATGTTTTTCATATCTATTAGAAGAGGATTTTACAACAAATTGGCGTAAAAAGAAAGCCTAGAGTATTATTTTAGATTTTTTTGATAATCTTCAATGATCTGAAAAACTTTATTAACAGTCACCTCTAATTTTCCCAGCACATTCTCTATTATGTGATCATATTTGCTACTGTAGGAATTAAAAAATTGCCGATCATCCTGCATTCTTGCTGTTATTTCAGATTGGGATAATCCCCGTTCTTTTAATCTGGTAGATACAGTATTATCATCAACCGTGATATAAATAATAATGCACTCTGGAAATATCTGTTTGGCCTTGCCAGCCATGGATGGATCTATTTTCCAAATTAGGTTCTGATCGGGATTAATTTGAGATTTTTCTGTACCATAAAAGTTTCCCCCGTATTCCACATATTCCAAAAATTCTCCACGGTTGATTTTTTCTTCAAAATCTTTCCTGGATATAAAATTATAGTCTATACCATTTCTTTCGTCCTCTCTTATGGCTCTGGAAGTGGTGGTGAGAATTTTTTTGAAATTTGGGTATTTGGTCAATATTTTTGCAATTATGGTATCTTTACCTGAGGCTGTTTTTCCGGTGAGGACTATTAACATTTAATTAATACAGTGGGGACATCTACAGGCAAATACTCTTCTTTGTCCCCTGGGTAATGTCAACCCTTGAATGATGCCTCCGATCAACAGTCCTCTTGTGAAATAATGATCCAGGATGGCAATAGAGGTAAATCCGGATAGCACCAATAGTAGGGAAAAATTTACCCAGTGGTGAAGGTGTAAAGTTTTACCAAACGCTTGGAGGCGAATAATGGGGAAAAGCTGCAGTCTTTTGACCTTGATATTTGGTAATTTTCTTCTAATCCTGGCATTAGGATTGGTGGTAGCCCTAAAGGTTAAATAACCTAAAGCTGTGGCAGGCACTAAAGATAAATATTCCATAAGTTTCTTAAATAAATTTAACAGTATTTGTCAAAAAATGCAACTAATCTTTTATGTTATAATACACTTGTGCAAACTTCCTTTTATACAAGCGGATTCCTCTATAGCCCAAAAACTCACCAGATTCTTTTGCTTAAGTCCCAAAAAGGAGATACGTCCTTGTGGTCTATGTTGGGAGGAGATAGTTTAGAAGGTGAAGAAGCTCTGGCTGCTTTTCAAAGAATAATAAATAAGTCATTGAATATAAACTTAAAGCCGAAAGATATATATCCTGTTTATGATTACTTTCATATTACGAGAAATAAACTTAACTTTGTCTTTTATGCCGAAGTGAAAAGTACTAAAAAATTTAATGGTTTAAAAAAAGGCAACCTTTCCTGGCTCACCTTTAGTGAAACTTTAAAGCTTCCCTTTACTGCTCAGACTAAACAGGATATTGTGGTAGGGGAACGTGTCATTAACGCTAGATTACGGGATATCGAGGCTAAAAAACTCCAAATATCTGTGGGGGTGTCTGGGCAGAAGCAGTTTGTACCCAGATAAAATTCTTTGATACAGATAATCTCTAATAAAAGCCATAGTTGAGGAAGTTGTAAAGAGAGCTGTAGACCCCATTAAAGAAACCTTAAAGGATCATACTAGAAGACTTGAAGCTTTATCAGGAGGTGAAGTCTAAAATTCGGCTGGACGCAGCCTGCACTGAGCGTAATTGTTGTATTTATTTCCTAAGAGGTAGTTCAATAATAAAACTTGTGCCTTTAGCCGGGCTACTAGAAACTTTAATTTTTCCACCATGCATTTTAACAATTTGGGAGGTAATGAAAAGTCCAACACCTAAGCCATTTTTGTGTTCCTCCGATCCCTGTACCCTCTCAAAAAGATCAAAGATTACTTTTTGTTCCCCGGAAGTCATTCCTATACCGTGGTCTTTAATAATAAATCTTCCATTATTCCCTTTTTTAAAAATTTGAATTTCAATTGGTTTACCTTCGCCGTATTTTATTGCGTTTGAGAAAAGATTTACAACTGCCTGTTCAAGTCTTAGTTTATCCCATTTTCCAATAACAGGAAAAGGTGCACTCAACTTTATTTTGTACTTTCCTCTTTTTAAAACTTCAGAAAAACTGGAATTGACCTGCTTTGTTAGACTGACAAAATCAGTATCCTCAAGCTCTAAATTCATCTTTCCTGTGGTAATTAGTGAGACATCAAGCAAATCATTAATAATTGATTTTAACCACTGTATTTGCTGCTCAGAATTTTTTATAACCTCCATTAACTGCTGAACAGAAAAATTTGCCAAAGGGGCACTTCTTATGTTATTTAGTTCATTGTGGAGCTTTAAGAGCATAACAGTAAGGGGCGTTTTTAGCTCGTGAGAGACTATGGAAAGGAACTCATCCCTTGCCTTTATATTCTTTTGAGCTAATTTATAATCATCTAGTAACTTAATAAAACTGCGAGCATAGATTTTTTCTTGCTTTTTTAATTTTCTTAATTTACTGTTTTCCCAAGTCAGATCTATTAAAAAACTGATAATAATTGCTCCTAATATAGAAAAAGGTATTAGTATCCTCTCTTGATAATCCTTAAAAAAATTAATTGAGACATATATAAGTATTCCAAAAATTGAGTTAATCCCAAGTTTAATCAGTAATGTGGTGAATTTGTGTTTAAATGAGATGTATTTTCTAGAGTAGTCATATACCCGGTCATATAATCTGTCTTTCGAATGCGGGTTGCTTTTCATAGAGCTTTATGCAAAATATAGCAGACTTGATTCTCACAATTCAATGATATAATTAGATAAGTGCAAAAAACTATCCTTATTGTTGAGGATGATGATGATCTAAGAAACTTTTTAAAAAAGATCTTAGCTGCTAATAACTTTAAAGTAGCGGAGGCAGCTGATGGAGCTGAGGCTCTGGAGGCTGTAGAAAAATTTTTCCCAGATTTAGTACTTCTTGACTTTGGGCTACCCAAAGTATCTGGAGAAACAGTTTGTGTAAAAATTAAAAAAGACCACCCAGATATTATTGTTATTGCTCTAACTGAAAAAAGCAGCGGTTTAGATGTTGTTCATGGTTTACAGATAGGTGCGGACGATTATATCAGTAAGCCATTTGTCGCAGAGGAACTAATTGCTAGGATAGATACGAGGTTTAAAACAGCTGCCAGCGGACAAGTTGAACCAAAGGAAAAAGAGCAGCCGGCAGCAGAGAAAATAGTCCTTAGGGAGAGTGTTGTATTAATTATTATCCGGCTAATTTTTACAGAGGCTATTTTTGGATTGTCTGTTTTTCTTACCAGTATTTTATTTTCTTATCTTAACCCATACTTAAATGCCGGTTCCTTCTCAAGTCTTTATTTTATAGTTTTAATAACGGGGCTTTTAATAAATATTGGAATAGTAATTCTAATTACCTTAAAATGGAACTGTGAATACACTGAAGTCTCTAGGGAAGGAGTTATTAAACATAGCGGGATCCTTTATAGGAAAGAGCAAAAATATGCCTGTAATTTTGTTGAAGCAGCTAAACTTGAACAATCCCTTTTGGGGCTACTTTTTAATTATGGGACAATTGAATTATATGATCCTGCACTAAAAGAGCAGGTTTATTTATTAAATATAGCAAACCCCAAAAAAAATAGTAAAACAATACAAAATATTGTTTCAAAAGAAAAAAATAAACCCATGCCATTTATAGTCCAGGAGAACAAGCAGGAATGACAATATCTAGGGTGGTCGACGGGATTTGAACCCGCGACATCCAGATCCACAATCTGGCGCTCTGCCGCTGAGCTACGACCACCATGATGCATATTGTACTTGATTTTGGCTCCGGATTCTAGTTATATTAAAAGCATGGCGGAAGTTTTAGTGGAGCATGTAGATTGGAAAAGAGAAGAAATTCGCCACACAGCCTTACGGATTGTTAGTTTTTATACTCTCTGTCTTTCACGGTTAGGTACTTCCAGATGGATAGATTTTGCGGCAAGGATGATTCCCGTTGTCATGGCTGAAAGAGGTCCAGCGGAAGTTTCTCTTCATGGTGATGCATTTGAACTTGTTTTTATTCCTCCGAAACCTACTTTAGCACCACATATCAGAGAAAAGATGATAGTATGGGAAGAGAGAGAACCAAGGCTGGTATTTTTTGATGATACGTTTACTAATCTTGCGGCGGGGTACAGAAATCTAATTTACGGGGTTAATGAGGCAATTGCCCAAGAGGTATCAGAAGTTTATAAGGTGTCTGTGCATAAAGACCCCGTATCTTTTATCTTCCCCAAAAATGAGTATGGCAAAGTAGCTATAGAAAGGGCAGTCTTGATTGGAGAACGTTAAATTACAGTTTTCGGTTTATACTAAAAAACCCACCTTGCGGCGGGTTTCTTAGAGAACCTGTATAAACTCTTTTTAGGGAGTTTATAACCTTGCGGTTTTTTACAGGTTCTATATTTATATAATGTGAAAGATATCTTGTCAACTAGGATGAAATGGATCAAAATATGTCAATTTGAAAAGGGCAGAAGATTCCAGAGCTCTTTGGGTTTTAATAAAGCTGAAATAATATCCGGCTCAAGAATACCAAAATCTAGGGTATTTATACCTGGGGATACTCTTTGTCTAATAGTCTTGGATTTATAAAATGGTTTTTCTAAAGTGAAATCAAATGTATAATCCGGAAGTAAGTATCTGACTTCCAATTCAGCTGATTCACCCTTTTCTGACAGAATGATCTTTTGAATGGTATCTCCAGTTGCACCCTCTATGCTAAGTAAGTACTCTCCTGCATGTATTTCCTTCCATTTAAGAGTACTGGTTATCTTAAGAATAACCGGTGATTTTACTTCGGTTTCAAATTCTAAAGGTTGGCTGTCAAATTGATTAGATCCTGAAAATAAATTAAGTACTACTTTAAACATTCCCTTCTCTGGAGCTTTTAGATCTAAGATAAATGTATGTTCCTGACCCGGCTCAACTTTTTTGTCCTCTGGAAGTGCTACCTCTTCTATTCCTAAATCTTTCCCTCCTTCCAGAGGGAAAAGCCTTACCTGATCACTTGTGGTGAGCAAAGTCGAACCACTCCAGATAGATTGTCCGGTATTTTTAAATGTAAGAAAAATTTTATATCCCTCCTCAGAAACTATAGAGCTATAAACTTCACCTTTAATTAGTTGGGCTTTGTTTTCTTGAACTGGTTTACCTTTTGTTTTTGGCAAGTCAGCTAATGTTTGGTATTGCGGGTAATATTGGGGATATTGGATACCAAGAACCTGATTCTCCACCAATTTTTTAGGCTGTTTTTCTCCAGTGATCTTTTTGAAAGAAAAATGGTCAAAGGGTAATTCCTGATAGCTTAGTAAAAATGGTGTTACTGCCACGATCCTATTAGAATTCCAGGCATTCTCAAAAGCATTCCTATAATAAGCACCAACCAATTCAGCAGAGGGGAATGTAGGATTTAAGCTTATTCCCTCAGCATGTTTCCAGCCTGTTTCTGTGATAAATACAGGCAAATTTTTAGTCACTCCCAGATTTCTCAGCTGTTGCAGTTCCCAGAACCAACCTCTGACAGTTCCTCTACCAATTGCAAATGGAGAACCAACAAAACCTGGATTAGGATAAGAGTGAGATACCCAACCATCTAATTTGTTGAGTATTCCGGGAACTTCTTTTTCCATCTCCTTTAAAAACTGGACCTCGTCAAAATACAGGGGGGGCTGATGAGGTGCTGAGGCATCAAGTCCCCCATTGAGTACAAAAAAGTCTCGATTTTTATTTTTTAGCGCTGTGATAGTCTTATCTAGTACTTTTGCATACATTTTGGGGTCAACAAAATTTCCCCATTCCTTGCCATGATTAGGCTCGTTATAGACAATCACATATCTGTTTTTGATGGGCCAGTTAAGATTATCCAAAAAGCCTGCCCAGGCTTCTTCTTCACCATCATACGGTCTTTCCCAATGCTCATTAAGCGGTTTGGTGGCTAGTCTGACTAGAGGAATTAAATGCCTTCTCCTTAAATCATTGAAAAACTCCTGCCATTTACCTTCATTTCTATCCTTACTTTCTATTAGAAAAGTAATATATCCCCAGTCGCCATTGTTATTAACCATCTGAGCAGCAGGAGAGGACTCATCAGGTGTGGCCTGAATAATATGAATTCCAAATTTGTTATTTGGGACAGCAAGAGGATCAGTAATGGCATAAGCATTAGGGGAATAGAATAATGCAACAAGAATAAAGAATAAAGCTACCCCTTGATCTTTGGGTTTTATTCGGATTAAAATATTGTGTGGTATGCTGGAAATACAAGAACCTATTGATGTTTGGGTGTTTTTTAAAAAAAATAACATAAGGCCGTACTTATTCTTTTGGAAAAATCGCCAAATTAAGATTGATAAAATCAATCTTATGCATACCAGCTGTGAGGGCGCTTTGGTATTTTACCACTTTTCTGTTTCCTCTGGAGGTAATTTCTATAGATTAAGATTCGATATTAATAAGTTAAGCTGGATGCTGGAAGCAGTGGAGGAGGAATGAGAACCATTTTGCATACTGATTTTAATTCTTTAGATAGTTACTACGCGCGAAGCGCGGAACTATCGCAGGAGTTGAAATTATGAATAAAATTATCTTCCATATAGATTTCAACTCTTATTTTGCCTCTGTTGAGCAGCAAGCTAATCCTAGACTTAGAGGTAAACCCATTGGTGTGACTGGTGGAGACAGAATGGATAGGACAGTTCTGGGTGCAGCCTCGATTGAGGCCAAAAAATTTGGGGTTAAAACCGGCATGCAAATCTGGCAGGCTAAAAAGTTATGTCCGGATATTATTTTGGTCAGAGGGGATTCGGATAAGTATTTGGAGTGTACCAAGCGTTTTTTGAACATTTTAAAGGGCTACAGCCCTACTTTGGAAGTGTTTTCAATAGATGAGGTTTTTTTAGAATTACCTCCCCCTGTCATTGCGAAGCCACGAAATGGCTGTGGCAATCTTGATTCTTTTAAGAAAGATTCCCACGTCGCTTCGCTCCTCGGAATGACAAAAGAAATTGCCCAAGATATAAAATCCCGCATCAAAGTTGAGATTGGTGAGTATATTACCTGTTCCATTGGCATTTCCTACAACAAACTAATGGCCAAATTAGCTAGGTCTTTGCAAAAAAATGAAGCGGGATACCGCACAGATGGATTGGTGGTAATTCCAGATCAGGAAACTGCCATAAAAGTTTTGGATCAAGCGGAATTGGATGAAATTTGTGGAATAGGGTCAAGGATTAAAGGAAGGCTTAATAATATGGGGATATTTAATTTCTCACAGCTTAGGAAAGTACCTTTGGAGGCATTACTTGCTTCTTTTAAAAGCTATGGCCAGGTTTTATACAACATGGCCCGAGGAGTAGATAACTCAGAAGTGGTGCCTTTTTACGAAAAAGAGGAAGTGAAAAGTGTAGGCCACAGACACACTATAAACCATGATACAGATGATCCAACTGAAATCAGGCAAATTCTACTTAAATTAACGGAGATGATTGCCAGAAGATTAAGATCTAAAAAACTGATAGGGAAAACAGTCAGCTGTTGGTACAGAGAAGCATTTCGAATGCACACTCCAGGAGTGCAGTCTCAATTCCACTCCTGGAGTGGTAATTCAGAGTTTTCTGATGATGGGATGCAGGTAACAATTTTTCCCACCCAAGATGGGTTGGAAATTTTTAAAACTGCCTGGGGGATATTTGGGAAGATCTGGAATGGTAAAAAAATCCGTATGATTGGTGCTTCTATTTCCAATTTAAAACCTATTAATACACAAGGTTTAAGTTTATTACCAGAAGTCACTAAACAAGAAACTGTGTTGCGAGCAATCGATACCATTAATGACAAATATGGTGAATTTACTCTGCAAAGAGGCATTCTTTTAGGTTCACAACATATGCAACGCAAACATAATCCCTACCTTGCTGATAGAAGATTTAAGCTTTAAGTGTGATATTATCAAATTATGAAGATCATAGTTACCGGGGGAGCTGGATTTTTGGGGTCACATCTTTGCGATAAGTTAATCGAGAGTAATCACCAGGTAATTTGTCTGGATAATCTACTGACCGGATCTGAGGATAATATTAAACACTTGAAAGAAAATTCACATTTTAAGTTTATCAACTATGACGTGGTGAATGGTCTTCCAGAAGGTGAATCTGCCGACCAAATTTATCATCTGGCTTCACCAGCCTCACCTAACAAGAACAACCCGAAAAGTTACATTTCACTTCCTTTTGAAACCATGCAGGTAAACACTTTAGGAACATGGAAACTTTGTGAGGCAGCCCTTAAATTGGAGGCCAAGTTTTTGTTTGCCTCAACCTCAGAGGTCTATGGAGATCCGCTGGAACATCCGCAGAAAGAGGAGTACAGAGGAAATGTCTCCACAACTGGGCCCAGGGCCGTTTATGATGAGTCCAAAAGGTTTGGTGAAACCATTACTTCTACCTTTGTGCGCTCTAAAGGCCTGGATGGAACGATTGTGCGTATTTTCAACACCTATGGTCCGCGTATGGCAGATGATGGCAGGGTGGTGATTGAATTTATTACAGCAGCTTTGGCTAATAAACCTCTTCCTGTTTTTGGAGATGGAACTCAAACCCGCTCCTTCTGTTTCATTTCAGACATGGTGGACGGTCTTATAGCTGCCATGGATAAGGGAGCAAGCGGAGAGGTGTATAACCTTGGCAATCCTAATGAGATGACTATTTTGGAGTTGGCAAAAGTGATCAAAGATTTGACAAAATCGAAGTCAGAGGTGGAATATGTGGAAAATTTACCTGAGGACGATCCCACCAGAAGATGTCCGGATATCACAAAGGCTAAAAAGCAGTTGAATTGGGAACCAATAGTCGGACTTGAAGAAGGCTTGAAAAGTTTAATAGATTATATTCATAATAAATAAAGATGGCTCACCCAAAGGATCAGTATACTATCAAAGTTAAATTTTTGCTGGCAATTGTAGTGTTGGGACTGATTGCCTTTTTTCTACTTTCCTCCACCGCTCCCTTTAAAAACACCACATTGAAGTCTCTTTTCCCCAAACAATTTTCCCGAGCTTCCCAGATTGATAAAGCCCCCAAAGTTAATTTAAGAATAGCCGGGCGGGATATCATATCTGACAGGGTGATTAATGTCTCAAAAGATGATTTCCCCATAACACTAATTTGGACTACTGCCCAAACCCCCCAAGGGTGTATTGGAAGAAGCTTCGGGTTAACAGCCACGGATGAAAGCTGGGCAGGCCCTAAAGATGTGGGGGGAGGCAGTTTCACCATCCAAAAGTTAGATGTCAATAATCCGTATGTCTATACCATTGATTGCTCCAACGCTGAGGGAGAGGCTGACGGTTCATCTGTCACTATCAATGTGGGAGCCCAAAATCTGACTAACGCTCCATATTTTCCCTCATTCGATTTGATACTCAATGATAAACAATTTCCTTCAACTCAAGTTCTGGATGCCAGGGTTGGAGATGGTCTAACAGTCTCCTGGAATAGTTTAAATACAGCCACTCCTTACTCTATTTGCATCTCATCCGGTTCATGGCCTAAGGGTTATAAAAGCATCAAAAACTTTAAATCTCAGGAAAAGTTAACTATCACGGCTGAGAAAATCTATAAATATACAATTTATTGTAGTAACGAACAAGATTTTACACAAGATACGGCAGTGATTATTGCCAGATAAATTTATCCTTATGGAAGACCAAAAAATAATTTACCCTAAGCCTGCCAAAGTTCGAATTGTCTCAAACCCTATTCCCCAGCAAGATCTGGAGCCCAGAATTGAGGAACAGGAGAAAAAACTTAAGTTTTTACAAAGGTTTTTGGAATTTAATATTGGATTAAATATGGTGATTGGGGCGGCCCTTTTATTTGTGATCATATTCTTAATTGCCTGGCGTTTTGATCTGATTGGATATTTTCAAAAAGGAAGAGAGTCTCAAAATACTCAAAGCTTACCGGCTATCACCGCTCCGGTGATTGCCCAGGAAGACAGCGAGCCTCCTTATGTATTTATTAACGAGCAGGGCCTTAATGTGGAGGAGGCATTTCAAGCTCCCCCTGATAATTTACGTTTAACAATCTCTGGGCAGCTGAAAAAAGAGGTGTTGGGATTTTTGCCCTACTGGGTGATAGAAAAATCCGATGAAATAGATATCTCCCTTTTGACATCCGTCAGCTATTTCGGCTTGGAGGTGGACGGGGATGGGAATATCATCAAAACGGATGCATCCGGCAAACAGATTGATCCCTGGTTTCACTTTATCTCCAACCCCGCCTTTGATAAGTTTGTAAAACGGGCTAAAAGAAACAAAACTAAAGTTTATGTAACAATGAAGGCCTTCAATCAAGCCAATATTGTCAAATTGGTAACTAACCCTCAATCATCAACTAATTTCGTTAATAATGCTTTGTATCTAATGAATTCCAAATCTTTGGACGGTATCAATGTTGATTTTGAGTATATTGGCACGCCCGATCAAAAAGTGATTGATGGTTTTTCCGTTTTGATTACCAATCTAAACAGAGAACTTAAGAGAGAATATCCCAATGCCGTCCTGACCGTAGACACTTTTGTGGATGCTGCCTCAGCCACCAGAATTCATGACATCCCCATTCTTTCCCAAAATTCCGATGCCATAGTAATTATGGGTTATGATTTTCATACCCCCAATTCATCTTCGGCAGGACCGGTGGCCCCTATAGAGGGAGCTGGTTTGTCTATCAGGGGGCTAATAGCATCCTATCTGGAAAAAGCTCCTGCCGAAAAACTGATACTGGGTGTACCTTATTATGGTTATGACTGGCCGGTGGTATCCAATCGAAATTCTCAGGTGGCAGGTTCAAGAGCGGATGTCAGAATCTACCCTTATGCGGTGATTGCTGAAAACAGTAAAAAAGTTCAAATCAACTGGGATCAAGATAGTCAAACTCCCTCCTATATTTATACTGATCCTCAAACCAACCAGGCCAGAATGGTCCACTTTGAAAATCCGCGCTCTTTAGGGATTAAATATGATTTCATAAACCAGAAGGAGCTTGGGGGAGTAGGTATTTGGGCTTTGGGTTATGACGGCAAAAGAGTCGATCTTTGGCAGTTGATTGCGGATAAGTTTGCTAATTAAAAAAGAAGATTAAGGTAAAACCACTATTTTGCAAGATCACCTGTTACATCATACATAGTTCCATATACAAGTAAACCGACTTCAGCACCTGCATGCACATATTCTCGAATTCTATTGGGTGGAAATATTCTTTCAATTCTTCCGGGACGAGGTGGTTGTTTAACCCACTCCATAGCTGCTCGTGCTAATGTAAGCCCGCTTGGGTCTTTCAAAAGTAATCCCGCAGCCTCTCCTGCTTCCCTTTGCATTACTAAATACCCCTCAGCAGCTTCGGCAATTGGAATCCCTTCACCAAGGTATCCTTCTCGCTCTTGTCGTGCTCGCTTAATGACCTCTTCGGCATATTCGCGAACATATTCCTCAGCTAACACAAGAGAAACTCTGACCATATTAATACCGTGTGCAAAATCTGATCCAAATACATACGTTGCGTAATCTCCATGTGCAAAATATTCCTGAGCAGAATCTTCTAGTGGTCTAATTACACTATTCTCTATGGCTACACTACTGATCATTAAACGAGAAGGTTGTTTTCCTGTTTGTCGAACGATAACATCTCTTACATCTCCTAATTGCATCTCCTAATTGACGAACAAATTCCGCCCTATTAACAGTAGCCGCATCATTCATTTGTTGCCGATAAGGATTAACTATTTGTTCTAAATGTCTTTGAACTTCTGTTATTGATGGAACATAGCTAACTCTTTCCCTCACCTCGTAGAATCTGGATTGTCTTTCACCCCTATTCATAATAGAGCCAATTATACCGTAGAAGATTATATGGAAACAACCAGGTTGGATGAGAAAGTTGATTTCCTAGTTCATACTGACTGAATACCGAAAAACAAAAACCCACCTTCCAGATAGATTTGCTTGGCATCTCTTCCTTTATTGTCTGCGCGCCCAGAGGGATTCGAACCCCCAACCTAGTGATTAGAATTCACTTGCTCTATCCGTTAAGCTATGGGCGCTTATTATTAATTAACCACTCAATGTATTTTTTACTTTTATAAGATTTCAGTTTCTTTTCTCTTAACCGCGCTTCTAAAAGTGTATTATACTCTTCTTTATAAACAAGATCATATGTTCCCAGTAACCTTGTTGTTCTGGTATATCCCTTTCTATGTTGGTCCAATCTTCTTACCAGATCACTTGTAGAACCAATATAATACCCATCTGTTAAGCCATTTTTTAGTATATACAACCAAAACATACTTCACTTACTTTGTCCTCTAATGCTCTATCCACTGACCCCGATTTAATCGGGGCTGAGCTATGGGGGCAATTCATTCTTATTATACAAAAGTTGACATGTATATTTCTATTTGTTACAGTAAATTAATGACCGTTTGCTTAAGATCTCCACTTATGAGGATTTTCGCAGTTCTAATCTTATCCGCCCTTTTTTTGCTTATTTCTTTTCCTGTTTGGGCGCAAGATGCCACATCTCCCGCAGCTGCTAAAAGACAACAGACCCAGGATCGGGTGGCACAACAGAGAAGCCTAATTCAAGATAAACTGGCGGATCTAAGAGCCAGAATTGCTTCCAGAGAGGCCGCGCTCAAAGCAAAACTGCAAACTTTTAGGGATCAAAGAAAAGCTCAAACAGTGGAAAGAATAAATAGTACTTTAAGAAGAATTAACGAAAAATTTGTCAGTCAGATGACTAACTATTTAGATAGGATGACTTCCATCTTAAATAGACTGGAAGACAGAGTCAACAAACCCACACCGGATATCAAAGATCCTGCTCTGGCCAGAGCAGCCATAGCCGATGCCAGGGATGCCATAGCCACGGCTTCAGCTAAAGTAGAGGAGCAATCTTTAATGGATTATACTATCCAGGTCTCCACCGAAAGCTCGGTGAGAAAAGATGCCAAGGCAGCCAGAGATAAGTTGCATACTGATTTGAGGAATTTAAGACAGTTGCTGATAGATGCCAAACAGGCCGTAGCCAATGCCATTAGAGTGGCCAAATCAGGCAAAACAGAGGAGGCAACACAAAGTGGACAATAATCCTACACAACCAGTACAACCAGTCGCAAACAATATGCCTAATCCTCAAACGGCAAACCCCAATATGATGGCTCCTCAACCGGTTACTCCCGCTCCCGAGGGTAAGAACAACAAAACGATTTTGTTATCTTTGATAGGGCTGGTGGTAATAATTTTAGTGGTGGGGGGAATTTATCTGTATTTTAGCAATCAACAAAAAGTTCCTCAGTCTAAAATTCCAGCTGAACCACCAAAGGCAGCAGATGCAACACAGAGTTTAGAGAACGATTTGGATTCTGTCAGTGTTGATGATTTAGATAAGGAATTTTCCACGGTTGACCAGGATCTACAAAGCCTCTGATGGTTTGGACATATAATGAGCAGACTGGTAAAGCTATCTTTTTGGATTATTTTCACTCTGTTAGTCGTTATATTTACCGGGCGCTTTAATGATAATAAGCCGATAACACTTGCTAATCCCTTTGTTAAACCCACCTTAAGGATGGCAGTTGAGGATTCATTGCAAAATTCTCGGGGCAGGTTTGGCATCTTTATTAAAAATCTTCAAACAGAAGAAACATATACCCTAAATGAGAATCAGACTTTCGATGCAGGCAGTTTATATAAGCTTTGGGTAATGGGCACCGTATTTAAAAAAATTCAAGCAGGGGAGATTGAGGGGGATGAAATAATCGAGGCTGATGTGGGGGACTTAAACAGAAGGTTTGGTATATCTGAGGAGGACGCAGAATTAAAAGAGGGCAGTATTGACTACACTATTAAAGAGGCCCTGGAACAAATGATCACCATCTCTCACAACTATGCTGCTTTTATGCTTACTTTAAAGGTAGGTAATGAGGCTCTGGAAGATTTTTTAAAAGAATATGGGTTTAACTCATCAAGCTTTGGTCCGCCTAAAACCACGGCATCTGATATAGGAAAGTTCTTTGAGAAGTTGTATATGGGGGAAATAGTGGATGTGGAATCATCCAAAGAAATGCTGGAAATATTAAGTAGGCAAAAGATTAATGACAGAATACCGAAATATTTACCGGAAGGGACAAGGGTTGCTCACAAAACCGGGGATATTGAATTTTCTGAACATGATGGGGGAATAGTATCTACGGATCCGCCAGCCGGCGGAGGTGATTATATAATTGTAGTTTTATCCCAGACTGATTCAGCTCCAACCGCCACGGAAGATATTGCCAAAATTTCCAAGGCTGTTTATGATTATTTCAACAAAAATCCTCTTCTATAGTTTTCATCCTTAATCTAGATATTTTATAATATGCCTAAATCCACCCAGCGTAGTACTCCAGGGAATCTCTGACAGTACTAGAATTAGAGCTATGTTGGGAGTAAAAAAGGATAATCCTAAAACTATGGCCAAAGCAATATTCATATAGGTCTTTGTAACAGATAGGGCAACTTTATCCTCTTTCTTCCTCCAAAACCCAACTAGATATCCTGCTATGTGAAGGAGAATAAAAAGTAAGTATAGCCAAGCTACATAAGGTATTATGGCAAAGGGATGAGCTAATATTTGTGCTGATTGATTTGCCACCACAATATAAACCAGAAAAGATATTAATAAAACACTAAATCCAGAATACAGATGTTTAGTTTTTTGTACTATTTTAAAAAATAATTTCCTGCAAATCTGGGCAACAATTAATGGAAAGAAACTGAAAATGGCAAGCGTTTTAAATAAGCTTACTAAATCAAGCTGTAATATCTTGCCTGTAAAAAGATACATTAAAAATACGACTGTAAAAGGAGAAATAATATAGGCAACTACGGATATGGCAATAGAAAGAGATGTATTACCTTTAACAAAATCTGTTAATGCCGGAGCCGCCATTCCAGGAGGAACTGAGGTTAATAATAAAAATGCTACTGCTAATTCTATGTTAATAAGTCTAAAAATAAGAAAAGTTAAGGCGGGAATCAGAATAAGATAAAGGAAAATAATATAACTTATAAAGATTGGTTTTTTAATATGTGTAATAATTTCAAAAAAATCTACTTTTAAGTAAGCTAGAAATAACACTATGGTCAGTAAAAATAATACATACGGATTGAGAGTCTTTCCAAAGAAAGGAGCAAACAAACCAAGTAAAAGGGCAATAATTAGCATTAGCCAGAACTTGCTTTCAATAAATGTCAACATTTTAATCATCTTTGGTTTTACAAAAAAGAGCTCCTGACGTGATGTTAACCAGACTCACCTCGCTGAGCTTCGGCGAAGCGGGCTCGCCTCGCTCGACTGCGTCTAGCAGGCGAAGCGGGCTGCCAGAGTTTATCAGATTATTCTTTAGTAATTTTTATTATCTAAACCTGATTTCCAAGTGAGAATTTAAAGCTTGTGCTAACTTCTTAAGAAAGGCAACTGATGGATTAGCTCTACCTGATTCGAGTCTTGAAATGACTGATTGTTTGGTGCCAATCCTTTGAGCCAGTTCTTTTTGGGTTACTCCCTTTTTAATCCTCGCATCAAGTATAGCTTGGATGACAGCATATTCTGGCTGCAGGCGGTTATATTCTACCCTCAGTTCTGGATCTTTCAATACCTCTTTTTTCCACACGGAAAAATCTAAATGTTTTCTA
>JACOYE010000024.1 GCA_016182045.1 Candidatus Microgenomates bacterium
GCATTTTCTCCCGGTCAAAAGAAAGGGATATTTTTTCAAACCGCTGCTTTAAATCATCCATGAAGTTATTATACTATCTTGACAAGAATATACAAGTAATATACAATAATTGTATATGCAAACACAAACTTTTAATATTGCCTTGCCGCAAGTGCTGGTAAAAGAAGTAGATAAAGTCGCCAAGACTGAATATAAAAACCGCTCCGAGCTGATCAGAGAAGCTTTGCGCAGGTACTTGGAAGATAAAAAAAAGTGGGAATATATTTTCAGAGCAGGAAGGAAAGCTGCCAGAGAAATGGGTATTACCAGCGAAAAACAGATTAACGACATAGTCTATGAGTTCCGCCATGGCCGCAAACCCTAGGGTAGTTCTTGATACCAATGTGATTATCTCTGCCATAGGTTATGGAGGAAAACCTGGCAAAATTTTGCTACTGGCGCTGGAAGAAAAAATTCAAGGTGTAACTTCGGAAGTATTACTGGCAGAAGTTCGGGAAATTTTGATTAAAAAACTATCACTGTCTTTTTCGGATTTAGAGCCTGTCTTTTTCGGATTTAGAGCTTACTATTTCGGAAATAGAGGATAAATTTGAGGTAGTGGCGCCGCATGAAACATTACATATTCTAAGAGATGAAGATGACAATCGGGTTTTGGAAGCAGCCCGGGAGGGCAATTGCGATTTTATCGTCACCGGGGATCAGGATTTGCTGGATTTGGGAAAATACAAAAAAATAAAAATCCTCACAT
This sequence comes from Candidatus Microgenomates bacterium, assembly GCA_016182045.1. Lineage (GTDB taxonomy): Bacteria > Patescibacteriota > Microgenomatia > Daviesbacterales > UBA10151 > JACOYE01. The sequence goes on from JACOYE010000024.1 coordinate 749, forward strand.
CAGAGGAATTTTTACTGCAAATCTAACTAATTAAATTGAACCCTTGAAATTGTCTTATAGTTAGTAGGAATTATAGCAGTTTTATGGTAAGCTGTTTTAAGCTGCCTCTTGACCATATACATGGCGAAGCCAAGCGGAAGTAGTACTAAAAGTTAATTCTCTTGATTTAGGATCCGTTTCTTGGAGCATAATTTCTGTTAAGCCTAGTCTATCCATCTCGTCTGCAATTTGTAAAAAAGTATTAACGAAGCGAGTACCCGTTAAATTTTGGAATTCATCTTCCAAGACTGCTATTTTCCTTAATGTTTCAGGATTAGATTGACCAAGAAGTTGTTTTAATGAATTAAGATAACGAACCCCCTCACTAGAGATCAGTAAGCTACTTGTTTGTGTTAGATCGGTACCTGCTAATTTTCTCATGCAGGCTATGGTTTGATTGATTCTATCGGGATCATCAAAACTAAAAGGTTGGTCAGCAGCAGCTTCGGCCCACCCCAAAGGTGTACTGCCCAGATAACCGTAAAATACTTTACTTTTGTCATAACCTGGACTATTTCGAGGAGTTAGACGATAATTTAAGTCATTCGGATCCTCTTGTAAAACATGCATTACCCCCCCGTAAGTATTCTGATTAATCCCGGTTGTCTATCAATCAAGTCACCATTTGGAGCATAGTTATTTTTTGCCCAGTTAAATTCTGCCTCATGTCCTGCCATAATGTAGGGTATCATAAGCTACTTTTATAAAAAATGCAAGTGGCAAATGTGCTAAAATTCATGCATGATTCTCTGTATTAATACCAAAGAGCAAAATAAAGTAATAATAGCCCTTCGCGATGCTCACGGCAAAGTTTTAAAAACTTTATCTGCCAAAAATAAATTTGGCTCACAGGTTTTACTGCCTCTCATAGTAAAACTACTTCGAACTTCCACCCCAAGGGTGCCGGCTCGAATTGACTTTTACAGGACTTCGGGTAGGGGTTTCCGTGGCTAATGCTTTGGGTTTTGCCTTAAATATTCCGGTTAATGGTAAAAAAATGGAAGATAAGCTGGTATACTGATTATGTGAACTGGAAACATCTGATTTTACCTCATCAAGATACTCATGAAAAAGCCCATCTAATATCTTGGCATGGATTGAGTATTTATATTTTGCTGTTTATTTTACTGCAAACATTTTTTTCTATCCTGGGTTATGCCAAGCCGGGCATTTTAGGAACAACCTCCAGTATTACAGTTCAACAAGTGATAGAACTTACAAATAAAGAAAGGGAAAAATTAGGCCTTCGGCCTCTTTCAGAAAATTCCGAACTTGATCAAGCTGCTAAAGCCAAAGCAGGTAACATGTTTTCCGAAAATTACTGGGCTCATTTTGCCCCATCAGGCAAGACCCCCTGGGATTTTATCACCTCATCAGGTTATAGATTTTCCTTTGCCGGGGAAAACTTAGCCAAGAATTTTACCAATAATGAAGATGTTGTTAAAGCTTGGATGAACTCCCCCACCCATAAAGAAAATTTGCTAAATTCCAAATACAAAGATATTGGTATTGCTGTGGAGGACGGAGTTTTAAACGGTCAAAGAACCACTTTAGTGGTACAAATGTTTGGGACAACCGGCAATTTTATTTCAGATCAGGGAGTAAAACTTTCTTCATCCTCCATTAATGTATCCGGGATAACTAATGTAACAACCAGACCCCTTTTCGATCCCCTTTTCGATCCTTTTATAATTTCCAAAACTTACGCCGCTGGTATACTGACTTTAGTGTTGGGGCTTTTAGCTCTTGATTTGATAGTTCTAAAGCGA